>JBBRVO010000017.1:0-32785 GCA_038246775.1 Peptostreptococcales bacterium | reverse complement strand
GTGATAGAAAATGATAGAACCAAGTTGATATGTTTCCTCAAACAAAAAACCATTGAACATCCTCAGGACACTCAATGGCTTTAATCCATTCTGTTCACTTATTTCTATTGCTTCTCCAACTTTACGACACACTCAACGTGCGCCGTATGCCCA
Source organism: Peptostreptococcales bacterium (assembly GCA_038246775.1). Classification (GTDB taxonomy): domain Bacteria; phylum Bacillota; class Clostridia; order Peptostreptococcales; family Acidaminobacteraceae; genus Fusibacter_C. The sequence continues at coordinate 32,632 of JBBRVO010000017.1, read as the reverse complement.
AATACGTCAACTGGTTGTATCTCAGCCACTTTATATGCACCTGAGTCACAAAGCAACCTCAAATCTCTCGCAAGCGTAGACGGTTTGCATGACACATAAACAATACGCTCTGGTGCCATCTTTAAGATCGTTTCGATGACTGTACTTTCACAACCAGATCTCGGTGGATCTACCACAACGACATCGGCGCGGTGGCCTTCTTCATAGAGTTTTTCAAATTCAGTTTCAGCATCGCCCAATATAAATTCAACATTTGTTAGATTATTGAGTTGAGCATTTTTACGTGCATTGAGCACCGCTTCTTCAACATTTTCAATACCGTATACCTTTTTAGCCTTTTGTGCTAAGAACAAAGAGATTGTTCCCGTTCCAGAATAAAGTTCGTAGACAGTTTCTTCACCAGTTAGCTGCGCGAAGTCAAGTGCCTTTTTATAAATCACTTCTGTCTGTTTGGCATTAACCTGATAAAATGACTCCGGAGAAATTTCGAATTTCAAATCTGCAATTTCATCGGTAATTGTGGCTTTTCCGTATAAGATCTTGTTTTCATCGCCAAGTCCTTTGATACTATGTGAAGCATGAACGTTTTGAACAATAGACACGATTCCTGGAACGGCTTTTGTAAGTAAATTTACAAGCGTTTTAGTCATAGCAAGTTTTCTACCACTTGTGATGAGCACGACCATAATTTCACCCGTTGCTTCTGATTTGCGAATCATAACGCTTTTGAGGGTACCCTCATGTGATCTTTGATCATATGGAGCGACTTTGAAGTCTCTCATATATTTTCTAATCATCTCGATAATGATAGCGTTTTGAGCATCTTGAAGCAAACAATCACGTACATCAACCACATTATGTGAGCTCTTTTTATAAAACCCAATGATAGGTTGGGTAATAGAGCCTTGAACCGGATAATGGCCTTTATTTCTATATCTAAATGAATCCTTCATGCCGATAATCGGTTTTACTTCAATATCTGAAAATTGTCCAACGCGCTTAAGAGCATTCAGAACCATGTTCTCTTTAAATTTAAGTTGCGCATTGTAGTCAAAATCTTGAAGCTGGCATCCACCGCATGACTGATAGACGCTACATTTGGCTTCTACGCGATCTGCAGATGGTTTTAGAATTTTTTTGAGTTTTGCTTTTGCATAGCTTTTTTTCTGTGTTTCAATTTGACAGGTTACGATATCGCCAGGTAATCCACCATCAACAAATACGGTCATACCTTCTGATCTACCGATGCCTTCGCCTTCGTCACCAATATCTATGATCTCAATTTCCAAAAATTTGTTTGTGATCATCATGTCCTGTTGATCTTTGTCTAGGTCATTATCTTCATCTCTGCCCTTAGCAGGCTTTTCAGCTCTTGCAGCTTTCACGGATTTAACCGGTTTTTCGACTTGATTTGGATTAGCAGGTCTTGCGGGTCTATTTGTTTGTCCTGGCTTAACGGCTCTATTAGGCTTGTCCGGTCTCTCTGTTCTTGTCGGTCTCTCTGTTTTTACTGGGCGTTCTGTCTTTACTTGTTTCTCCATTTTTTCGCCTGAAAATGCTTTTTCAGGTTTGTCAGACTTAAACTTTTTATCCTTCGCATGTGCTGCGTTGTTTTTAGTTTTATTGCCAGTTTTATTGCCAGTTTTGTTGTCAGTTTTATCCTTTTTCTTTTCGAACTTCATAATTTCCTCCAATAGTCGGTAGTACCCTTAAATAATCAATACTTAAGTATATCATGAAACATAAAGAAAGGCTTGTACCTTTACAGGTCAAGCCTAATTAATATATATATTTAATATTTATAGCTACTTTTGACTGCCTTTATTGCCTAAAACAACCGAAATTACTATTTCCGTTTTTTCATCTCTAACAATCTTAAGGTTTACCGTATCACCAGGTTTATAGTTCCCAAGAATGGTGGTTAAATCCTTCATGTTGTATACATTCTCATCATCAATGCCGATAACTAAATCCATAACTTTAACACCTGCAAGTTCTGCCGGAGACGTTTCATAAACATATCGAACGAGGACACCCATTGGAATATTGTAAAGTTTCGCAGTGCTTTCATCAATATCAACACCGCCTATACCAATATATGGACGGGATACAAAACCGCTCTGTATCAATTCAGTGACAATGGTTAGCATTTTATCTGAAGGTATTGCAAATCCAATCCCCTCAACATCTGTTTCGGCAATTTTCGCTGAATTTATACCGATCAGCTCGCCCTTACTGTTTACAAGTGCACCCCCTGAATTTCCGGGATTGATCGCTGCATCTGTCTGGATGTACATAACGTTTGTATCTTGATTTACTTGACGATCAACCGCACTGATAATCCCTTGTGTGACTGAGTTGTTGTACCCAAGTGGATTCCCAATGGCTATGGCAATCTCACCAATTTGTATTTTCTCAGAGTCACCAATAGCTATAGGCTTAATTTGTTTTAACAAAGTGGCATCGATGTCTTTCTTTTGAATCGATAAAACCGCTAAATCGGTACTTACGTCATAACCGACAATTTTGGAATTAACGATTTGATCTTTTGCTATTTCAACAATAACATCGGTTGCATCACTGATGACGTGATTATTGGTCACCACATATAGCAAATCCCCGGTTTGATCAAAAATAACACCCGATCCTGTCACTTGAGACTCCTGTTGACTATTAAACAAATCTTGTATATACGTTTTACTTGTAATGCCAACAATGGAATTGCTAACATTTTTGAATATTTCGATAACATCGGTTTCAGAACGGTTGCCATTGATGCCCGATTCATCGATGTAGTTTTTAACAGATTTATAAATTTCTGACTTATAATTGTTTTCTAATAATGCTTGAACTTTTTCATTGATTTCAACATCGCTTAAATTGATTTGACCTTTGTAATACCCAATAGTGTACGCACTTCCCCCAATGAGTACGACGGACAGTAAAACCATCAACACCACGTTCATTTTAATTTTAGTAGCCTTTTTCACAGGTACAACCAGTGGCTCGTTGGGTTCTTCGACACTCTCGATTGAATCATTTAGCAAAATTTCTTCTTCTAAATCATTCACTTCACCGTCGTCATTGTTGATTTCCGACTCATTTTCATTGGTTTCTTCATTTTCATTGACGCCTTCATTTTCATTTGTTTCTTCATTTTCAGTAGTCACATCATTTTTTCGTTCATTCTCATCCAATTGAATCACCTCGTCGCTCGTATTAAAACATCGTATGGGAAGATTTGGGAAGTTCAACTTTTAGTACTCCGTTTTTAAGCGTTGCGCGGATATTCTCCTTATCAACATTTTGAACTAAAAAATTGCGTCTGAAAACGCCAAATCTTCTCTCACGGCGTATAAAATCATAGTCTTTTTCCTGGTTCAGTTCATGTTTTTGAGCAATAATGCTTAAATAACTGTTTTCATAAACGATCGTAATATTATCAATCGTGAAACCTGGTAACTCCGCTTCAACAAAAAAACAGGTTTCTGTTTCACGCACATCCACATCGAATGTGTTGATAACGTTTTCGCCTTTTTTGATAGCACAGCTGACTTTCTCTTCCATGACATCGTAAAACAGTTGATCAAGTGCTTGTCTATGCTTTGATCCATTATTTGACTTCAACAATTTTACACACCTCCTAGACTATACAATAAGGTAAATATTTGAACATATTATGAATAATACTATAAACATTTTTTAAATTTTAGGATTTGAAGATTTGAGTCGACAAGGTAAAAATAAAGGCAACGCCAATATCTTCATTGGAAAATACATCGATTTTCTCGTGATGTGCTTTGATGATCTCTTTCACGATAGATAATCCAAGACCTGATGATCTCTTTTCAAGCCCTCGTGATTTGTCGAGTTTAGTAAATCGGTCCCATATAAGCTCAAGTTCTTTTGGTGAGAGAACGCGACCTGTATTACTGACACCAATGAATAGTTTGTCGCCTTTAAGTTCCGTGCGTATGCTGATTGAACCTTCTTCTTCGACAAACTTTGTAGCGTTATCTAAAAGGTTATAGATGACGCGGTGAATGGACGTATAATCACCATGTGCTAGCACTTTGTCCTTCATCAAATCGATGGTCAACCTTACTTTTTTTCCTATGATTTTTTGTTCGAAATTATCTAATACGTTAAGGACCATTTCATTCATGTCGAAATCTGTCTTGTTGAGCACCAATGCCCCACTTTCCATTTTTGACAAATCAAGAAGGTCGTTGATCATCTTGATTAAACGATCGCTCTCAGTCAATACAATTTTTAAGTAACGCTCCTGTTTATCGGCTTCAATCGTGCCATCCAATATGCCCTGAGTATATCCTTTTATAGTTGTAAGAGGCGTTCTCAGGTCGTGTGATAAGCTTGAGATGAACATGCGTTTTGTGTTCTCTTGCTCGTTCAGTTCATCTGCCATAATATTGAAACTTTCGGCGAGTTCACCTAACTCGTCTTTCCGATTGATAATGATTTTTTTATCGAAGTTGCCCTCTGAAATATACCTTGCGGACTCATTGATGACATTGATTTCATACCCCATACGCCGCGTCATTAGAAAGATAAGTATGACAGCAAGGACGCCAGAGCTGGCGATGGATATAAAGATTATGATGGATACTTTTGAAATGGTATCTTCAATTTCGGGCATCGGGACGTTGACAAACATCGCATAGGTGTCTTCACCCACGTTAAAGGGGTAGCCAACACGGAGCATGCGCTCTTTATATAACCCCTTGTATAGGACTTCTCGACTCGTCGTTTTACCTGAAAAGACGAGTGCCATATCCGCTGAAAGATCAGGGTGCACGGTTATATCAGCCAGTATTTCATTATCCGTTTCCGTTGAGTATAATTCGCCTTTTTCAGTAAAGAGCCATATGTTGGCACCCGTATAACCATCGAGTAGCATGACCTGTTCTTGTAAAACGGTTAAACTAATGGTATTTACATAACGGCTACTGATAAGCGCTTCGTAGTTCGAGACCCTCTTAATAATTAATTCTGTTTCGTGATTGACAAAATAGATGTCCAAAACCGTTCTGACACCAATTATAATCAATATGAATGAAATCAAAAAAATCATGATATAGACAAATGCAAATTTATGAAAAATTGTTTTCATTGTTTACCTCTACTGCTTTTCTGCTTATTCAATTTTAAATTTGTATCCCACGCCCCAAACCGTTTTAATTTCCCAACCGTTGTTTTCGCGTTCAAATTTTTCTCTAAGACGTTTGATATGTACATCCACTGTTCGCGTTTCACCAAAAAAATCATAACCCCAGATATGATCGAGCAGTTGCTCTCTCGTAAAAACTCTGTTTGGATGGCTGACGAGATAGTTTAATAGTTCGATTTCTTTAGGAGGCAGTTCTAAAATATCACCAAAATAAGTGACGTTATAATCCGTCATATTTATCGTTAAATTGATGACACTCACGATGCCATCTTGTTCCATTTTATCTGCCATTTGGAATCTTCTTATGACCGCTTTGACACGAGCTGTCATCTCTTTTGGATCAAAAGGTTTAACGATATAATCGTCAGCTCCAAGTTCAAGACCTAAAACCTTGTCAAAGGTTTCATCTTTAGCGGTTACCATGATTACTGGGACTGAACCCATTTTTCTAACGGCTTTTAGCGTGTCATAACCGTCCATACCGGGCATCATGATATCGAGCAGTATGAGATCAGGTGCATTTGCCTTGCAGGCTTCTACGCCTTTTTCTCCACTTTCAAATTGCTCAACGGAGTAGCCTTCCTTTGTCAAATATAGTGTGATCAGTTCTCTAATGTTTTCATCATCATCAATAACAAAAATCCTCTTATTCATATTAGCGGCCTCCTTAAAAAAAATGAGCATTATTTAGTATAATAATGCTCATTAACACTTATATTCTATTATACATTATTTTATAAACAACTTCCAATTTAGAAATAACGTAGGATGTAAACAATTTGTGTCTATCTGTCTAAGAACGCCTTATAAGCTTTGAAGGTCATGAACACGTCGACTTTGCTAACGATTTCATACGGTGCATGCATGCTCAAAACTGGAACGCCACAATCGACGACTTCTGCGTTAGAATTTGCCAAAATATATGCAATCGTACCGCCGCCGCCTTGATCCACTTTGCCTAGTTCTCCAATTTGCCAGACGACGTTGTTGTCATTAAACAGTTTCCGTATTTCACCTAAAAATTCGGCATTGGCGTCATTGCAACCACCTTTACCTCTAGAGCCCGTATACTTAACAAGTTGAACGCCCTTACCGATATGCGGTGAATTTTTCTTGTCATAGGCGCTAGCAAAGTTTGGATCAAAAGCTGCGCCGACGTCACCTGAAAGAACTTTTGTATTCGATATACAGCGTCTCAAATAAAGATCATTGTAGGTTACTTCTTGAAGTGCAATAAGTTCTGCAACGATATTTTCAAAATAGCGCGATTGCGAACCCGTATTACCTTGGCTCCCAACTTCTTCTTTATCCATAAACATACCACATGCTGTCGTTTGAACGTCTTTTAATTCAAACAAAGCGGCAAGGCCAGCATAAGAACACACTCTATCGTCGTGGCCGTAAGCTGAGATCATACTTCTGTCAAAGCCAAGATCTTTTGCTTTTCCAGCTGGTACGATTTCAAATTCTGCCGATAAGAAGTCTTCTTCAGTTATGCCGTATTTTTCACCTAATATTTTAAGAACATGGAGTTTTACTTTGTCTTTGGTTTTATCGTCTCCAATAGGCATGTTACCAACTAGTACATTGAGGGTCTCACCATCGATGCCTTCTGCAAGCGTTTTTGCCGTTTGATCTTTAGCAAGATGTGGGAGCAAATCTGTGATTGCAAAGATTGGATCACTTTCATCTTCTCCTATGACGACTTCAATTTTTTCGTTATTTTTATTGAAAACGACGCCGTGTAATGCAAGCGGTGTAGCCGTCCATTGATATTTCTTGACGCCACCATAGTAGTGCGTTTTGAAGAACGCCATATCACTGTCTTCGTATAAAGGGAAAGGTTTGAGGTCAAGTCTTGGCACATCAATATGTGCGCCTACGATATTCATTCCTTCTCTAAGTGGTTTAGAGCCCATGATAAACATGATGATGGATTTATCTCTGTTCATTGCATAAACTTTAGAACCCGATTGAAGCTTTTCTTTACCACTTAAAAAAGCCTCGATATTTTTATAGCCGTTGCTCTCAGCAAGTCTCAAAATTTCATTTGCACTCTCTCGTTCTGTCTTACCCGCATCGAGGAACTTCTTATACGCTTCACTGAAATCAAAACACGCTTTGAGTTCTGATTCATTTAATGCTTCCCACGCATTTTTAAAACTATGCGATAGTGATTTTGATAAATCTTCGAAATTTGTTGAATTTTCCATAAAGCCCCCTCAAAAATTTGAATATTTCAAATTATTATGCAATTCTGATATATATAGGATACCGAAATATTTTAATCTATTCAAGTGAATTAAATTTTTGTAATATTATTCTTAATTGCATAGAGAGCAGCTTGCGTACGGTCTGTTACTTTAATTTTTTTGAAAATATTTGAAACGTGGTTCTTTACGGTCTTTTCACTAATAAATAGTTCAACGGCGATTTCTTTATTATTGAAACCCTTTGAGATAAGCTTTATTACTTCATATTCGCGTTTCGTCAAATTGTTGCCGATGACATCTGCCATATTTCTATCTTTTCGCTTATATTCACGTACTAAGATACCAGATAATGTCGGGTGAATATACACTTCTCCTTGAACGACCTTTTGAATCGCCTTGATGAGGGAAGAAACATCTGCATCTTTTAGTACATAACCCTCCGCACCTATATTGATGGTTTCTATTAAGTATTCCGCATCTTCATGGATTGTGAGCATGATGACTTTAATCTCAGGAAATTGTGACTTAATCTTCTTTAAGCAGTCGATGCCATTCATATTCGGCATATTGATATCGAGCAATACAACATCGGGCCTTGTCGCTTGAATCACTTCCAAAGCTTCATGACCGTTCCCAGCAAGTGCAACTATGTCAAAAGACGCCTCAAGTTCCAATAATTTTTTTATGCCCTCTCGGATTAATGCGTGATCATCGACTATAGCCACTTTGATTTTTTTCATACTCGCCTCCATCACCTATTAGGAATTCTAATTTTTATTGTTGATCCTTTATGCATTGCGGAATTGATTTCTATGGTCCCGTTGACGATTTCAATTCTCTCTTTCATATTATAAAGTCCATATCCAAGAGGCTTTTCAATATTTTGAAGGACGTCGAATCCGACGCCGTCATCCACAATCAGAACTTCAATTTCAATATCACTGATGTGAATTCTCATCTTTACATTTTTACATTTCGAATGTTTGACGATATTGTTAAAGGCTTCTTGGATCACCCTAAACACCATGAGGTTTGTAAGCTGACTATCTATTATTGAACTTTGAGTGACATGAAAATCAACATCGATCGAGTAGTTATCCATAATGTTTGATATGAGTTTTTTTATGGTTGGGACGAGTCCTAAATCATCGAGTGACATCGGCATGAGATCGTATATAATTTTTCTGATGTCCTTAAGCGTGTTACGCACATCTTCCTGTAGTTCTGAAATCTCTCGTTTCGCTTTAACTGGAGATGTATCAATGATCTTAGAAACATATTCTGCTTTGAAAATGACATTGGCAAGTGATTGCGCCGGGCCATCGTGAATGTCTCTGGATATACGTTTCTTTTCATTTTCTTGAGCTTCGATGATCTTAATACTGAGATCTTTTTTTTGTTTGATGTCTTCAATTTGTTCAAAAATGCCGCTTGTTAGGTATTCTAGTGCGACACTCACTTTTGTCTCCAATATTTCAGATTTTTTTAGAACCTCTATACTGTTACGCATAAGGCGCTCAAGTTCATTTCTTCGCTCGTTGAGCTCTTTTTCCTCTTGGCGCTTTGAGGCCAAGGCGAGTACAACTTTTTGCGATAGTGCATAGGCTTCTTTGATGTCTGCTTCTGAAAATTCATCAAAATGATCGTTGATGGTCTTGATCATATTTCGAGCCATTTTAGAGCGTATTTCCAGTCGGTCGACGTCATTAATCATAATCATCAGTTTTGCTTTAATACTCAGTAGTTCTTGTTCGTATGACGTGTAGTCATGTCTAGATTGCTCAGAGATTTCAAAAATCTCTTTTTTGCCATCTTCGAGAGCAAACGCCGTCTTTTGTATAATTTGATCAAGCGTACTTACATCAATTAGATTTTTCACGGGTAGCCCTCACCTTCAGTCTGAAGCTTATTATATCATAAAAGCCCACGTGTATAAATAACGTGGGCTTTTTTGAATCTTGAGTCCTAGTAAACTAGGCAATATTTCTAAAATTATAACGCAACGAGGTCATTTACTTCATCTTCTGACAGTACCCTGTCTAAATCGACGACAATAATCAGTTCGTTATTGTAGATACAAATTTCTGAAATATAATCATTTTCTTTCTTAATGGCAATCTGTGGTGGCGGCAAAACTTTTGATTCTTCTACTGTCATGGACTGAGACGCATCATCTACTAAAAAACCGATTTGTACATTGTTTTTTCTAGCGATCAAAATGCGTTTCTCGTTCATTTTTTGTTCAGTCATTTTAAAACGCTTCTTTAGATTGACTACCGGTATAATATCCCCGCGTAGGTTCAAAAGGCCATCGACATAAGCAGGACCGTTTGGTAGTGGTGTAATCGAAGAATACTCCGTTATCGATGCGATATGATTGATATTGGCTGCAAATTTTTCATCATTCAATTTAAATATAATATATTGTTTATCAGCCATAAAATCGCCCCCTACTAGTCTTTATATATGATATCTGTATTATCGAGTTGCTGTTTGAAGTTCTTTCTAAATGCTTTTAAATAGGCTTCTCTTAATTCTGCTTGCTCAACTTGCTCAGCATCCGTCAAACCTTCTAGTTTTTTCTTCTGTGCAAGTGCATTGATTCGATCCAACTTTTCTTGTCCTAACACGATGATTCCTTTCTATGCTTTAAGTGGTCCGAGCACTTTTTCAACCGCTTCCACAATTTCATTTGTTTTAATTATATCATATATTTTATTAAAATCTATATTCATTACGCGATCTTCCACAATTTTGGTTACCTTCGAACGCACAACGCCATATGCAGCACTAGTCCCTTTTCCAAGCTTGCTTGCATCACCGAAATCGATGGCTTGAGCCGCACTTAAAAGCTCAATTGCGATGACATTTTGCGCATTAAACAATATTTCTTTCGCTTTTCTCGCTGCGATAGTCCCCATACTTACATGGTCTTCTTGATTTGCAGACGATGAAATCGAATCTACACTGGCAGGATGTGCCAATACTTTATTTTCAGAGACGAGTGCCGCCGCTGCATATTGTGCAATCATGAAACCAGAGTGTAAACCGCCATTTGGCGTTAAAAAGGCAGGCAAACCGCTAAGTTGAGGATTAACGAGTCTCTCAATACGTCTTTCAGCGACATTTGCCACTTCTGCAAGTGCGATTCCTAGGAAGTCGAAAGGCAGCGCCATTGGTTGACCGTGGAAATTTCCGCCTGAAAATACGACGCCATCTTCTGGAAATAGTATTGGGTTATCTGTTACGGCATTGATCTCTATATTGATTTTTTCAACGACATAATTGACAGCATCTTTTGATGCGCCATGAATTTGTGGAATACAGCGGAGTGTATAGGCATCTTGTACACGTATATCGCCTTGATGGGTCGTTAAGCCACTATCTTGAAGCAATCTGAGCAGGTTTGCTGCCGTGTCGATTTGTCCTTGATGCGGTCTTACGGCATGAAGTCTAGGATCGAACGCATCTGTGATACCGTTTAATGCTTCGACCGTCATCGCAGCTGAAATGTCGCTCAATTTAAGGAGTTGAATTGCCTCATAGGCTGTAATTGCACCAACAGCTGTCATGACCTGAGTGCCATTGATCAGTGCAAGGCCTTCTTTTGATGTGAGTTTGATGGTAGGAATTCCTGCGCGTCTCATTGCCTCAGCACCCTCAAGTCTCTCGCCTTTGTAAGTTGCTTCGCCAAGCCCGAGCATAACGAGTACCATATGTGAAAGGGGCGCTAAATCACCACTTGCGCCCAATGAACCTTTTTCAGGGATAATCGGGTGTACGCCTTCATTCAGCATATCTACAAGTGTTTGAACCGTAGCGGGTTGCACACCGCTATACCCTTTTACAAGGTTGTTAACGCGAAGAAGCATAATCGCTCTTGCAATCTCTTCAGAAAAAGGATTGCCGATACCGCATGAGTGACTGATGATCAGATTGGTTTGAAGCGCTTGTGTCTCTTCTTTCGAAATCAATACATCTGAAAATTTACCAAAACCTGTTGTTATACCGTACACCACTTTTTGTGAATCTACGAGTTCATCTACGAATTTTCTTGCAACGACAACTTTTGCCTTTGCCTCTTCTGAAATTTCTACTTTATATCCAAATCTAGCAATTTCAAGTACTTGATCAATTGTTAAGCTTTGTCCATCAATAATAACAACATTTTTCATAGCTTTTCCCCTTTTAAAAAAAGTTTTAGTTAAACTATATACATTTAGCGTCTTTTTTCAGTCTTCTTCGGTGTGCCTGATTTATGCTGCACGCTAGATTTGTGATGTACACTAGATTTTTGCTGTGCACCTGACTTATGCTGTGTACCAGCCGCTTTATTGACCTTTGGACGTATCAATGCTTTATCGTGCGTGCCGATCAAGTCTTGACGATTCGCAAGTATCAACGCTTCATAAACGAGGTCATAGTTCTTCGGATTTTTATACTGTAAAAGTGCACGTTGCATCGCCTTTTCTTGACTTGTCTTCGGCACATAAACGGGTTTCATGGTCCTTGGGTCGATGCCAGTATGGTACATGCATGTACTTAAAGTGCCTGGTGTCGGATAAAAATCCTGTACCTGTTCAGGTGTATAGTTAATGTCCCTAAGGTATTCGGCAAGTCTGATCGCGGATTTGAGGGTACTTCCAGGATGTGAACTCATCAAATAAGGAATAATGTATTGATCTTTTCCAAGTGACTTGTTTATATCGTCGAACGCCTTAACAAACTGACTATACAGCTTACCGCTTGGTTTGCCCATATAGTCAAGTACGACTTCATCGATGTGCTCAGGTGCAACTTTAAGTTGTCCGCTGACGTGGTGCTGACAAAGGTCGACAAAAAAAGTCTTATCTGGATCGTGCATAAGGTAATCATACCGAATACCGCTTCGGATAAATACTTTTTTAACCCCTTCCAGTTTTCTGAGCTTTTTCAGCATATCGTTATAATCTTTGTGATCGACGTTGAGGTGTTCACATGGCTCAGGATATAGACACTGCTTGTGCTTACACGCGCCAACTTTGAGTTGTCTGTCACACGCCGGGTTTCTAAAGTTCGCCGTTGGGCCTCCTACGTCGTTGATATAACCTTTAAAATCTTTATCTGCGATAATCTGTTGTGCTTCTTCCAAGATGGATTCATGCGACCTTGAACTGACTATTCTCCCTTGGTGAAAGGCAAGTGCACAAAAAGAACAGTTTCCAAAACAACCGCGTTCACTAATAATACTGAGTTTAACTTCTTGTATTGCAGGAATGCCACCGAGTGCTACATAGGAAGGATGAATCTCCCTTTGATAACCGAGTTTAAACGTCCAATCTAAATTTTCTCTTTCAAGTGGACGCGTTGGTGGATTTTGTACGACATACCTATCTTTATGCTTTTGAACAAGGGTCTTACCCCTAATTGGATCTTGCTCGTCATAGATGATTTTAAAACTTTTGGCATATGCCGTTTTATCTTGACTGACCACTTCAAATGGATCAATTTCAACGTATGATGGCAGCATATCTAGATGGTCCGTGACAAAACACGTCCCTGGAATATGCTGGATGTATTGAACCTCGATGCCGTTGTTTAAATACTCTGCGATTTCGACGATCTGATTTTCGCCCATTCCATATACCAGTAGATCTGCACCGCTATCAAATAGAATGGACCGACGTACCGTGTCATCCCAGTAATCATAGTGGGCAAACCGCCTTAATGACGCCTCAATACCGCCTATGATGATCGTGTCCTCTTTAAATTTCTTGCGTATCAAATTAGTGTAAACGATCGTCGCACGATCTGGTCTTAAACCCATTTGACCACCAGGTGAAAAGCTATCTGTCGTTCTGCGTCGCCTTGATACATAATAATGATTGACCATTGAGTCCATATTGCCCGCTGTCACAAGGAAGCCAAGTCTCGGCTTACCGAGCACTGCAATGCTCTCTGGATCATTCCAATCCGGTTGAGCGATGATGCCGACTTTATACCCGGCATCTAGTAAAACCCTTCCAATGATCGTCGGACCAAATGTTGGATGATCGACATAGGCATCTCCTGAAACTAAGACAAAATCGACACCTTCCCATTCAAGCTTTTTTAAGTCTTCCCGATTCATTGGAAGAAAATCGTTTAATATCATTTTTACCCTTTCTTACCCATCGCCTAGCGCATGGCTTAACCCTGAAATAAAATATGCTCGAGAACTGGTCTCAGTGATTCTACAAAATTGAAATTGCTGAAATCGAATTCTTTGACTTTAATGCTTACTGAAATTGACAAAAGTCCATTTTTTGACCCGTTATTGAAGCTCATGATGATATAGGATTTCCAATCTGGCATCACAGCCGATTCACTATCAATAGGATCTAATGGGTTCAATGCGTCCCAATCGATGAAATAGACGCTTTGGTTGGTGTTTCTATACGCTTCGATTATGCGTTCATTTAGGACGCGTTCATCGCTAATCGATTCTTGACCTTTTTTCTTGTAGAGTACTTCTTCTAGTGAGGCATTCTCTCCAAATCGAATGAATTGAACTTCGTCCCCTTCTGTAATATCCAAGAGAGAACTAAAGGTATTTCTGATGCCTTCATGATCTAACTGCCCATGGTTGAGTTGATTGATGATATCGAGCAGTGCCTGCATATTTCTCGTATCCGAAGAAATATTTCCCGTCAAGATCCCTGTCAATCGATCGTAACGATGGCCTTCTTTAATGAGCTTGTCATCCCAACTAGTTGATTTATTTCTGCCGTTATTTTTACTATAATAGAGGGCTTGATCCGCTTTTTCTATAAGTTCTTCTTCATTTGCGCCGTCATCTGGATACGTCGACACACCAAGACTGACGGTCAAGGGCATTTCTTCCCCTAGCAATTTGCTCTGTTCAACCATTGTACGAATTTTCTCTGCAACTTTATACCCACTCACAGCATCGGTTTCAGGAAGCAATATGATGAACTCTTCTCCGCCATATCTAGCAACATAATCGGTTGCTCTAACAGATTTGAGGAGGCGTTCACCGATTTTAGATAGAATTTCATCGCCCTTTCTATGGCCATATGTGTCGTTGACATTTTTAAATTTATCTATGTCCAGCATGATGACCGATAAACTAAAGTTTTGTTGTCTGGAAATACTCATCTGTATCGCAAACTGCTGTTCAATATGCTTACGAAGATACACTCCAGTGAGTTTATCAATTGTAGAGAGTTTTTTCAAGTTATAATTATCGATGAAAACGTAAATTAAATTAATAAACGATTTTGCTTGATTAAACGTGTCTTCGTTAAAGCGGTTGATGACATTGGTGGAATCGAGGAATACATAGCCAATGATCTTCTTTTTAGCATTAAAGATATCATCTCTTCTTTGAGCACCTGGCAACTTATGAGGCGTCGCTTCATAGATTGGGAAGCAAATCATCCCCTTTTGTTCTTCAGACAACAATTGAATATTGGTATGTGAATTGAGTTTTGAAATGTAAATGCCATCAATATCGTTACCAAAACTATTGATAAGGCGCATAATATCATAATCCACGGCATTGTCGTCCGCTTTAATTACCTCACTGATGCTGTCATTCTCGTCGAGCAAATAGATAAACGCGCGTTCACCAATGGTCACTTGTTGAAGGTATTTTAAGATGATTTTTAAATTTGCGATCTCGTCTTTTTCAAGATTCTTGATTAAATCCGTGGAACTCTCATACTTCTCACGCTCTTCTAAGTGGTAGTTTTTATAGGCGAGATTGAGGAATTCACTGTTGTTATATAACAAGTTGAATTGGTTGAGGTCAAAAAAATCATCTACTGTATCAATGCGGCCTTCAACCAAATTGCTGTACTTTGATCCTTCAAAGTTGAGCAAAATTCGAATGATCTTGTTGATTTTGCTTTTCAAAGCCATCTTAGTATCATCATGTAAAATAAAAGTTTCCTTGAATTCGAGTGGGATTTCTGTCGTCAAATCAGCCAGAACATCCAACGACATCAAGTAGTATCTAAGTGCTTCATACGTATTGCGCTTTTCATTGTACTCGTTGCCGAGGATATAGTAAACGCGCCATAAGAATTCTGATGATTGTTCCTTGATAGGCTCTATCAACACTAATATACGTTCGATGGCATAGTCTGAAAAACAAGCTTCAATAAAGTCACACTTCAATCTCACCACTTTGGTATTGTATCTTTTCTTGAGCTCGACATCCATTTCAAGCAGTCGCTCTGCGTTGAGATAGTCGCTCTCTTCTATTGTATCAACCAGTAGTTCCAGGACGAATTCTCGAAGAAGTTTCGATTCTGCTGGATTTTGAGTGATTTCATAAAGCGCTTCCAGTTCCTCCATTGGCAGTTTTTTGTCAAACCGCTTCTCACCCTTATTGTTAAGGACAATATTTTCTTTTTTATAGTTCAACTTAATATCGATCATTTTTAGTCGGTATTTACGATAGTCATCTAGAACTTCATCTGCATTGAAATCATAACGCCATTGATTGACTTTCATAATGCTGTTCATGGCGAGATAATACTCAAAATGGAGCAAATAGTAGTCGAACTTGTCGTAATCTCTTTTTTTAATAATCTGGACTTCATGTTCAAGTCGCGAAATCAATTTATGTGCTTTCCCATACGTTTCGTTTAGAATTTGTCCGTGGCAAAGATTGAGTAGAGCAAGGATTGTCATGTTCTTATCGCCCACGGTCTCTGCCATTTCGTAAGATTCTTCGAAATATTTATTAGCCATTTCGTAGCGGCCTTCTATTCGGTAGGTTTCGCCTAAGTTGTTGAGATAAACTGGCAAACTAACAGAGTAGTTGCGGTTGTTGGCACGCGTATAAGCTTTTCTAAAATAATCTCTAGCGACGATATAATCGCCATAACCGTCAAGATAGATGACGCCAAAATTATTGTATGCCTTCACTATTTTTTCGTCGTCGCCTACCATTTTGTAGTGTTTCAAACTCTCGGAAAAAGCTTCAATACTTGCATCAAATCGATTGTTGTATAGATGGTTGATGCCGATTTCATTTTCAAAGACAGCTTGTTGTTCAGTCAACTGTAGTTGGTTACTTTCTTCAAGATAATGCTCAGCTAATAGCTTATGCGCCTCAAGATCACCATTGCTAATCAGACATTTGCTCTTCATATAGGCAGCTCTAAACTCACCGTCCATATAACCGAACTCATGTGACAATGCAAGTGCCTCATCGGCAATCTCTTCCGATTTTAAAATGTCGTTTTTGTAGTACATGATTGACGCATGCTCAATTTGGACATCTATCTTCGCTATATTATCCGCTTTATCTATCGTCTCATATAAAAATTGGATACGCATCATTGCGCGATCGAGCCTACCGGATTTTATCAACAACTTGATTAACTGCATGGTGATTTTTACTATTTTATCTTTTATTAAAAGCTTTGTATAAAGCTCAAGTCCTTGATCGAGTAAATCTATCGCTTTATGGCTATTTGCCTTGTTTAGGTAGTCTTCAGAAAAGATTACACAATACTCAGCTGCACGTTCCATATCATTGCTCGCTAAGAAATAATCAATTAGACTTTCATTGATTTCACCCTTTTCCAAGAAACTTTTTTCAAACAAACTAGACGCTTTTCTTGAAAGATCAATCATCTCATCTATAGATAACGTGTCATTGAATACTTTTTTAAGCGCGTTTGTATTGAAAACATAAACGTATTCAACGTCGCTGATGCGTTTGTTCAAAATGTGTTTTTCTTCCATTTCAATTAAAAAATCGGGTACATCAATCGCATTTACTACCGAGAGGCTCTCTATTGTCTCCACACTAAACGAACCTTTAAGAACGGATAGGTTTCTCAAGATCTCATAATAGTCTCTATTTATGCTGTTTATGATGTTGTCATAATCTTCTCGCTTTTGATCAACATAGTCGAAAGTGAAGTTGTCATCTACCTCATCGAGATTCCACGTCATTTTTTCTACGTCAAAAAATATAATGCCATCATACCACAGCTTCTTGATCATGCGCTTTGTCAAGCTGGCTTTGCCCTGATTTTCTAACATAAGTCGGTGCGTCAATTTGTAAGGTATATAATTGAGACCCAGAGATGTCTTTACAATCTGTCCGGTTTCTTCAAGATTAAGAGATGACAGTTTGATTTGCTGTGACGCCTCAGAATAGCGTTGAGCAAACGTATCCCCCTCATTGCATGTACAAATGGTGTAGTAATTTGTAGCGCCTTTATAAGCAAACATCAGATCATAAAATGATCGTTCGATTTGACTTATTTTTTCAAAATCATCGATAAATATGACAAAAAACTTGTTGTTTGTATAATCTAAAAAAAAGTTGAATACACGGTTCAACAACCTCAAATAATTTTGTTTTGGATCGAGTTCTCTCGTTTCTTTTATATTCCACTTCGCAATCAAATCCGGTACAAGACACGCTAATTCTTGTCCATATTTCTGAATCAATATTGGCGAAACATCCCCTTGATTTGCTACGAATTTGATGAGCGCTTTAGTCGTATAAAACGTCTCCGAAAAATCTGAAGGTCTCAAATAAAGATAGTTGTATCGGTTAAACTTAGCAATATAGTAAATTTCGTTTAATGTTCGAGATTTTCCACTGCCATTTTCGCCTTGAATAAACAGACCTTGTTGAGAGAGCGCTTTTTTGGATTTCATATCCATGAGAATTTTGATTTCTTTTAAAAAAGCATCTCTGCCAATGATTTTTGTGCTGTCGTGGATTTTATCATAAAATCTGACGTCACTACTGTCAACTTCAATCCAAATGAGTGCACATAGTTCTTTAATAAACAACTGAATGCTTTCATGACGCTCATCTCTTATATGGCTCGTCGCCTTCAATATAAACCGATGAATTTCGTTGGAATGCCCAGTACTGAGAACGCTTTGTAGCGATTTTAAACGATAGTCAACGCCAAAATACAAATAGTAAATCATCACGCCCAATGAATAGATATCCACTTGTTCGTCCGTTTCTTCTCCCCAGATGATTTCAGGCGCAATGAACTGGCTGAAACGTTCATGATCCATCTTAAAATAATAGTCGTTGATGTAGTTTCCCGCAACGTCTTTGAGCTTCATAACCAATTGACCGTTTTGTCTCAATATGACCATTTGATCAAAATTCAGATATTTGTAAATAAACCCTCTAAAATGTAAGAAGCGTACGGCTTTACAAAGCTGTACGATAACATTATTGATTTCAGATTTATTTAAATCAGAGTATTGAACGCTGTATTCATCGTCAAAATGTTCATAGGTATAAAAATACTGTTTTCTATTAACCCTGTTGCCATTTACGGTTAATATGGGTTGAAATTCATAGGCTGAGAGTAAATTTTCATGAATTAGGGTCTTGATTTCTACGAAAACATCCTCCATATGCTTGATAAAGTCATAGTTGGACAATTCGGTATCAAAGATACGAATCCGTTTGATTTCGGAATTTTTCTTTTTATCGGAAACTAGGTATTCTACGAAGCTATTATCTCGACTAATTAGTCTTATGACATCGTATCGATCATTTATCGTTTTCAACTGAATGCTTCCCCCTATGAAAGTACTCTATTATAATTCAACTTTTTCATTAAATATTCTAAAGCTTTCATCAATGGCATCGATGACGCTCTCATCTAACTGGCTTATGATACTCTCTACATAATTGATTCGATTTTCCATGACGCGTTTGATGAGGTCATGCCCCTTCTCAAGAACGACGATTCTGACAATGCGTCGGTCATTTTCATCTTTAACGCGTCTGACGAGTTCGTTTCTCTCCATTCTATCAAGGAGGTCAGTTACAGTACTACAAGCCAGATACATTCTCGAGCTCAATTCTCCAATAGTAAGATTTTCTTCTTTTCTCAAATATTGCAAGGCTTCAAATTGGGGTGGCGTAATATCCACATCGTTTAATATTTCGCGGCCTTTTTTCTTTATCTTATAGCATACGCGTCTTAAATTTTCTTCTATTCTAATTGTTCTATCGCTCATGATATTTCCTCCAATACTTTCTCTTTAACTCTATTTTACAGAATATAAATGATTAGGTAAACTAAATTTTATAATTACATTGTTATTTTAACGTGTTCTATGGTAGAATATATTAAGTTTTTATTACAAATTGGGGGATAACATGAATCAAATTAGAAACTACTTTATGAAAAATAAAGTAACCATCATGGTCATACCCAGCGCTGAAAAATCAATCAAACAGTGGAAACTCAACATAGCAGTCGCATTTTTAGTGCTGGTAGCTTTAATTATCATAAATATAACGCTCTTGATCAACACCATCAGTTCAAAGGTCGTTTCTGATACTTTGACTTTTGAAAACAGCGCATTATCTGAAAATCTTTTAATGACACAGGATAAGTTTGATATGCTCCAGAATATCAATGCCAACAAAACAGAAGAAATCAAGACTTTAAAATTGTCACTTCAAAATTCAAATGATTTCCTCGTTGCCAGATTATTAGAAATGGAACAAACTCAAGCCTATGTGTCGCAACTCGTTGTCCTATTCAACGATGAAACAAAGTCAAATGTCGAATTACCAGTCAGTCGATCTTTTAGTAGGTTGACAGATGCAGCCGCGACCTCGACAAATGACGCATTATCACCCGATGAACTTCTGTTATCTGAGATAGAATCCTTGATTTCAAATGATGAAATATCGCAAATCATCTCTGAACAAACGTCCGCTTATTCGGAACTGGTATCAAAATTATCCACACAAATCAGTTATTTGGACACGCGTCCAGATTTCTACCCAACAAGTGGCACTTATAGTTCGCCTTTTGGTTATCGAAAAGACCCAATAACTGGGCGTTCCAAGTTACACAATGGTATCGATATTAGCAATAAAGTGGGGACCGCTATTTTTGCTGCTGGTACCGGCATTGTCACTTACTCAGCTTACGATGGCAACTTCGGCAATGTATTGATTGTCGATCACGGATATGGTTATGAATCCGTCTATGCGCACTGCAAGACGCTTCTGTACGCTCCAGGGGATGAAGTGACCAAGGGCGAGAAAATTGCAACCATGGGCACGTCAGGACGCACCACAGGTCCGCATCTTCATTTCGAAGTGCGTTATAACAAGACGCC
Organism: Peptostreptococcales bacterium; assembly: GCA_038246775.1. Lineage (GTDB taxonomy): Bacteria > Bacillota > Clostridia > Peptostreptococcales > Acidaminobacteraceae > Fusibacter_C. The sequence continues at coordinate 12,103 of JBBRVO010000017.1, read as the reverse complement.
AATCAATCCACTTAAATTTATTAAATAACAGGAGGACGACATGTTTCAAAAGAGAGAACCCGAATCAAATTATGATATCATCATCGGATCAAGCTCGCTCATTAAAGGCGATATTGAAAGTGAAGGCAGCATCAGAGTCGACGGTAAAATAATTGGGAACATTAAGTCACTTGGAAATGTCATCATCAGTGAAAACGCCTATGTTAAAGGGGATATTTTCAGCTTTAACGCTGAAATATATGGCAAATGTGAAGGCAATGTTCAAGTAAAGGGCAAAATAAACATTCATCAAAATTCTTCGCTTATTGGCGATATTATCGCTAAGAGCTTCAATACAAAAGAAGGGTCACTATTTAAAGGCAATTGTGTCGTCGATCCAACTGAGGAACTCGTCATCACAATTGACGCATTACTAAACCCCGCACAGAGTGAAACCAATCTCGTGGATTTTTCGAAATCAAGTTCGAACGATCGCAACAAAAACAGAAATGATAAAGAAAAAGAAAAAGAGGCTGATAGCAAAAAAGCATAAGTCTATCTAATAAAAAACGGACTGTAGCAGATCAAATTTGATTTGCTATCGTCCGTTTTATTTTTTTAAGATTAACACTTGCATCATTTAATTGATATCATACTTGCCCTCTTTGCGCTGGAATTCTGTCACAATGCTAATCACTGAGTCACTCTCAGTAATTTTTTTGCTGAGGTTGATTTCAAATATTGCACGTTCATAGCCCGCCCTACACTGCTCGAGACTTACGGGTTCATGGGTATCGCGATCGTATGCAATAGAGTTTTCAAAAACGCCATCTCTGGCAATTTTAAAGACGACATCGTTGTCAATAAACGACCCTTTCTCCATAAACGTTTGTGATGCAACAAAGCCCTCTTCCGTGTTCAACAAATCTTTTCCAAGAATCAGATACTCGTTTTTGATACCCAATAGGTTTAACGTCGTTGGCAAGAAATCGATTTGACCGCCTGTGACGTCAACAGTTTCATTGATGCCTGAGTTTGGAATGTGCACAACAAGAGGAATATTGAACATATCTTCATGCGTATAGGTACTACCAATGAAATTTTCCATTCTTTCAAGGGCAACTTCATCTTCCATGCCAATACCGTAATGGTCGCCATAGAAGATAATAACGGAATTGTCGTACATGCCTTCCGCCTTAAGTGATTCTATAAATTTTCCAAACGCGTCATCCATATAGTGAACGGCTTGCAGATAGTGGCCAAAAAAGTTATCGTCCTCTGGTTTAAGATTAATCCATCTCTTATCTTCAGGAATTTCAAATGGTTTGTGTGATGAAAGTGTCACTAGGAACGAAAAGCTCTTCTCCCCTTTTTCTTTCATATACGGAATTGATTGCTCAAAAAAATCGTGGTCATCAAGACCGAATACGATTTTTTCACCCATAATATAGTTATCTTCAAAATAGCTTTTTTCAAAACCGATTTGTGGGTAGATGTTCTCGCGATTCCAGAAACCCGCCGTATAGCCATGGTAGGAAGAAGCGCTGTATCCATGTTCTCTCATAATCCAAGGCAAGCCATAAAACCCATTTTTCTCATAGACATTATACGTGTTACCAGAAGTTATCGGATAAAGTGAATTGAGCGTTGTAAATTCAGCATCCGATGTATTCCCTTTTCCAAGCTGTTGATAATAATTTGAAAAATAGATAGAATCTTTCGCCATTATTTTATTAATATTTGGTGTGATTTCTTGACCTTCATAGAATTTGCCAATCAATTCATTTTGAAGCGATTCAATCTGAACCACGATGACATTTCTATCTTTTGCAAGACCAAAGTATTTACCTGAAGTACTGTCACTATGCACTGCCTTCTGCGATTCAATTAATGCACTGCGTTCACTAGAAGTCAGTTGATTATTTTCTGTATCCAAGGAAAGAATGTCGTAGACATGGTAATTAAAAAACTCGTATTTTTTAATCCCCGTATAGATAGAAGAAAACGAAATGCTCAATATAATTGACGGTAAAATGATAATCGTCATAATAAAAGTGAGCTTATGCGTATATAGTTTAAGCGGTCCTTTAGCTTTCGTGATGAAGAAAAAAGCAACCAAGTCGACGAACAACAAAACATCTGTTGCCTTTACAATCGAAAGGATAATCGAAGTGACCGATCCAACAAATGTCGCTTGATTCATGAGTTTTACTGAAAGAAAATCGTTGAAATAGCGAAAATATAGCAAATCGCCAAACATAATCACCGTGATCAGTCCACTGACGCCAAGATACCATTTTCTCGATCGATAAAGCAATGTAAGTACTAGAAAAAATACGCAAACAGTTACCAAAATATACTTGATTTTATTAAATGGCATACCCGTCGAAAAGTTAAAATAGCTTACTTTTATGATAAACGTAATTATAAGTATCATGGCGTATTTAAAATATTCATTAGTGAATTTAAAATTCTTAAAAAAAGCCTTTAAAAAATGCATTGTTTTTACCTCCACAACGTCCATTATAAGTCCTGATTGTGAAGAATACAACCATTCAAATGTAACGTTTTTTTCACAGTTTACGGCTAACTTAGGAAATCTTACAATTCCAATTTAAAGGAATCCCATATTTGCAAATGACCAAAACAGGTCATTATTCCATAAGAAAAATTAAAAACCACGCTATCGCGTGGTTTGACGTACAAGTTAAATTGAGATCCAGAATGCCGTCATCCCAAAAATCTCACACCACACCTAATCCAGGTGGGTGGACTATCTATTGTTTCTGACTTCTACCTAAAGCAGCTCGTCATACGCAGCAGAACACGTTCTCCCTATAAATAATCAGTGGTAAAATTTAAAAAGATAACCAACATCCCAGAACTTAATTATATTATAACCTCATTTTGTGAAAATATCAATTGTTTGGTATATCTTTCCTCAATATCGCCAACACATTTTCGATGTCTTTTGGCAGATTGCAGACCACCGAAACCTTCTCGTTTTCACGGGGTGGCTTGAAAGACATCACATGACAATGTAGCGCTTGTCGATCAATCATATCAGATACTTGCCCATAAAGATGATCGCCCAATATTGGATGGCCAATGTGGGAAAAGTGAACGCGTATCTGATGGGTTCTTCCCGTTTCCAGCGAAATCTTAACATACGTATAATCTTTGAATCGCTCTAAGACTTCATAATGTGTTATCGATGCTAGCCCTGTATCAATGACAATGCGCTTTATATCCATTTCCGCTTCACGATCAATGGGAAGATCAATTGTCCCTTTATCATCTTTTATTTCACCTTCGACGACGGCTAAATAAAATTTATCAACTGATTTCGCCTGCATCTGCTCAGAAACAATCTGCTGAGCAAACGCATTTTTGGCGATCAAGACGATTCCTGACGTATCTCTGTCTAATCGATTGATAAATCTGATTTTATAGTTTTGTCCAATTTGATATTGATGATGAGACAAGGCATTGGCTAACGTGCCTTCAGGATGACCTTTTGTGGGGTGAACGACTAAAAAAGGGGGCTTATCGACAACGAGGACATCTCCATCTTCATAGAGCACTGTAACCTCAAGATCATTTGGTTCAAATGTATTTTCGTCGTGGTCCAACATCATGGAGATGATGTCACCGAATTGAACGATTCGGTTCACGGAGCCACTTTTATTATTCAGCCAAATATTGTTATTATTCTTGCATTTTCTGATTAATCGACTCGATATATGCATCGATGTTGCGAGCACATCAATGATCTTAAGCCCCGCATCTTGCTCTTCAACCTCATAATCAAGTCGCAAAGAGGCTTTATTGATAAACATAATTCACCATCCTGTAACTACAGCCTTCCCATTCTATTAGAAATTGTATCTAAGCAATAACACACTTTGCGTCTCAATCTCTTTAAGTAGTATATAATGTCTGTACTTTTTCTCAGCTAACACTCGTATTTCGTCTAAATTCAGTGTTTTTGAAAATTCGATGATGTCCACGGTCGTCTTTTTCCATCCACATTTCAACAATTTACCGACGCCTTCCTTAGAAGCAAGTTCAAGTGGCATAGATCCATAGACGTTGCCATAGACAATTTCATGAGACTGCCAAAAATCGTTGTGAGTATCAAATGTACCCGACTCAACAAGTTCTTCCGTTCGATCTTTAGAATAGTATTCGATCTCGTTGCCTTCGAACACATTCTGAAAGTACATCGGTTTATACAGAAATTCAATTGTATTAATCGTCTTGTATTCATGCCCTTTACTCTGTACTGGCTGAATGACGATAGATGCTTCATTGACATTCTCAGCCCAATAATCATTTTTGATTTGAGTGGCGATATTTTTGATCATTCTGACGTACATATCGACTTCTTCAGCATCTTCTTTGATTAGAGAATCACTCAATCTATTAACTGCTTCCTTCAAATCGTCAATCTGATAGTTCATTATTCCCCCAAAATGTCTTTAATCGTACTGCAAAGTTTGTCAACGGCTTCTAAAGGCGTCCAATAATTGGTAACGAATCTAAACTCACCATCCTCCGAACCGTTGACCTTGATGCCCGCTTGAAGTAATAGATCGGTGAAAGTTTCCTCAGTGAGTTTCATCTTGATTTTACAAAACACCATATTGATGTCTAATCGATCTTCCATAACTGTTATACAGTCGATTTCAGATAATTTCTCCGCCATATATTTTGCAAGGTCGTGGTCCATAACCAAACGGTCGACCATTTCATCTAATGCAACGATGCCCGCGGCTGCTAAGAATCCAGCTTGTCTCAGTCCGCCACCCATGAGCTTTCTATTTTTTCTTGCACGTTCTATAAAGGCTCTCGTTCCCACCAACATTGAGCCGACTGGTGCGCATAAGCCCTTGCTAAGGCAAAACATAATAGAATCGGCATCATTTGCTAGATCTTTCACAGTGACACCAAGTGCATGTGACGCGTTAAATAGTCGCGCACCATCAAGATGAACGGGAATGCCATGCTTGTTTGCTAACTCATAAATAGCCTTCATTTCACTGAGCTTTATAACTGCGCCGCTTGAATGTGCGTTTTCAATACAAATCAATCCAGTATCCGGATAATGGATGTCTTGAGACCTTATCATTCTGGCGACATCTTTAATCTGCATAGAGCCATTATGTGTTGGAACCTGTCTTAGTTGTACGCCAGATATTAATGCGGCAGCACCAACTTCATGCATAAGTATATGGCATGCATCGCCTAAAAGTACCTCGTCGCCTCTTTTAGTATGCGTGAGAATTGCCAATTGATTGCCAAAAGTCCCACTTGGTACAAATAAGGCCGCTTCTTTCCCTAGCAACTTTGCGCTTTTTTCTTCTAACTCTATCAGAGTTGGGTCATCACCATAAACATCATCTCCAACTTCCGCATTAAACATGGCCTGTCTCATATTATCTGTTGGCAAAGTGACTGTATCACTTCTGAAATCAAAATATTTCATATTATTCACCTTCATGTAATTAGTCTGCACTTTTTAGTGTTACTACAATTATATCATAGGATATCCATTTAAAAAGATTATTTTGGAGGGTAAATCTCACAGTTTCACTTTTGTTATCTCAAACAATGTACTAACAATTCTGAAAATTCCATTTTTATCATTTGTAACGCATTGACTAACCCTTATCTATTTGACGCCAACGGTTTTACTGACTTTTTAGCAATGTTTCAGAAAGTCATTGTGCCGCAAATTTACGAATATTCAACAAGAATTTGCCTGTTTGTCGCTAATTTAATAATTGCTTTAAAGAGACAAACACTCAAACCATAAAGCATTGACTTTAAAATCGCGATAAAGCCATAAATAACAATCATTTCAATGTATACACACTCTATTCGCTTTGGTGCCTTAAATTGTTTTTCAGGCGTTTATGATGTCTTGATCGACTTAATCCTACGAAATATCCATTAAACGCCAAGACATAAACACGAACATTAATTAGATTATTGCATAAATTGAAATTTACAAATAAACCTGTACATATATCTAAACACAACATTTTCAAGCTTTTTTATAAAAAATATATTCTTTACATTTTTATATAATATGATATAATCATTCATTATATGACGTGTTATACCACATTCTAAGGAGGCTCGAAGATGCTCTACGTTATTAAACAAGAAGATAAATCACCTGATCGATTGGCGGCACTTTTAAAAAATCACCCTGAGATTCAATTTCTGTCATTACTTGCCGTGGACTTTGGGAACAACCACACAGATGAAAAAATTCCAGTCAATCTCGTGATCGACGAATTGGAGGATTTTTTTATTAATGGCATACAAACAGATGGTTCTTCTGTCTACTTACCTGAAATAGCCTCAATCAACAACGGAAAGATCGATTTAATCCCAGATCTCAATGCCAATTGGATTGTCGATTATAACATGGCGCACACACTTGAAGATGGTAATTTATGTGGGTCACTCATTATTCCTGCTTTCTTGATCCATGAAGGCAAAGAAGTCTGTTCAAGAAGTGTCTTAAAAAACGCTGTTGCGAATTTCAAAACTGAGATTATTGCGCTTTTTAAGACAAACCCTCAATTGCTAGATGAGTATGAAGGTCTTACGTCAAGCGATGATATAGAAGATGTCATCTTAACGAGTGCAACTGAACTCGAATTTTGGGTGAAGACACCAGACTCAAAAACAGATATCGAAAAACTGACGACCTCACAAAATTTGAAAGAACAATATTGGAAGCGCACCTATGGTCAAGTGAGAACTTCTCTTGAAAAGTCGTTGATGGCGCTTGATAATTATGGTTTCGAACCTGAAATGGGCCATAAGGAAGTTGGCGGCGTCACATCAAAATTATCCGGCACCAACATCCACACGCACGTCATGGAACAACTTGAAATCGACTGGAAATATGACAAGACCTTGCTTGCTGCTGATAAAGAGCTCCTCGCAAAAGATATCATCAAGGATGTTTTCGAAGCAAATGGCCTATCCGTTACGTTTCAAGCAAAACCTTTAGAAGGTGTAGCCGGAAGTGGCGAGCATCACCATATTGGCGCAGCGCTCAGATTAAAAAGCGGTAAAATGATAAACCTATTCTCTCCAAAAGACATGGAGAAAAACTTCATGACTAAAATAGCCTATGGTTCTATGATGGGCATTTTGAAAAACTATGAAATCATTAACCCCTTTGTCTCTTCAACAAATGACAGTTTAAATAGACTCAAGCCGGGTTTTGAGGCACCCGTTTGCATCGTATCGTCTCTCGGCCACTCCCCAAGTATCCCCTCTCGAAACAGAACCGTCCTTATTGGTTTGATTCGCGATATGAAAAACAAATATGCAACGCGTTTCGAACTCCGTGCACCAAATCCGAATTCAAATTCGTATTTACTCTTAGCAGCAGTCTGTCAATCGAGTATTGATGGCATCAAAGCGGTTCTAAAGAGTGGCTTGGATATCGATACCATCGAAAACGGATTCAATAAAGGCTACGGTGAAAAACATTTCTACTTGGAAGAAAACCGCATTTACAGAACAGAAGAAGATGTCTTTGACGATTTCGCACCAGAAGAACGCGACAAATTATTCGGCATTCCACCTAAAACGGTATACGAAAATTTGCTCGCATTTGATCACTTTAGCGATAAATCTAAAATACTCCTAGTAAACAATGTTTTCACGGATCGAATCATAGCCTCCTATAAATCTTATATGTTGAGCGAATGGTCAATCGAACTCAAGGATCGCATCATTCCTGAACACGTCAGCACGATTAGACGTTTTTCTAAATTGCATACCGATGAAGAAATAACAGATCTCGACATCGTCAATTGGGAAAAAATTAAAACAATCAAACATCACCTCATGAAAGATTCTCTCTCATACAAATCATTATTTACGAGAATCAAGGAAGCGCTATACGATGAAAACTATTCTTTGGCATCGTTGCTTCAAATTGAAATGAACGCTCAAATGACTCTTCTGACTAAAATGTATTTAGACTACAGAAGAAACTTGATCGTCATTAGCCAATAGCCCACCATTCACTCCTACCCTATAAAAAAAGAATAGGCCATTTCAAAATGAATCATAGTCATTTTGAGACGGTCTATTCTTTTTAATTGCGTTTATTTGCAAAATTTATACTATTTAGTCGTTTAATTTATGAACAAACAAACCACTTCTAAGTTTAGGTTCGAACCATGTTGATTTAGGCGGCATCACTTCACCTGCGTTAGCGATATCAATCAAATCATCCATAGTCGTTGGATACATTGAAAATGCCACTGCAAAACCATCGTTAACTCTATTTTCAAGTTCTTTAAGACCTCTGATTCCGCCGACAAAGTCGATACGCATATCCGTTCTAGGGTTTTCGATACCCAAAATTGGTTGAAGAAGGTTCTTTTGAAGAATGGATACGTCAAGTCTGTCTACTGGATCTTGTTCATTAAAAGTGCCTTTTTTAGCTGTAATTTGGAACCATGCTTTGTCAAAGTACATGCCAAAAGTTGCGCGTTTCATTGGTTTGAAAGGCTCCTCTTGATTTAACTTTTGAACGTCAAACATTTCTGAAACCGCTTCTAAAAACGCCTCTTTCGTGTGACCGAAGAGATCTTTAACAACGCGGTTATAATCCATGATGAACAAATCTTCGTCGGGAAAAATAACTGCCAGGAAGTAGTTAAATTCTTCAGAACCATCGTATTCAGGGAATTCTTCTCTACGCTTTAAGCCAACTTTTACTGAAGAAGCGGATCTATGATGTCCATCAGCGATGTAGAGATAATCGATACCATCAAAGATTTCAGCGACTCTACTCACTAAACTTAAATCGTCAAGCTTCCAGAATATATGCGTAATCGCATCATCTGAAGTAAAGTTGTAAATCGGCATGTGGAATTTGATCCAATCGTTTACGATTCTATTGATTTCGTCATTTTTTCTATACGTTAAAAAGACAGGTTCTGTGTTAGCATCACAGTGGTCAAAATTGTTAATTCTGTCAATTTCTTTTGCAGGTCTTGTAAATTCATGCTTTTTAATAATTTCATTCATGTAATCATCAATTGATGTACAAGCGACAATACCCGTTTGAACGCGGCCATTCATCAATTGTCTGTAGATATAGTAAATTGGTTCTTGATCTTGGCTCATGATGCCATCTGCTATAAATTTGTCGAGATTTTTTCTTGCTGTTTCATAGACGAGTTTGTCATAATCGCCAACTGAATCTGGCAAATCAATTTCAGAACGGACGATATGCAAATATGAATTTGGATTGCCTTCTGCCATTTGCTTCGCTTCTTTTCTATTCATTACGTCATAAGGTAGACATGCTACCTGCTCAGCAAGTTCTTGCTTTGGTATTACACCTTTAAACGGTCTAACTATTGCCACAAAATACCTCCATCATATCCAAATCTTATAGGTTGAAATGCGCTTTTATCACAGCGATGGTTTCATCGCCAATACGTTCTTGTGCTTCACTTGTTGAAGCCCCAATATGCGGTGTTGCCGAAACTTTTGGGTGGTTAATCAGTTCAATATTTTTAGTCGGTTCTTCTTCAAATACGTCGATACCGGCTCCAGCTACCTTGTTTGAATTCAACGCATCCAGCAAATCCGCTTCGTCAACAACGCCGCCTCTAGCAGTGTTGATGATATAGACACCGTCTTTCATCATGTCAAATTGCTCTTTTTTCAGCGTCGCGCCGACAGTTTTATCAAACGGTATATGAAGCGAAATAAAATCAGACACTTTTAATAAGTCATTCAATGGTAAATAGTCAAACTGGCTATATGCGTCAAGTTTGCCTCTTCTGTTTGTGTAGACGACTTTCATACCCAATGCTTTTGCGCGAATAGCCACTTCATATGAAATTCTACCCATTCCAATCAAACCAAGCGTTTTACCCGATAATTCAATACCATTGTATTTGTTTTTATTCCATTCACCATTTCGCATCGTAAAATTCGAAATATGAATAAAACGCGCCAATGCAAACATATGGCCAATTGCGAGTTCAGCAACGGCAGCACTGCTTGAATTTGGTGTGTTTTTAACAGTAAACCCGTGCTCAGCAGCATAGTTATGATCTATATTGTCGATACCTACGCCAGCCCTAATCATGAGCTTAAGGCGACTGCCTTCCACTTGATCAATTAGATCTTTACGTAGTTTTGTCGCCGATCTGATAACAACGACATCTGAATCTTTGAGTGCCGTTATGAGCGCTTCGCCATCGTAATGAGACTCATCTACCAAATGGCCTTGAGCAACTAATTGATCTACTGCACTTTTATCCATTCCATCATTTGCCAAAATCTTTAATTGCATCTTCATGTCCTCCACTTCATAAACTAGGGCAATTGCTCGCAATTGCCCCGATTGTTATTATAATCCAAGAATTTCTTCTATCACTGATAATAATGTTTTAAGTTCATCCATAGAAGTATCTGCCATATGCGCAATACGGAACGTCAAGTCTTTCAATTTTCCGTAACCATTGGAAATAATATAACCGCGTTTTCCAAGTTCCTTATTAAGATCAGACACATTGATTTCTTTTGTATTTCTGATTGTCGTCAACGTGTTTGATGCATATTTTTCTTCTGCTAACATTTCAAAATGTTTGCTTGCCCATTCTCTAGTGACTTTTGCCATCTCTAAATGTCTAGCAAATCTATTTTCAAGACCTTCAGCTAAAATATTGTCAAGTTGATAATCAAGTGCGAACATATGCGCTAATGAAGGTGTAGAAGGATATTGATAATCTTTGTCTTTAATATATTGGTACATTTCTAGCAAGTCGAAGTATAGACCTCTAAATTCAACTTGTTTCGCTGCTTCAATGGCTTTTTCAGAGATTGAACAAATAGAAAGGCCAGCTGGTAAACCCAAGCATTTTTGAGTTGATGTGATACAAATGTCCACGCCGAGCTTGTCAACTTCAATTTTCGTTCCGCCCATTGAACTTACTGTATCCATACAAAATATAACATCAGGGTATTTTTTAACAACTGCAGCGATTTCATCAACTGGATTCATAATCGCCGTTGACGTTTCGTTGTGAGTAATTGTTATTAAATCATATTTTCCAGTAGCTAAAGCTTCTTCAACCATTTCAGGTGTCGTAGGCTTACCGAGTTCAGATTTAAAAATGTCAGCAGGCACGTTATTCGCTTGCGCCATTTTGTACCATCTGTCTCCAAATGCACCAACTGAGAATACGGCTGCTCTTTTGCGCGTACAAGATCTGATAGCACCTTCCATAAGACCACTACCTGATGAAGTCGATAACAAAATTTCGTTTTCAGTGTACATCACTTTTCTAAGCTTTTCTGAAATACCTCTTTGTAATGCTGATGCCTCTTTCCCTCTATGGCTGATCTGAGGAGTAGCCATCTTTAAAAGTACATCCTCTCTAACATCTACAGGACCTGGAATAAACAATTTCTTATGCATACAAATCACCTCAAAATTATTTTTTAAATCATGTTCATCATATCATTTTAAACGATGAATAACAATATTTGTCCCAGTAAGTTTTCCCATAATTCTTTAAATTAATTTCATATATTCAAATTTTGTTGTAAATAAATAATAGTTTAACAAGTTCTTCCATACTGAATACGCAAAAATAAGAAAGCCGCACCTACCCGGTGCGGCTGTTTAAAATGCTACGATGATGCCTTTTTTATCCGCATAAAGTGACGATAAGCCCGCACACTTAAGGTTGATGACTTCATTGACCGTTTCGACATTATGGACCGCTCCCTCAATTTGATTGGCGCGTTCAGGGTTTCCCACATGTGTGATAACGACGATGTCTCTACCGTTTTTCGTCAACCCATCTTGCATGAGTTCAATTAATCTTAAATACGCCTTATTTGTATTTCTTACTTTTTCGAACAGTTTAATCTCGCCGTTTCCATCTGCACCCATGATAGGTAATATGTTCAATGTATTTGCAATTAATCCCTTCCACTTTGAAATTCTACCATTTTTTATCAAGTTATCCAAAGACTCTGAAATGAAGAATAACGTTATGCCATCGATAAAGATCGTCACTGCTTTCACCAATGCATCACTTGAAAGACCGCT
>JBBRVO010000016.1:0-35617 GCA_038246775.1 Peptostreptococcales bacterium | reverse complement strand
GTTTTTTTCATTTGCGCTATTCAATTTTCAAGGTCCTGTTTTTACTTTAACTTTTGCTTTTCGTGTCCGCAATGGCTTGCGGCGACTCTCTTATATTATCATCGATTATTTTCGATGTCAATATCTTTATTCGCGTTTTACAATAATTTCTTAACAAGAATTTTACATTTGAAAACGTTTTTTTGGTGCACACTGTTTAGTGCTTGTTAATAATATCAGATGCATTTTACGAAGTCAACACTAAATCTAAAGAAAGAATTTTCAGTTTTCGATAATAGTATCAACCATTTTATTGCCTACTATATATAGTCTATTTTCAGTTTATATAACTTTCTGAAATTTGATTGTTATATATAGCTGACTTTCGAATTAAAACCATAATAAAAATATTAGTTGTATACAGACCTTTTAAAATTTAAGAACTTATGCTATTTTATTATTAGGGTACCGAAATAAAGGAGGACTTATGAATATCGTCGTCATCAAAAAAACGCTAAGGAATATTCCCAAGCTCATGCTTGGTTTTGTAATCATTGCCATCGGCATCAACTTGACCATATATGCCAATTTGGGTCTTAATCCTTGGGGTACATTTCATCAAGGCCTAGCAAGTATTTCAGGGCTCACTTTCGGTGTCGTCTCCCAATTAACTGGTATAGTCATCATTGCCTTGTCTTTGTTTATAAAAATTTATCCTGGTATTGGTACTTTATTAAATATGTTTTTTATTGGCTTTCTAGTAGATGCCTTTGATTCGATGCACTTCATACCACTAAGCGACGCCATCGGCGTTAGATTAATTTACCTGATCTTAGGGACGTTCTTTTTCAATTATGGCATTTACGTTTACTTAAGTTGCGAGCTCGGTGCAGGTCCAAGAGACGGATTATTGGTCGGTATCGTCAAGTTAACTGGCATTAGTGTTGCTATTGTTCGTCCAATTATTGAAATCACAATCGTAATCATGGGTATTTTCTTAGGTGGTTCTTATGGTATCGGAACCGTCCTCAACGCTGTTGGAGGCGGTTATATTTTGAATGTGATTTTCAAGTTCCACAAATTCAATCCAAAAGAGACCAAGCAAATGGTTATAACCGATTTAATCGCAATTAAAACTCAAGTTTAGGCGCTTTATTAAAACAAGCGTATTGCCTGTTCAAAAGACACCTTGAAGTCTGCTCATTTGAGCAGACTTTTTTATTCGGATCAATGCTTATTTAAGTCGCCTGTTATTTTTGTCACGTTCTCATATTTATGGGAAATCATATAATTTTGAATGCCCTCTAAAACTTCAATTGGGGCATTGGGATTGACAAAATTTGCCGTTCCAATGGCTATTGCTCCTGCACCTGCCAACATAAAGGCGACCGCATCTTCGTATGTGAGAATACCGCCCATTCCCAAGATTGGAATTTTCACAGTTTGGTAGACATCGTGAACCAATTTAATCGCTATCGGTTTAATTGCTGGACCTGATAAGCCACCACTGCCTCTTTGCAAGACGGTTTTACGTTTATGAATATCTATCGCCATGCCAGTCACCGTATTAATCAGCGAAATGCAGTTTGCGCCTTCTTCTTCCACTATTTTTGCAATTTCTTTTATATCGGTTACATTGGGTGATAGTTTAACGATTAAATGCTTGGACGTTTGAGCCCTCACTCTTTGAACAACTTCTCTCACCACCTGTGGATTGGTTCCAAATGCGAGCCCACCATTTTTGACATTAGGGCATGATATGTTCAATTCAATGGAATCTACATCTTCCCTATCAAGTATCGTTGCCATTTCACAATATTCTTCTATCGTATTCCCATTAATATTCGCGATGATTTTTAGATCATATTGTCTTAAAAAGGGAATTTCATTTTTAATAAATTCATAGACACCTGGATTTTGAAGACCAACGCTATTGATCATTCCCATTGGCGTTTCCGCAATACGAACACCTTCATTGCCCTCTCTCGGTTCAAGCGTCAGACCCTTTACGGAAATGGCGCCAAGATTGTTCAGATCGATAAACTCACTATACTCTCTACCAAATCCATAAGTTCCAGAGGCTACCGTTACAGGGTTTTTCAAAATCAGACCATTTAAATCAACCGTAAGGTTCAGTCTCGAAAATCTCTCGATCTGCAAGAATTTCAATTGTTCGTCAACCTTGTTCGTCATCAAAGATCACCTCATTTCCATAAAACATTGGCCCTTCTTTACACATTCTAACATGCTTGAAATCGAAATCGCCCTGCTTAATTTTACACGTGCAAACCAAGCAGGCGCCAATACCACATGCCATTTTTTCTTCCATCAATAATTGAATGGGTAGTTCGCGTTCATTACATATTCTTGCAAGGGACTTTAACATCGCTTCTGGGCCACAGGCGTAAATCATATCATACTGTTTTGCTTCAATATGTTCAACAACAGGATGTGACACATAGCCGATTCGATAGGTTGCATCATATTCGGAAACGATCGTGAGCTTGGTTGCATATGCTGAGAAAGATTCAACTAAATAGGGTCCATCACGAAATCCGAGGATGACATCTATAGCCGTCTTTTCTGACTCTAAATGTTCTATTAATCCTTTTAAAGGTGCAATGCCGATACCGCCTCCGACAATCAAAACATTTTTTTCACCATTTTGCTTGAAGCCATTGCCAAGAGGTCCCATTATTTCAATAAATTCTCCCACTTCAAATTCAGAAAGTGCTTGAGTGCCCATTCCTAGGACCTTAACAGTAAATTCAATTGTGTCATCCCTATAAGCACTGACAGATATTGGTCTTCTAAGAAGTGGATACCCACTATTTGTTGTCACGATATTAAAAAACTGTCCTGGCAAAATCATTTCCATCGTGCTAGGTCTTTCAACCGTAATCTGAAAGACATCTTGTAGCAATTGTTTTCTTTCAATAATTTTTACACTTCCATTGAATTTCATTATGGTCTCCTCTGGATTTGAACTTTACCAGTATTTCTTTCCTACTTGTTCAAGGGCATTGTTGATTGCTTCACGCATGTCCAAAGTTGCTTCCCTTGCAGCCAATGCATAATATTTATTAGTGCCTTCATAAGCAAAGATAATCCCACGAGACGAATTAATGATTGCGCCAAGTCCATCTTGATTAAATGCGCCAACAACATCCATTGCACTGCCACCTTGAGCGCCATACCCAGGAACAAGGAGAATCGCCTTTGGCATTTGACGCCTCAGATCTTCGAGTTCACTTGGATAGGTTGCTCCCACAACTGCACCAATCGGCGAATACCCTGTTTCACCAACTATGGTTTCATTCCACTCAGACACAATCTGAGCAACTTTATTGTATACTCTGCCGCCATCTACTTCCAGATCTTGGAGCTGTCCAGACGTTTTATTTGAAGTTTTAACGAGTATAAATAGTCCTTTGTCATACGTTTTAACTTCATCCATAAATTCGCGCATACAGTCATCGCCTAAATAAGGGTTAATCGTTGCAAAATCAGCTTCAAATGCTTTGTGGTAGCTATTCCCCACTTTTGTTATTCCAAGATGTGCTATCGCGTAAGCTTTTGACGTTGATCCTATGTCTCCTCTTTTGATGTCCGCTACGACGATGAGTCCTTTAGATTTTGCATAGGCACACGTTTCTTTATATGCGGCCATCCCTTCAACGCCATACTGCTCATAAAAGGCAATTTGTGGTTTCACTGCAGGTACCAAATCATAGATAGCGTCAATAACCCCTTTATTGAATATCAAGATGCTTTCCGCTGCCGCTTTAAGTGTTTCACCATAAAGCCCAAAGCAATAGTCAAGGATGTCTTGCGGTATGCTTTCCAGCCTCGGATCAAGTCCTACGACAATTGGGCTCTTCTTTTGAATAATGGCTCTAATCAATTGATCACTAATCATATTGCACCTCATCTTTAGTTTCTAATCGTTAATGGTTCCTTCTTTTGAAACACTTTATTGCCACGGTGAAATGTCATGATGACTTCTCCTTTGCCAACATACCCATTGAACGGTGTGTTTTTTCCCTTTGATAGGAATGACTCACTATCAATCGTCACATTTGGTTCCAAGTCGAGAATCGTCAAATCGGCATAATAGCCTTTTTCTATGGAACCCACCTCTTTCAAACGAGCGATTTGTGCCGGTTTTATGGTCAGCATACTTATAAGTTGCATCATCGAAATTTCACCCGAATTAACAAGTGCTTGATAACTGACTGAGAATGCACTTTCGATGCCACTGATGCCAAAACTAGCTTCAGAATAGGGGCCAGTCTTGCTCGCCTTCTCATGTGGTGCGTGATCTGTTGCAATCACATCGATGATGCCTTTTTTTATCGCTTCAACCAAATGTTTTCGATCAGCCTCTGAGCGAATGGGTGGGCTAACCTTGCTATAGTTTGAGGCCATATCAATGCGCGTATCACTTAATGCAAAATGATGCGGCGCCGCTTCACAAGTTAGTTGAATGTTAGATTCTTTACCTTTTGAGATTGCGTCAATCGCTGCGGCTGTACTCACATGTGAGACATGTAAAATACCATCGACCTCTTTACATAACGCAATATCTCTTTCAACAATATTAGATTCAGCTTCTGTTGGAAAAATAGCGTCTTTGTAATTAATGGTAATCTCATGGTCCTCAGAATGGGTCATTACGGGTCTATCAAAAGCTCTTGCAACTTTAAAGGCTTCTCGCATATAGTCACGATTCATTGTCGTTCTGCCATCATCAGACAATGCAACTGCGCCATTTTCAAATAAATCCGCATGATTAGACATGACGACACCGGCTATACCTATTGTTATAGCACCTGCAGGATAGATAGAAATAACAGAATCTCTTTCAATAATCTGTTTAAGCGTTTCTATCGTTTCAACACAATCTAAGGCTGGTTTGGTATTGGGCATGCAAACCACACTTGTGTACCCGCCTTTTGCACATGCTCGTGATCCAGTATAAATCGTCTCTTTAAATTCATAGCCAGGTTCTCTCAAATGGACATGTAGATCTATAAATCCGGGGGTAATAGTGTATCCTTTTGCATCGATGATTTCAACATCCATTTCACTAGTGCTAATAAGGCAAGTTATATTTTGAGCTAAGTTTGCACCTATTTCAATGATTCTTCCATCCTGTATCAGTATGTCCAATTGTGCCATTTGATCTGTTTTCGGATTTATGATGGTTCCATTTGCAATCAAGATCATCTATCGCACCTCCCTTTTAATATTACATCACATTTCGGGCCAAGATAAACAAAAAACGTCTTAGCACCTGCTAAGACGTTGAATAATCCAATGTACGCATCATTCACCTTGCAGGTCTCTCGTCCCCGTTTAAAGGTTAAACTTTTCTACAATTTAACATAGCCGCCTCTAAACTGTCAAGCATTATGCGGGAAATCTTTAAATCTAGATTCAAATGTAAATTTAATTAATAAGTCGTTAAATTAAGTTGACCAGTTCTTAAAAGCTGTGTTATTATTGAGTCAATAAAAGAAACCCTTTAACTTGATCCGAGAGGTCGAAAAGGAAAATTCGTCAAAGTACTGAAAAGTACTAATTTGTCGTATAATACCTTTGCGTCCCTGCAGAGGTATTTTTTATTGCCATACTTTAATGTGATTCAGTGAAATCAAAAGGAGGACAAAATGAGACATTTGATTGAACCGGAGGATTTTACACTAGAAGAAATTGAGACGTTAGTCGATATCGGACTAAAAATCTATGAAAATCCTAAGGCATATAACAAAGTTTGTGACGGAAAAATACTTGCTTCACTTTTTTTCGAACCAAGTACACGCACAAAATTCAGCTTTGACAGCGCCATGATGCGACTTGGCGGTAATGTAATCGGCTTTGCGGATGCAGACACGAGCTCTGCAAAAAAAGGCGAGAGCTTGGCAGATACAATACGCGTAATGGGTTATTATGCCGATGTAATCGTCATGAGACATCCGAAAGAGGGCGCACCTAAACTCGCCTCACAATATTCGAGCATTCCTGTCATCAACGGCGGCGACGGTGGGCACCAACATCCAACACAAACGCTTACCGACCTAATCACTATCAAAAAATACAAAGGCACTATTAGCGGACATAGCGTTGCCTTCTGCGGCGATCTTAAATATGGACGCACCGTGCACTCTCTCATCCGAACACTTGCTCGATTTGGCACGAAAAAATTTGCACTTGTCTCACCTGAAGAACTTAAGCTTCCCGAAACATTGAAAAGGCAACTCATCGAAAAATACCAAGTTGAACTTATAGAAGTGCCCTACATGGAAGATGTCATCGACGATGTTGATATCTTCTATATGACTCGGATTCAAAAGGAACGGTTCTTTAACGAAGCCGATTATCTAAAACTCAAAAATTCTTTCAAGCTCACTCGCGAAAAATTAAAAAGCGCTAAATCTGATATGATCATCATGCACCCGCTACCACGCGTCAATGAAATTGCTTATGATGTAGATGATGACCCAAGAGCTGTCTATTTTCAACAATCTGAAATGGGCGTCTTTGTGCGAATGGCTTTGATTACGAAATTACTGGAGGTTGGTCCTTATGCTAGAAGTTAAAGGTATAGATAATGGCATTGTCATCGATCATATTCATGCAGGTAACGGTCTTAAAATCTTCAATTTACTTTTCGCAGATACCGAACAACCTGTCGTATTACTTATGAACGTAAAAAGTGAACAATTGGGTAGAAAAGATATCATCAAAGTCGAAAACGTATTTGATGTGAACTTAGATCTCCTAGGGCTCTTAGATCAAAAAATTACTGTAAACGTAATAAGAGATGGAAAACTTGCTGAAAAAGTTAAAACAACGGTTCCAAAGACAATCAAAGGTGGCATGAAGTGCCATAATCCAAGATGCATCACACACTCTGATGATTATGCCATTCCAGAATTTACGCTTGTAAAAGCCAATGGAAAACTTGAATATGAATGTTCCTATTGTGAAGAAGTCACTGTCTATAAATTGTAAAAAAAGAAGCTTAGTCAGGCATGTTGCCTACTAAGCTTTTTTCTATAAGAACATTTTGTTGTGTTTTAATCCCAAATAAGCCGTTGTGAGTCCTGAGATTAACATTACAGCAGCTAGTATATTCATCGTCGTCATAAGCCCTTGTGTAAATGCAAAGGAAAAATTATAGTTTGTTGCCAATTCACCTAAATATTTATCATAGCCTGTATTCAAAGCGATAAAAATACTTTTGAAATGCACAACAGCTACCATAATGGCCAATGGAACAACTGAACAACCCGTTATTAATCCGTTTAGGCTGCGTTTTTTCATACCTCTCATACCAATAAAAACAGGTACTACCATAATTAATGGTAGAATATAACCAAAATACTGAGGGGTAATTATATAGAAAAACATCGTTGTCACCATGTAAGCTCTCATCAATAAAGTCAACGTTTTAACATCGTCTTTAAAATCATAAAGCGCTGCATCACAATACCTTAAGAAATACTTGAGTTTATTTTCATCTTTTAAATTTCCTGGTTTCAATAACTCTACGCCACGCTTACATAAGCTATCATAAGTTTCTTCATGACGTTCTTCAATTACAAGTTCAGAATATTTATGAATAAGGACAGAAACTCTGTTTTGATATCTCTCTAATTTTTTATCCGTATAAAACTTCTTTAAATTTCCCTGGAGTTGTGTAAAAACATCCGTCAACGCCTTTCCCATGAAAACCTCCAAAATAAGCCTCCACCATCAAAGTGGAGGCTTATATTATTTATTTACTAGTACTACTTGCTGTGTTTAACTAATTGTGACAAAGTAACGCCAACAGAGACAAGTATGATACCCCAAGCCAAAACCATGAAAGTTAATGCACCTGCAGACATAATTTACCTCCTTTATAAACGAATGATAACTTCATTTTTATCAAGCTCTTCTTTGTAAGTACGCTTGATAGAAATATAAGTGATCACACATCCGATAATTACAACGCCGAACACGACAACGCGGCCAGCTTGAACCCAAGGAATCAGAACGTCATTACCTGCAACGAAATCAGGCACCCATTTGTAGTATCCTTTTTTAGCAGTGTCTATTGTGTACATAACAAGAACAACAATCATTAGGACTGGTGTAATAAATTGAATGAACGCTTTATAGAACCAGCTTGGCACTTTCCAGTAGCTGCCACGATTAATTTCTGGAAGGCCTTTTTCTCTAAACAACCAACCAGTAACGATAATCTCGGTCAAACCAAGAACGAATAAGAAGTAGTTACCTACCCAGTTATCCACTTCAGTAAAGTACATGAG
Organism: Peptostreptococcales bacterium; assembly: GCA_038246775.1. Lineage (GTDB taxonomy): Bacteria > Bacillota > Clostridia > Peptostreptococcales > Acidaminobacteraceae > Fusibacter_C. Next base: position 27,317 of record JBBRVO010000016.1, on the reverse strand, counting down.
ATCTGCTGTTTTTGTTAAGATCGGTTCTAACGCAACAGGAAGACCCACTATGATATAACCAAGAAATACCATGATCGAAGCATTTCTTCTATGCGTGCTTGTGTTTTCCATAATAAGAGCAACTAAGTAGTTGTACATTGCGATCGCAGATGTTAATCCAGCAAAAGCAAGTAACAAGAACCACATTGCGCCTACTACGTTACCAAAGCCCATCTCTCTAAAGAGACTTGGAAGTGCGATAAACGAAAGGCCGATACTTGCACCAACGCCATCTGGTCCTAAGAATGCGTATGCGATTGGAATCGCAATTGTACCGCCTAAGACAACTTCTGCAAGCTCATTGAGCGCTACAGTTGTCAATCCAGAAAGTACGATGTCATCATCTGGTTTAAGGTAAGAAGCATAGTTACAAATAATACCCATACCAATTGATAATGTGAAGAAGATTTGACCACAAGCTGCCATAGTTGCTGCCCAGTTGAGGTCGCTCCATCTTGGAGACCAGATAAAGTTCAAGCCTGCGATTGGTGTCCAATCAGGTTGAGCTGGATTTGGTGTACCAAGTGTAAGTGTTCTGATAATAAGAATAATACCGAATACATAAATCGTAGGCATCAAAATTTTTGCCATACGCTCTACGCCTTTTTGAATACCGCCCATTGCTGTAAAAAGCAATACGGTTAGTGCCAAGAGCCAGAAACCAAATACATAGACTGGATTTTGGATATAATCCACGAAAAATTGTCCAGTACTAATATTAGGATCCATATAAGCGCCTGTTAAAGATAATACAGTGTAACCCATTGTCCAACCGATAATATGGTTGTAATAAGAGTTTACCAACAATGTTACGCCAAGTGCCAAACCGCCAGCGAGCGAACCGATCAAGATCGCCGTTCTAGGTTTAACGCCTTCACGTGCTTGTAAATAAACCATTGGTCCCAAAGTACCATGTCCGTACTTACCACCCATTCTACCTAAGCTCCACTCAACTAACATGAGTGGGATACCCATAAGAATCAGTGCTGCAAAGTAAGGAAGCATAAATGCGCCGCCCCCATTTTTTGCTGCTTGATAAGGATATCTCCAAAAGTTACCCAAACCTACAGCATTTCCTGCCATCGCGAGGACTAAGCCTAACTTACTTCCCCAATTTTCACGTTTTTCTGACATTAAATAACCCCCTTTCAACGTAATTTTATATTATTATAATTGTTACAAAAACGCAACAGCAAAAAAATAATTTTACGGCTTTTCAGAAAGCTTTTTTCAAAAAAAAAGAGAACCTTTCTCATTTTTTTGTAATAAAGAAAGGCGTGTTTTCTGAAAAAGTATTTAATTAGAAGTGTTACGTATTTATCAAACTCATTTTCACTATACATTTACCTATTTTCAAAAAAAAAAAAAAATTTTTAAAAATTTAATATTTTTTTGAAATTTTCTAATTATATTGCGATTTATATCTCTTAATAACTTTTCTTTCGATATTTCTTACAACATTTATATTGTATCCAAAACGAAATGTCCTATGCATCGCTTTTATTTCAGTACCAAGTGCTCTCTCAAAATATCTTTAATAATCTCTTCAGCAACCCTTACACCATCTACTGCTGACGATGTGATGCCACCTGCATAGCCAGCGCCTTCACCACATGGGTAAAGACCATTGTGACTGAATGATACAAGCGTTTCCGGATTGCGTATAATTCTTACTGGCGACGAGCTTCGCGATTCAATCGCCGTCAAGACGACTCTCGGATCGTCGAACCCAGGAATTTGCTTACCAAAGTGTACAATTGCCTCTTTCAATGCCATGCACATATAATCGGGTAAGAACCCCTCTAAAGCCGTGTATTTCACTTCCGGCGTATAGGTAATTTCATAACCAGCCATTTCACTTTCATAATCCACACCAGTTAGTTGATAGTAGTCCTTTGCTTTTTTCAAATTGCCGGCAAATCCCTTTGAATACGGTTCAGAGCTGTTTCCTAGGAATGTATCTAACTTTTCTACTGGGGCAGTATATCCACCACCACCCGCCTCAAATGCAAGCGTTTCAAGCTTGCGCTGAAGGTCTACGCCAGCGAGCACATGCTCCGAGCCAAAGTCGGAAGGTGCAATGTTGACTAGAAGCGCGCTATTTGCGTTCTGAAGCGATCTACTATGATAACTCATGCCATTTATCACAAGACGATTTTCTTCTGATGCTGAGGCAACTACGCGTCCTCCAGGACACATGCAAAAGGAATAGACACTTCTGCCATTTGATGCAGAAAATGTTAACTTGTATTCAGCCGCACCAAGTTTCTCATGACTATGCGCCTTACCATACTGCGCGACGTTTATCAACTTTTGTGGGTGTTCGATTCGGACCCCCATGGCAAACGGCTTTTGCGCCATTGAAACCCCCTGCGACTGGAGTTTGTAAAAAAGGTCACGTGCACTATGCCCAATGGCCAGCACAATGGATCGGGACTGAAAAGTCCTGTCGTTTTCACATATAACTTCACCGTTTTCAAAATTTATGTCTGTTACTTTAGTATTGAAAAATATGTCCCCACCCAAAGAGAGTATCTCCTGTCTGAGTTTTTTTACAACGTCACAAAGAATATCAGTCCCAATATGCGGTTTATTTTTATAGATGATTTCAGGTGGTGCACCAGCCTTTACCAAATAATTCAACACAAATTCGATGCGCTGGTCTTTAACGCGCGTTGTCAATTTACCATCTGAAAAAGCACCCGCTCCACCCTCGCCAAATTGAACATTTGATCGAAGGTTCAACTTCCCAGTCTCCCAAAATACTTCCACAGCCTTCTGACGCTCATCGACTTCATCGCCCATTTCAAGAACTATGGGATTCAGCCCAGCACGTGCAAGCTGAAGTGCCGCAAAAATTCCCGCAGGACCAAAGCCGATGACAACGGGTCTATGATTGGAATCAAGGTTAAGGGCTGATAGTGATTTTTTATAGGTGATATCAATGGGTTCAAATGGTTCCGGCGCCACATTGAAGCCATTTTGCAATAGAAATCCCGCTTTCGGCGTTTCAATATCGACCACGTAGGAAAACGTAATACCTTTTCTTGCATCAATGGATTCTCGAATGATGGAATAGGTGGTGATTTGTTCTTTCCTTAACTTTGTCTTCTTCATGATTTTATTATATAGGTTCGCCTCGTTTAACGCTTCATTTAAGTCGAATTTTAGTTCGTTAATTCTAATTTTCATTTTTCGCACCATTGATCTTATCTGTAACTTCAACCAATCCAAGCGCTTTTGCGCGCAATATAATCTCATCATCACTAAGAACCGCTTCAAATGAACGGCGGTCATCGTAGTATGAAAGCACGCCATACGCCATAAGAGATAGCCCTATGATTAAAAGTATAAAATAAATAAAAAGACGCTTTGTGTTGAACATTAAACCGAAAGATTTCATTTTGCCTCCAAAATTATGGGGTGATTTGATTAAAAACATCCCAAATATCTAGCGTTTCAAATCCGCGTCGCCATGCGGCAACACCTTTTAAATTAAGGGTATTAATTATTTGTATTTTTGATGAAATAGTTCGAGCATTTTCTATCCACAGTTTGACTTGCGCATTTTCTTCAAAAAATGTGGCGTAATACAACTTGTCTACATCATCCCAAATTGGTGTTAGTTCATATTTTAATATTAGCGCATTTTGCGCTTCCATACCAATAGCCGTCGATTTTGTGACATATTCGTTTGCTGCTTCTTTTGAAGGGTATTCGCGCCATACTCTCGTGTAAAATGGAACACCCATTATCAATTTCTCTGCGGATACAATTTCAGTAAGTTGTGTCATATGATGCAACATCCAATCGTATGATGCAACAGGACCACTTATTGGACTTGATGCCCAGTGTTCATCATAGGTCATGATAACCAAAAAATCAACTAATTTTCCAAGCTTCTCGTGATCATAGCATTTTGACCAGTTATCGCTGCCGCCCATAACCGTAACGTCCATAGAAAGTGTTATTCCCGCCTCTCTTGCGTAATAAGAAAATGTGTCGACAAAGTGTGTCAATGCGTCACGGTCCTCTAAATAGACATTCTCGAAATCGATGTTGATCCCCTCATACCCATTGGTTCGGGCCTGAGAAATCATCTCTCGGATAAAAGTCATACGCGCATCAGAATCTGACAAAAACGCATGGGTCATTTCAATATCGAATGCGTTGGAAACCAAAGCCCAAACTTCATAACCCCTTGCATGTGCCCAGGTGGTATACTTTGCAGATGCCTTGCTATCTATCTGACCGTCAGCACTCGCTAGTTCATACCAAGTCGGTGAGACAACATTTAAATTGTTCATGACAGGCAAGGTTTCCGTATCGGGATTATAGCTATAAACGGCCTCCCAAGTCAGTACGATCGGGGCATTATATGTGCGTTTCATCGGACTACGCTGGGGCAGGTCTTCAATTTTGTTTGACTGTATCAAAAGTGCATCCGTCCGTTCTATATACCCGTAGTTATTTTCATCATCGATCATGAAAAGTGTGTTTTCGTTCATAGGATAGATAAATGCTTCTGTTTTGCTGACAATTTTATTGATTTCAGTCTTCAAGAATATATTCTTGATTTTATAGAGAAAATCTAAATTGTACTGACTCATGAGATACTGTGCAATCGCGTCTTCATTACTGAAAACCCAAGTTTTGTTATCAATTTGTGCCTTACTATACGTTTCAAACACATTGAAGATGATTATGCTACCTCCTTGTATATAACTTTGCTCGATAAATCCTAGCTTTTTCCCGGCGTTAATTTGATTCAATGACGTCATATTGACGTAATGCGCATCATCAATCGTCAATAATTCAATGTGCTCAGAAATCTCCTTATCATTTTCATAAACCGTCCCATCCAGCTGAATGGTCAAATGGGTTTGTGCTCCAGCAAGACTCAATGTACCGTGGTTGGCATCATAATGGTAAGTTATCCCCTCAGTTACAAGGTGTTCGACATTCATATAAGTCTGTCCAGTTTCATTTTTTATTTTTAATAACTCTTTTGCATTGGGATCAAAAATCGCCTCGTTGGAGGATAAGTAGATGGATGATGGCTCGACTTTTATTACGTCATATGGTTTTAGTAGCGTATTGATTTTTCTTCTAATTTTCAGGTTCGTATCCAAATCGACTGCAAGAAGCGTCGTCACCATGATTAGTAGTATCAGAAGTATGCTGCCAATGCCTAAAATGGTCTTTTTCATAGGTCTCCTCCTTTGTTAGTTTGGATTGTCTTTTTTTACACACAGGACTATGTGGATAACTTTCATCATTTTGACTTGTTAAATACTTGATTTCATTTTATTATCCACAGTATACACAACTTATCAACAGTTTTAATAAAATCTTTCCACAGTAAAACTTTGAATTTCTTCAATGTCATCCACAGTAAATCCACCTTTATTAGAAGCAATCTTCAATTGTTCTGCCACAGTGTTTATTCCCTCAAGGTTAGGGAGTAACACACCCATCTTGTCTTTACAGGTTACAATGATACCTTGTGTGGCAGGCGTCAACGCGTTGACATCCTCAACACGGCTAAGTTCAGATAATACATCTACACTAATCAAAAGCGCATCAAGCTCGTCACTGCTTATGGGGTCAAATCTATAGTCCTTAGAACAAGCTGAAATCGCGTTTTTAACAATTTCATCCAATGTATTTTTTTGTGTTGGCATAATAGTGCCAATACACCCTCTAAGTGTTCCCTGTTTTTTGATCGACACAAAAACGCCATGTCGTGCATTTAATATTTCCCGATTTGATTCACCGTCAAATTTTTTGTCATTTATTTGAATTGTAGAATCCTGATACGTAATTTTCGGCACTCGGCGTTCATTGACAAAAGTCTGTATGGTTTCTGTTGCAATTTGTACAAACAAATGTGCATTGGCTCTTCTTTGAGCATTTTTTTTATTCGCCTCATCTTCAATTTGAGCAATTGAATCCTCTAGTGAAATATCTGTAGCGGTAAAACTAGCCAACAGATATCCGACGCCAAAAGGTCCTTCATAATGGATCAAATTCGAAGTCAGATTTGTTTTATTAAACGCGCCCATCATTATGGCATAAGAACGCAAACCACACTCAGCAGCATTTGAGAGCTTATCTTCTGATTCAGAGAATATTGCATACGGTTTTTGCTTAGTAATATTTTCACACATTATTTGATCGAACCACGGACCACTTTCATGAAACTTATAAGGTCCTTTATTTGATAATGCATGAGACATATCCCCACTGGCAATGATGACAACTTTTTTCATACTGGCCTTGGCAACGTCTTTTAAAATTTCACCGTTTTTCAGTAGTTCAACATATGATAGGCTGCCATAACTCATCGCCACAATTTTTATTTGGGATGTCTCACCTAAAATAAAATGCAGTGGAACGGTAACACCGTGATCCAATAAAGGTGTATGTTGAAATTTATTAAATTGATCTTCCGACAATGGGTAATAATAACCATTTACAGCATTACTTGCCTTTACAAGTGCCTCTATAAAATCCTGGTCTTTGCTATATTGATAATTTAAGGTGAATTCTCCGAAAGATTTCATATTGCCAACATAGTTTGGCATGTTGTACACGGCAATAGCATCTGTAAAGATTGGACCGTGAGGAGAGATGATAACGATTAAATCCGGTTGTAACTGTTTAATTGCGATCGCCACTTGACGATAGGCTTCTATAGTTCCTTCTACTCCCTTGCTTTGATCGCCACCTACATTTTCAATGAACACTGGGGCATGTGGGCATAAATAACCTGCTACAATTGACATAATATCCCTCCATTCTACTTCTATTATATCAAATATAATAAAAAAAGTCCCCAAAGCATGTAAATGCTTGGGGACTTTTTAATATGATTAACGTTTTGAGAATTGTGGTGCTCTTCTTGCAGCCTTGAGGCCGTATTTTTTTCTTTCTTTCATTCTTGAATCTCTCGTCAAGAATCCAGCAGCTTTTAGAACAGCTCTGTATGTTGGATCTACTTGTAAAAGCGCTCTTGAAAGTCCGTGTCTTACAGCTCCTGCTTGACCAGTGTAGCCGCCACCTTCAACTTTAACAATAACATCGTATTTACCCGTTGTATTCGTTAAACCTAAAGGTCTTTGAACTTCTCTTCTAAGCGTTTCAAAGTTGAAGTATTCGTCGACAGATCTACCATTTACGATAAATTTACCTGCACCAGGAAGTACTCTAACTCTAGCGATTGATGTTTTTCTTCTTCCAGTTCCTTGATATTGAATCGTTTTAGCCATGAGTTCCCCTCCCTTATCCTTTTATTTCTAAAACTTCTGGTTTTTGAGCTTCATGTTTGTGCTCAGAGCCAGCGTAAACTTTTAATTTAGTATACATTTGGCTACCCAAAGAGTTATGTGGCAACATACCTTTGATTGCAAGTTCAATAATTCTCTCAGGATGTCTTTGGTTCATTTCTCTAAATGATCTTTCTTGTAGGTTACCAACGTAACCTGTGTGCCATCTGTATTTTTTATCGTCCATTTTGTTACCCGTTACTCTGATTTTCTCAGCGTTAACAACGATAACGAAATCACCTGTGTCTACGTGTGGTGTGAAAATTGGTTTGTGTTTACCTCTTAAAATCTTTGCAACTTCAGCTGCTAAACGACCCAATGTTTTACCATCAGCATCTACTACGTACCACTTTCTTTCAATCTCAAGTGGTTTTGCAACGTAAGACTTCATTTGAATCCTCCTTCAAAATTATTTCACCGTTTTTATCTCAAAAACCCGGGGCAGGATTTCTAGATTTCATCATTATAGTACTTTTTTGTCTGCTTTTATACAGCGGACCACAATCTATTCTATAGTAAATACTTAACCCTGTCAATATAAACCAAGAAATAAAACTCAATTTTTCAATATGGATTTTTGTAGGTCTTCATCGGAATAATACACGCTCTTTAAATACAATCCTTGAGCAGGAGCTGTATATTTCGCACGGTTTCGATCGCCGCTTGAGATGATCAAAGGAATGTCTGATGCCTTAATCTTACCCGTTCCAACCTGTATCAGCGACCCTATGATAATGCGTACCATATTATATAAAAAACCATCACCTGTAATCGTAAATACGCGCTCATTTTCCATCGACTCAAGATCAAATCGGTAAATTGTCCGAATAGTATTTTCAGCGTGACTGCCCGAAGCCATAAACGCTTTGTAATCGTAAGTACCAATAAAATGCATCATAGCTTCCCTGATAGCGCTTTCATCCACATTATGTGTTAAGTGATAACTATACTTATCGAGAAATGGATTGCGCGCTTCATTTGTGTAAATCTTATACACATATGTTTTCCCTATTGCACTATATCTGGCGTGAAACGCATCCGTTTCCAATGTGACGCTTTCTATATAGATGTCGGATGGTAATCGTCTATTAACGACAAATTTGACTTTTTCTATGGGCATCGTTAGATCAACTCTAAAAGAAAAACATTGTCCCAGTGCATGAACACCTGAGTCTGTTCTACCGGATCCATCGATTTCAATCGTTTGGTTAAAAACTTTTGACAGTGTTTTTTCTAGAACACCCTGTACGCTTTTCATACGACTTTGTCTTTGCCAGCCGTGATAGCCGCTACCGTCGTATTGAATGCGCATCGATAAGGTCGATAAAGTTTGCATAGGCCTCCTATAAAGCGATACAAGTCGCAAGGTAAATAATCATGACAAAGCTGCCATATAGGTCCAATCGCGTATATTTTAACACTTTAAGGCGCGTTCTTCCTTCACCACCGCGGTAACATCTTGCTTCCATTGCCATCGCTAGTTCGTCTGCGCGTCTAAATGCACTGATAAATAAAGGGACGAGAAGAGGTATCAAGGCTTTGGCACGGTTCATGAGGTTGCCACTTTCAAAATCGGCGCCACGCGCCATCTGTGCTTTCATAATTTTATCGGTTTCTTCCAATAATGTTGGAATAAATCTAAGTGCTATGGTCATCATCATGGCCAATTCGTGCGCTGGCAATCCAATTTTTTTAAATGGGCTAAGCAAATATTCAATGCCATCCGTTAGTTCAATAGGCGAGGTTGTAAGTGTTAAAAGGGATGTGCCAACTATCAGCAAGACCAATCTAATCGCCATGAAAAATGCTCTCTCTAATCCTTCAGAATATATTTGAAAAAATCCCAATTTAACTAGAGGGTCGCCTGTACCTGTCGTTAAAAAAATATTAATCAAAAAGGCAAAGACGATTAGCATAAATACTGGCTTTAGCCCCTTCATGATGAAATTCACTGGTACTTTTGAAAGTTTAACAACCATCCCGATAAAAGCAATGACTGCCACGTAGGCGATCATTTGATTAATCAAGAACAGCGAAACTAAATAGAGCATGGAAGCAATAATTTTAAATCTTGGATCCATCCTGTGTACCAGAGAAGATACGCTATAATATTGTCCAATGGTTATATCTCTAAGCATATTACACCTGACTCTTCTTATTTATGATTTTTACAAGGGCGTCTTTGGCTTCTTCAACGGTTATAATACTCGGATCGATGTCGAAACCACTCACGACCAAACTTCTTATCAAATATGAAATCTGAGGTACCGCAAGTCCGATTTCCTCAAGTAAATCGATATGTTTAAAGACTTCTTTTGGCGTACCATCGAGAACGATCGAACCTTTATTCATAACGATAAGCCGCTCAGCGATTTTTGCCATATCTTCCATACTGTGCGATACGATGATGACTGTAATTTTTTCTCTTGAATGCAGCGATTTAATTTGAGATAAAATTTCATCTCTGCCTCTTGGATCAAGCCCTGCAGTTGGTTCATCGAGTATTAATACTTCTGGCTTCATGGCAAGAACACCAGCGATTGCGACACGTCTTTTTTGACCACCACTAAGTTCAAATGGTGATCGGTCCTTATAGGTCTCATAATCGAGACCAACTGTCTGCATCGCTTCTATGACACGCAATGTCACTTCTGCTGGTTGAAGGCCTAAATTTATTGGTCCAAAGGCTATATCTTTCTCAACCGTTTCTTCAAATAGTTGATATTCTGGATATTGAAAAACAAGGCCTACGCGCTTTCTAACTTCAATCAATCTCTTTTTACGGGCATTGACTTCAGATTTCTTGATACGCTTTTTTTTACTAGGTTGATCAAGTCCATCGGTTATGTTATATCCACTAATAATGATTTCTCCACTTGACGGTTTTAGAAGACCGTTCAATTCTTGAATCAACGTGGATTTACCTGAGCCAGTGTGGCCAATCAACCCAATGAATTCTCCCGTTTGCACATCAAGATTGATATGATCCACTGCAATGGTTTCATTTGGCGTTTTTTTATCATAGATATGTGTTAAATCGACTATTTTAATTGACATAAATTATTCACCAACTCATCTACCGTTAAATTTTCAGAGGTTACGTCATAACCGAGTTTCTGGAGCTCAAATGACAGTAATGTAACCTGTGGCACATCCAAACCGATTTTTTTTAGTGCTTCCACTTGAGAAAACACATGTTTAGGTGTGCCTTCAAGTACGATTTGACCTTCATCCATCACAATGATACGATCTGCATTCACCGCTTCATCCATAAAATGCGTAATGTGTACAATGGTTATTTTTTCTGTTTCATTTAGATGTTTGATCGTCTGCATGACTTCTTTTCTTCCCGATGGATCCAGCATCGCCGTAGGTTCGTCAAATATGATACATTTCGGCTTCATAGCAAGAATCCCAGCTATTGCTACGCGTTGCTTTTGACCACCTGACAAATGGTGAGGTGGTTTTCTTTTAAAAGCACTCATTTTAACACTTTCAAGCGCTTCATCGACACGTCTTCTAATTTCGTCAGAAGGAAGCCCTAAGTTTTCTGGACCGAAGGCCACATCTTCTTCTACAATGGTCGCAACCAATTGATTATCTGGATTTTGAAAGACCATGCCGGCACGTTTGCGTATTTCCCAAATGAGGTTTTCATCAGAGGTATCTAGACCGTCTATCAGTATCTTACCTTTAGTTGGATAGTAAATACCATTGAGTAGCTTAGAAAGTGTCGATTTACCAGAGCCATTATGCCCAATAATTACGACAAATTCACCCTCAGTAATATGTAAACCCACATTTTTCAGAGCAAATTTCTCCAAGTCTTTTTCATCATCATATCTAAAAAACAGATTATCTGTTTTAATCATCTTAGTCACCATACCCTTTATCTATAGACCTATATGTATTATATGATTCTTTCATGTGTTTTTCTATAGTAAATGGTCGTTTCTGATCATTTATACCGAATATGTAATAAAGAAGGGACATAAGCCTGAACTTAGTCCCTCAATCATTATACTAACTCTAATTTGCACATAGGAGCCGCATCGCCTCTACGAGGACCTGTTTGAACAAGTCTTGTGTAGCCGCCGTTGCGTTCTTTGTAATTAGGAGCGATTTCATCGAATAATTTTTTAACAACAGCTTCTTCAGTAACAAACGCTAAAGCTTGTCTTCTTGCATGAAGATCGCCTCTTTTACCAAGAGTGATCATTTTCTCTGCAAATTTTTTAGTTTCTTTAGCTCTAGTTACTGTAGTCTCGATACGTCCATTTTTTAGAAGTGACGTTGTAAGGTTTCTCAACATCAATTGTCTATGTGATGATGGACGTCCTAGTTTACGGTAATCTGCCATCGGTTTCCCTCCTTTACTCGTCTTCTGCGCGTAATCCAAGGTCAAGCTCTGCGAGCTTGTACTTCACTTCTTCAAGTGACTTTTTACCTAAGTTACGGACTTTCATCATATCATCTTCGCTTCTATTCGTCAGTTCTTCAACCGTGTTGATACCAGCTCTTTTGAGACAATTGTATGAACGAACAGACAAGTCTAGCTCTTCAATTGTCATCTCAAGTACTTTCTCCTTGATATCTTCTTCTTTTTCTACCATGATTTCTACGCCGTTGACGCTGTCTGTCATATCGATAAAGAGGTTTAAATGCTCTGACATAATTTTAGCGCCTAATGAAGTTGCTTCATCAGGTTTTATTGTACCATCCGTCCAAACTTCAAGGACCAATTTATCGTAATCTGCAATTTTGCCGACTCTGGTTTTATCCACAGCAAAGTTAACTTTTCTCACGGGTGTATAGATTGAGTCTACCGGAATAATTCCGATCGGCAAACCTGCTTCTTTATTGTTTTCTGCTGTGACGTATCCACGACCTTGGCCGAGTGCGATTTCCATATAGATTCTTGAATTTTCTTCTAGAGTACAGATATGAAGATCAGTATTCAAAATTTCTACGTCTGCATCAGCAATGATGTCACCGGCTGTAATCTCTCCCGCTTCTGATGCTTCGATTCTTAAAATCTTAACATCTTCATCTGAATGAATCTTCGCAAACAATTCTTTCAGGTTTAAGATGATTTCAATGACATCCTCTTTAACACCTGGAATAGTTGAAAACTCATGAAGTACATTTTCAATCTTAATCCAACGAACCGCAGTTCCAGGCAAAGAAGAAAGTAAAATACGTCTTAAACTGTTACCAAGTGTGGTCGCATAGCCTCTTTCAAGCGGTTCTACGACAAATTTTCCGTATCGCCCGTCATCGCCCATTTCGACGCACTCAATTGTTGGTTTTTCAATTTCAATCACTATTTAAGACCCTCCTTCTCTAAAAAACACAAAACAAACATTGGGGGTAATAATATTGATACCTATTTAGAGTACAACTCAACAATTAAGTGTTCTTCGATTGGTAAATCGATATTATCTCTTGCAGGCAACGCTGTAAGTTTCCCTTCCATCTTCTCTAAGTTGACTTCTAACCAGTTTGGTGCAGTTCTTGAAGCTTCCATTAATGCTTTAAACTTATCAGAAGACATCATTTTTGCTTTCAACTGGATTACATCGCCAAGGGCAAGAGTCATCGATGGAATATCTGCTTTGCTACCGTTTATTGTAAAATGACCATGTGTAACAAATTGTCTAGCTTCTTTTCTAGAGTTTGCAAAGCCAAGTCTATAAACGACATTGTCGAATCTCAATTCTAATAATTGAAGTAAATTTTCACCAGTGATGCCTTTCATCTTTTCAGCACGATCATAGGTCGATCTGAATTGAGTCTCAAGGATACCATAGTATCTTTTTACTTTTTGTTTTTCTCTTAACTGTGTACCGTAGCCAGAAATTTTGCCTTTTTTAGCGCCATGTTGACCCGGAGCAGTTTGTCTTCTATTTAATGCGCATTTGTCGCTGTAACATCTGTCACCCTTTAGATAAAGCTTTTGGCCTTCTCTACGACAAATTCTACAAGATGGTCCTGTATATCTTGCCAATTAAAACACCTCCTAATACTGAATAAACTACACTCTTCTTCTTTTTGGTGGTCTACAACCATTGTGCGGAATTGGAGTAACATCTGCGATCGATGATATTTCAAGTCCTGTAGCTTGAAGTGCTCTAATAGCAGCTTCTCTGCCTGAACCAGGTCCCTTAACGAAAACTTGAACAGTTTTTAATCCATGCTCCATACCAGATTTAGTCGCAGCTTCAGCAGCCATTTGAGCGGCATAAGGAGTAGATTTTCTAGATCCTTTAAAACCTAAGCTACCTGCGCTAGACCATGCTATTGCATTACCGTCATTATCTGTTAAAGTAACGATTGTATTGTTAAATGTTGCTTGAATATGAGCTTGGCCACGTTCTACGTTTTTGCGTTCACGCTTTTTTCTCACTTTACGTGCTTTTTTAGCAGCAGCCATGTTTTACGCCTCCTTTGTCACCTATTTTTTCTTCTTACGGCTAACAGTTTTCTTAGGACCTTTTCTAGTTCTTGCATTTGTCTTAGTTTTTTGACCACGACAAGGGAGTCCTTTTCTATGTCTGATGCCACGGTAACAGCCTATTTCTTTTAATCTTTTAATGTTCATTGCGATCTCTCGTCGTAGGTCACCTTCAACAATGTGATCCTCTTCAATGAGTTGTCTTATTTTACTTACTTCTTCTTCAGTGAGATCTTTGATTCTAGTATCTTCACTGATACCTGCTTTGGACAACAAGTCTTGAGAAGTAGGTTTTCCAATACCATAGATGTAAGTTAAGCCGATAACAGCCCTCTTGTCTCTAGGCAAGTCAACACCTGCAATTCTTGCCATTGAATTACACCTCCTAATGTGTATAAGTTAATGTTCAATTGTCTTTATATATTTCAAATATAAAGTTGTTCAGCCGCGCTTTATATTTGTAAACACGCTTCGCGACTTACTAACCTTGTGTTTGCTTGTGTTTCGGATTAGAACAGATCACCATGACTTTACCTTTACGTTTGATGACTTTACATTTTTCGCACATAGGTTTAACTGATGGTCTAACTTTCATTGTTATCCCTCCTTATGACTTTCCACGCCATACGATCCTACCACGAGTAAGATCATAAGGCGATAAATCTAATGTTACTTTATCTCCAGGTAAAATTCTTATAAAATTCATTCTGAGTTTTCCTGAAATATGAGCCAACACTATATGTCCATTTTCTAACTTTACTTTAAACATTGCATTTGGCAATGCCTCAACAACAACGCCTTCTACTTCTATTGAATCACTTTTAGCCATTAGAATCATCCCTCCTTACTCGGACTTGATCAAGTTTGTCAGCAACTTTTTTCCTTAGCCAAGCATTGTTTGGCGATTTGTCTGCAGTCATCACGCTTTGGATTTCCACGTCGACTTCGCCAATTTTACTAAGATGCTTCACTTTTTTCTTTTTCGGTTTTTCAAGTTTGCGTAAATCGCCATCGACGACGAGAACATAGTGTTCATCGACTATACCGAAGACGATCAAGACATTACCTTTATCTCGTCCTGCCTTTGATTTGACAAATTGACCGATTTGAAGATCTTGTGATGAAACCATCATCACGCCACCTCGCTTTTTGAACAGGTTAACAGCATCGGTTCACCGTCGGTTATGATAATGGTGTTTTCGTAATGGGCCGATAATGACTTATCTTGCGTTACGACTGTCCACTCGTCATCCAATACTGTCACTTTAAAATCGCCTGAGTTTATCATAGGTTCAATGGCGAGTGCCATCCCTTTTTCAAGTCTCGGCCCTCTACCTGGAGCACCGTAATTTGGAATCGGTGGATCTTCATGCATTTGCCTTCCGATACCATGTCCTACAAAATCTCTCACAACACTGAAGCCTTTTTCCTCTGCATATTTTTGAATGGCATGTGACACGTCAGACAATCTATACCCGATTCTACAATACTTCAAGCCTTCAAAGAAACTCTCTTCAGTGACTTTAATGAGTTCTAAAGCTTGATCACTCACCTTGCCAACAGGATGCGTTCTAGCAGCATCGCCGTGATATCCATTTTTGAAAGCGCCTATATCTATACTGATGATGTCGCCTTCCTTGAGGACAATGCCTCCCGGAATACCGTGAATGACTTGATCATTTACTGAAGCACATATCGATGCCGGGTAGCCATGATATCCTTTGAAAGACGGCGTGGCGCCATTTGCTTTGATAATTGCTTCAGCAATCTCATCAAGCTCGCCTGTCGTAATGCCAGGCTTTATTGCTTTTTTTATTTCTTCGTGAGCTAGTGCAACAATACGTCCTGATTCTTGCATAAGTTCAATCTCTTTACTCGTTTTAATAACGATCATGTCTTAGCCCCTTAGTGCATTTACAATATCCGAAGAGACAACTTTGATATCTTGCTCACCGTTAATGTTTACAAGCTTGCCTCTAACCTCGTAGTAATGAATTAAAGGTGAAGTTTCATTCATATAGACATTGATTCGATTTGCAACGGTTTCTTCAACATCGTCGCTTCTTTGGTAGAGTTCACCACCGCATTTGTCGCAAACGCCTTCAACCTGTGAGGGGTTATTAACGATGTGGTAGGTTGCTCCACAACTCTTACAGATTCTTCGACCAACGGCTCTTGAGACCAATCGATCAGGGTTGACTTTGATGTTGATCACCGCCGTCAATCCAACGCCCATTTTCTCAAGAACTTTATCGAGTTCTTCTGCTTGGAATTCTGTTCTTGGAAATCCGTCCAATAGAAAGCCTGACTTACAATCCGCTTCCTTCAAACGCGCTTCTACAATTTCTACTACAAGAGAATCTGGCACAAGTGCACCTTGATCTATAAAGGATTTTGCTCTAAGACCAAGCTCAGTGCCCTCTTTAATGTTCTTTCTAAAGATGTCCCCTGTAGATATATGCGGAATCTGATATTGGTCAACTATGAATTCTGCTTGAGTTCCTTTTCCTGCACCAGGAGGTCCTAGTAATATTAATCTCAAAAGATACCTCCTAGTTCAAAAATCCTTCATAATGTCTCATGAGCATTTGTGCTTCAACTTGTTTCATTGTTTCAAGTGATACAGATACAATGATCAATAATGAAGTGCCACCAAAACTTATTTGTGTATTGGTAATTGCACCTAAGAAATTCGGTAAAATTGCAATTGCAGCTAAGAAGATAGCACCCACAATCGTAATTTTATTCAGTGATCTGCTTAAGTGTTCAGCTGTTGGTCTACCTGGTCTAATACCCGGTATAAAACCGCCATTTGTCTTCAAACGATCTGCCACATCAACTGGGTTGAATGTAATATTCGTATAGAAGTAAGTGAAAAATATGATCAACAGTGCATAAAGCACATTGTAGATGATACCTGTTTGACTCAACCAGTTGCCAACAAATTTAGCAAATCCACCACCTGGGAAGAAAGCTGCTACCGTTGCAGGGAACATCAAAATTGAGATTGCAAAGATTACAGGAATAACACCTGCTTGATTGACTTTGAGTGGAATGTGCGTTGTTTGACCACCGTACATTTTTCTACCAACAACACGTTTAGCGTACTGCACAGGGATTTTTCTTTGACCTTGTTGAATAAAGATGATCCCCATAATAATGACTACCGCAAATACTGCGAAGAACAATAATTGGATAACATTCATTTGACCAAGTGTCAAGTTTCTATACATTCTAAGTGTTGCCGACGGTATACTTGCAATGATTCCTGCAAAGATAAATAATGAAATACCATTACCAATACCTTTGTCAGTGATTTTTTCACCTAAGTACATTAAAAACGCTGTTCCAGCTGTAAGTGTTAATACAGCGATGAATGTTGACCATGCACCTGGGTTGATAAAGAATCTTTGGAAGTAACCAAGGCTAAATCCGATTCCTTGAATCAATGCTAATATAACAGTTAAATATCTTGTATATTGCGCTATTTTCTTTCTACCCGTTTCGCCTTCTTTTGCAAGTGCTTCAAGAGCAGGGAATGCAATTTGTAGAAGGTTAAGTACGATAGAAGCTGTAATATAAGGGCTAATCCCGAGTGCAAAGATGGTAAATGTCTTGAAGTTACCACCGCTCATAAGGTTAAATAGACCCAACAAGCCATCTTCTGAATTTGAGAATGCTGCAGCTAATGCCGCACTGTCAATTCCTGGTACCGGTACTGCTGATCCTAATCTGAAAATGACAATCATCATAAATGTAAAGAGGATTCTGCTTCTCAAATCGGGAATTTTCCAAGCGTTTCTAAGTGTCGAAAACAATTAAATCACCTCTGCCTTTCCTCCAGCAGCTTCAATCTTGGTTATCGCTGACTGAGTGAATTTGTTAGCCTTTACTGTGAGCTTTTTATTCAATTCTCCATCGCCTAAGATCTTAAGTCCATAACTAAGTTTGCTTACAACACCTGTTTGTAATAAAACTTCTGGTGTAATTTCAGTACCGTCTTCGAACTCATTTAAGATTTCAATGTTAATGACAGTCCATTGTTTTTTAAATTTATTGTGGAATCCACGTTTCGGGATTCTTCTGAATAATGGCATTTGACCACCTTCAAAGCCCGGTCTAACACCACCGCCTGAACGTGAATTTTGACCATTTGCGCCGCGGCCTGCAGTAGTTCCTAAGCCGGATCCAGTTCCTCTACCAACACGTTTTTTGGATTTAGTAGATCCTTCAGCTGGTCTTAAATCATGAAGTCTCATGGTCGCACCTCCTTTATGTTTATTACTCTACGATTTTGACTAAGTGAGTGACTTGATTGACCATGCCATGCATTTGCGCATTGTCTTCTTTTTCAACCACTTGTCCAATTTTTCTAAGTCCTAAAGCTTCAACAGTTGCTCTATGTTTTGGAAGCGCACCGATTGTACTTTTGACCAATTTAATTTTAATTGTAGCCAAGGTTCATACCCCCTAACCTAGTATTTGTTCTACAGTCTTGCCTCTTAATTTAGCAACACTTTCTACTGTCTTAAGATTTGTAAGACCGTCGAGCGTGGCATTAACCATATTTCTAGGATTGTTGCTTCCTAAAGACTTCGCTCTAACATCTTTTAAACCTGCTAATTCCAATACCGCACGAACAGGACCACCAGCGATAACACCAGTACCCTCTTTAGCAGGCATAATTCTTACGCTGCCAGCACCGAAGTGACCTTCGATGAAATGTGGTACAGTTGTTCCAACTCTTGGTACATAAATCAAGCGTTTTTTTGCATCTTCTACCGCTTTAGAGATAGCCTCAGGCACCTCTTTCGCTTTACCTGTTCCGATGCCAACATGGCCGTTTCCATCTCCAATAACTACGAGAGCACTGAATCTGAAATTTCTACCACCTTTAACAACCTTAGTAACACGATTTATATTAATAACCTGTTCTTTGAGGTCTAACTTACTCGCATCAATCAATTGACGGTTCATCAATATACCTCCCTATCTAGAATTTTAATCCTGCTTCTCTAGCACCTTCGGCGAGTTCTTTAACTCTACCGTGGAAAAGATAGCCACCTCTATCGAAAGTGACATGTTCAATGCCTTTTTCGAGAGCTTTTTTAGCAACAAGTTCACCTACTAATTTAGCAGCTTCTTTATTTCCTGTATTTGATACATTACCTTTTACAGAAGTTTCAAGGCTAGAAGCAGCAATTAAAGTGTTCCCAGTTACGTCGTCAATGATTTGTGCATAAATGTTCTGGTTTGATCTGTAAACGTTAAGTCTTGGTTTAGCAGTTGTACCAGTAATTTTCTTACGCACTCTTGCATGACGCGCTTGTCTGTTTGTATTTCTACTTTTATTAGAAGCCATTTTACGCTACTCCTTTCTTATTTTTTCTTACCTGTCTTACCTTCTTTTCTGATGACAGTCTCATCAGAGAATCGGATGCCTTTACCTTTGTAAGGTTCAGGTTTTCTCCACTCTCTAATCTTAGAAGCGTAGTTACCCACTAATTGTTTGCTGATACCTTTTACAACGATTTCCGTTGGTGTATTGCAAACAGTAGTGATACCTGCTGGATCTTCCATAGATACTGGATGAGAATGGCCTAAAGATAAGTCAAGTTTAGTGCCGTTCTTTGCGGCTTTGTAACCAACGCCAACGATTAAAAGTTTTCTTTCAAAACCGTTTGTCACGCCGATAACCATGTTGTTTAGTAGCGCTCTCGTCAAACCGTGCAACGCTCTATGTCTTTTATTGTCAGATGGGCGCGTTACTGTTAACGTGTCTCCATCAATTTGAATGCTAATGTCTTTGTCTATTTGCTCTGACAATTCTCCTAGAGGTCCTTTAACTGTTACTAAATTAGTACTAGCTATTTTGAACTCAACCCCTTGAGGTATTGTAATAGGCAATCTACCTACTCTTGACATTGTCACACCTCCTAGTTATTCGTTATTACCATACGTAGCAAATTACTTCGCCACCAACGCCAAGTTTTCTAGCTTCTTTATCGGTAATGATACCGTTTGAAGTTGAAATGATTGCTAAACCTAATCCGCCTAATACTTTAGGGATTTCAGTTTTCTTTGCGTATACTCTTAAACCAGGTTTAGAGATACGCTTTAAGCCAGTGATAACTCTTTCTTTGTTTTCACCATATTTAAGTTCAATTCTAATGAGTCCTTGTTTGCCATCTTCAATGATGTCGAACCCTTTAATGTATCCTTCCTCTAAGAGGATTTCAACCATTTTGTTTTTAACGTTTGATGCTGGTACATCTACCGATGTATGCTTTACCATATTCGCATTACGTACTCGCGTTAGTAAATCAGCAATTGGATCTGTCATTGCCATGAGTAATTACCTCCTTCCGATTTCTTACCAGCTTGCTTTCTTAACACCTGGAATTTGTCCTTTGTACGCCATCTCTCTGAAACAGATACGGCAAATTCCAAATTTTCTCAAATAAGCGTGTGGTCTTCCACAGATTCTACATCTAGTATATTCTTGAGTTGAGTACTTTTGTGGTCTTGCTTGTTTTACTTTAAGACTGGTTTTAGCCAATGTAAATCCCTCCTTACTTCGTGAATGGCATTCCCATTAATTTTAATAATTCTCTTGCCTCTTCGTCAGTTTTTGCAGTTGTAACGAATGTAATATCCATACCTCTTACAGTCTCAACCTTATCAATATTGATTTCAGGGAATATTAACTGTTCTTTGATACCCAAAGTATAGTTGCCTCTACCGTCAAAAGAATTTGCATTTACGCCTCTAAAGTCTCTAACCCTAGGTAACGCAATTGTAATAAATCTGTCGACAAACTCATACATTCTTTCGCCTCGAAGTGTAACTTTAGCACCAACGCTCATGCCTTCTCTCACTTTGAAGTTTGCAACTGATTTCTTAGCTTTTGTAATAACTGGCGCTTGTCCAGAAATAGTCGCTAATTCATCAACTGCGGCTTTGATAACTTTTGGATTATCTTTACCGTCACCAAGACCCATATTGATAACAACTTTTTCAATTTTAGGGATCTCCATAACGCTTTTATAGCCAAATTTTTCCATTAATGCTTTCGCAACATCATTTTGATATTTTTCCTTAAATCTTGTCATGAGTCAAACCTCCTTTCCTACTGGGATTAGTCTAGAACTTCACCAGTTTTAACTGATACTCTGACTTTTTTTCCGTTTTCTAAATCTTTAAATTTCACTCTAGTACCCGCTTTAGCTTTCGCGTCGAATAAAAGAACATTTGATACATGGATTGCAGCTTCTTGATGAACTCTTCCACCTTGTTGAACTTTCATAGATGGCTTTTGGTGTTTTGTCACCATGTTCACGTTTTCGATGATCACTCTTTCAGTTGTTGGGTTTGCGCTTAACACTTTACCTTTTTTGCCTTTATCTTTACCAGCAATAACGATAACAGTATCGCCTTTTTTAATGTACATTTACTACACCTCCTAAGTTTAAAGAACTTCTGGAGCTAGAGAAACGATCTTCATGAACTTCTTGTCTCTTAACTCTCTAGCAACAGGCCCGAAGATACGCGTTCCTATTGGAGATAAATCCTCTTTTATAATTACAGCTGCGTTCTCATCAAATTTGATGTAACTGCCGTCTGGTCTTCTTAAACCGAAGACACTTCTTACGATAACTGCCTTAACGACATCACCTTTCTTGACAACTCCACCAGGTGTTGCATTTTTAACTGCCGCTACTATAACATCTCCGATGTTACCATATTTTCTCTTAGAACCACCTAATACGCGGATACAGAGTATTTCTTTCGCACCAGAGTTATCAGCAACTCTTAAACGAGTTTCGTTTTGGATCATGCTTTTTTCCTCCTCTCGCTAAACTACTTAGCTTTTTCCACGATTTCAACTAGTCTCCATCTTTTGTCTTTACTAAGTGGCCTAGTTTCCATAATTCTTACTTTATCGCCAATGCCACATGTATTTTCTTCATCATGTGCTTTGAATTTCTTTGTTCTTTTAACTCTTTTTCCATAGAGTGGGTGACGAATGAAATCTTCTACCGTAACAACGATGGTTTTATCCATTTTATCGCTAGTTACGAAACCAACTCTAACTTTTCGACTGCCTCTTTCCACAGCGTAACCTCCTTTGCCTATGCTTGGATCTCTTTTTGTCTCGAGATCGTATTAACACGAGCAATATCTTTTTTAATAGCTTTGATTTTCATCGGGTTATCTAATTGCCCTGTAGCTAATTGGAATCTTAAGTTGAAAAGCTCGTTTTTCAACTCGACCATTTTCTCATTTAATTCTTGAGAAGTCATTTCTTTAATTTTATTTGCTTTCAACTTTATTCACCACCCTTTTCGATAGCGTCGTCCTTCTTAACGAATTTACATTTGATTGGTAATTTGTTAGCTGCAAGTCTCATTGCTTCTCTTGCTAACTCTTCATCTACACCTGCAAGTTCAAAAAGTACTCTACCTGGTTTAACAACTGCTACCCAAAACTCTGGAGAACCTTTACCGGCACCCATGCGTGTTTCAGCAGGCTTTTGAGTAACTGGCTTATGAGGGAAGATTTTAATCCAAACCTTACCGCCCCTTTTGATTCTTCTATTGATTGCAATCCTGGCTGCTTCTATTTGATTCGCTGTAAGCCAAGCTGGCTCAAGCGCAACTAAACCGTAATCTCCGTATGATACTGTATTTCCCTTTTGAGCAGTACCAGACATTCTGCCTCTGTGAACTCTACGGCGTTTTACTCTTTTAGGCATCAACATGGTTAATAGCCTCCTTTCACAAAACTTGAATTAAATGTTAGTGTTTCTTTGTGGCTTTCTTGGGCCTCTGTTAGGAGCAGTACTTGCATTTCTAGGCTTTTGTGGACGTTTGTCAGTGATTTTTCTAGCTTCTTTTCTGCTGAGTCTAGTCTCTTCACTAATGCTTGGTAACACTTCGCCTTTATTGATCCAAACTTTAACGCCAATTTTTCCGAATGTTGTATCCGCTTCAGCAAATCCGTAGTCAATATCAGCTCTTAAAGTTGATAAAGGTACATTGCCTTCAGAGTAACCTTCAGTTCTTGCCATCTCAGCGCCGCCTAAACGACCAGATGTTTGAACTTTGATACCTTCTGCGCCAGATTTCATCGCTCTACCCATAACTTGTTTCATTGCTCTTCTGAAAGAAACCCTTTTCTCAAGAGAAAAAGCTACATTCTCAGCAACGAGTTGTGCGTCGATATCAACATTATCTACTTCAGAAATGTCTAATTGAATAGACTTTTTCGTCATTTTTTCTAATTCTTCTCTGAGAACTTTGATGTTTTCGCCACCTTTACCGACAACCATACCTGGTTTAGCAGTAAAGATATTTACATGGACTTTGTCGTTCGCTGTTCTGTCGATATAAATTCTAGAGATACCAGCTGTGAAAAGTCTTTTCTTAACATACTTGCGGATTTCGTAATCTTCAAATAACAAGTCCGCAAAGTTCTTTTTATTTGCATACCATTTTGAGTCCCAATCTTTGATGACTCCAACTCGGAGTCCGTGTGGGCTAACTTTTTGACCCATTCAGTATACCCTCCTTCTACTCTTTTTCTTCGACAACAACGCCAACATGACTACTTCTCTTTAACACAGGATTTGCTCTACCCATTGATCCTGCGTTCCATCTTTTTAACGTTGGTCCTTGGTTTGCATAGATGTCTTTAACAATCAAAGTATCTACATCCATGTGATGGTTGTTCTCAGCATTAGCTACTGCCGAGTTTAATACTTTCAAGAATATTTCAGCACCTTTTCTAGGTGTAAACTTTAATATAGCTTGTGCATCCTTAACATTTTTACCTCTTACCAAATTAGCGATAGGCTTCATTTTACGAGGAGAAATTCTAACGTGCTTAGCTTCCGATCTTGCTTGCATTCTTAGTACCTCCTTTCGGATTATTGAACTTATTTGCTCTTCTTATCGCCTGCATGTCCTCTAAATGTTCTAGTTGGCGCAAACTCACCGAGTTTGTGACCAATCATATCTTCAGTTACATATACAGGTACGTGTTTTTTGCCATCATGAACTGCGATTGTGTGACCAACCATTTGTGGGAAAATCGTTGATGATCTTGACCAAACCTTGAGAACTTTTTTCTCGCCGGCAGCGTTCATTTCATCAATTTTTCTCAACAGACCTTTATGGACAAAAGGACCTTTTTTAAGAGATCTACTCATTGAATATGTCCTCCTTTCAGTTTACGAAATTATTTCTTTCTACGTGAAACGATGTACTTATCGTTTGGATTGCTTTTCTTTCTAGTTTTGTAACCAAGTGCTGGTTTACCCCAAGGTGTAACAGGATTTGGTCTACCGATTGGAGATTTACCTTCACCACCACCATGAGGGTGATCGTTAGGGTTCATTACCGAACCTCTGACTGTAGGTCTGATACCCATGTGTCTCGTTCTACCTGCTTTACCGATTGAGATATTCTCGTGATCGATATTGCCAACTTGACCGATAGTCGCTCTACATTCTTTTCTTACATATCTTGTTTCGCCAGAAGGTAATCTAAGAAGTGCATATTTGCCTTCTTTTGCCATAAGTTGAGCAGAGTTACCAGCAGATCTTACTAACTGACCACCTTTGCCAGGCTTCATTTCGATATTGTGAACGATTGTACCAACAGGCATATTCATAAGTGGCATTGCATTGCCAGTCTTGATATCTTGTTGTTCGCCAGAAAGAATGACATCGCCAACTTTTAAGCCGTTTGGATGAAGAATGTAATTCTTTTCACCATCTGCATAAACTAAAAGTGCTATGTTAGCGCTTCTGTTTGGATCGTATTCAATCGCAGAAACTTTTGCAGGAACGTTATCTTTCAATCTCTTGAAGTCAATAATTCTATATTTTACAGTGGTACCGCCACCTCTATGTCGAACAGTGATTTTTCCTTGATTGTTTCTACCTGAATGTTTTTTCAAAGCAACAACTAAAGCTTTCTCTGGTTGTTTTTTGGTAATTTCTTCAAAAGTAGACATAGTCATCTGTCTTCTAGCAGGTGAAGTCGGTTTAAATTTTTTGATACCCATTGTTTAACCCTCCTTCGAATCTTTAATGATTACATGCCTTCGAAGAATTCGATTGTTTTACTGTCAGCAGTTAATTTTACAATCGCTTTCTTCCAGCTTCTTGTATAACCTTGTGTTTTACCTTGTCTCTTTAGCTTGCCTTTTACATGCAACGTGTTCACTTTTTCGACTTTAACGCCGAAAACAGATTCCACAGCTTTTTTGACTTCGGTTTTGTTTGCACCTTTCAAAACTTCGAAAGTAAATTTACGATCTGAAGTTTGAAGCATAGAGTTTTCTGTTACGATTGGTCTTATAATAACATCATAAGGAGTTCTCATTATGCATACACCTCCTCAAATTTTTCAACTGCACTTTTTGTAACTACAAAATAATCATGATTCAAGATGTCATATACATTTATTTCGCCAACAAATGTCGTTTTGATACCTTCAAGATTGCTAGTAGCTTTAATGACATTTAGTTCAACATCACCTGTTACAATTAAGACTTTCTTGCCAGTCACTTTGATATTGTTAAGAATATTAATCATATCTTTCGTCTTTGGCGCAGCAAGTGTGAGTTCATCTAAAACGATCATTTCATTTTCTAAAACTTTCGCACTAAATGCAGACATCAAAGCAAGTCTTTTCACTTTTTTAGGCAATGAATATCTATAGCTTCTTGGTTTTGGCGCGAACACCACACCACCGCCAATATAATGAGGCGCTGTGATTGAACCTTGTCTCGCGTTACCAGTTCCTTTTTGTCTAAATGGCTTTCTACCGCCACCACTTACTTCTGCTCTTGTTTTAGCAGACTGTGTTCCCTGTCTTTGGTTAGCTAAGTAGTTTTTAACCACTTCATGCATAACAGGTACGTTTGGCTCTATGCCGAAAACGTTTGCGTTTAATTCTATTTCACTGACTTTTTGTCCTGAAACGTTTAATACATCTAACTTAGGCACTGTGCTTCCTCCTTTCATCAGCTATTACTTAACTGCTTTAATAGCTTTTCTTATTGTGATACGGCCTTTCTTTGGTCCTGGCACTGCACCCTTTATAAGCAAAAGGTTTCTCTCAACGTCGAGTTTCACGATTTCAAGATTTTGTACAGTTACTTGCTCGTTACCCATTCTACCTGCCATTGGCATGCCTTTGAACACTCTAGCTGGGTAAGAAGCTGCGCCAATCGATCCGCCACCTCTGTGGTATTTAGAACCGTGGGTTTCAGGTCCTCTTGATTGGTTGTATCTTCTGATTGGACCAGTAGTACCTTTACCTTTTGAAGTACCCGTAACGTCAATTTTTTGACCATCTGTAAACAGGTCAGCAGTAATTGTCTGTCCAACTTTGAACTCAGATGGGTTGTCAACTCTGAATTCTTTTAATAATTTTTTGAAAGAAACACCCGCTTTGTTGAAATGTCCTCTCATTGGTTTGTTTACGTGTTTGTCCTTCACGTCACCAGTAGCAACTTGAATAGCGTTGTAACCGTCAGTTTCTACAGTTTTGATTTGAGTAACAACCATAGGTGTTACTTCTACTACTGTTACTGCTGTTACTATGCCGTCTTCGTTGAATACTTGGGTCATACCGATTTTCTTACCGATAATTCCTACCATGCGTATCGCACCTCCTAATATTCTTACAGCGGATTACCTAATGTAATCATCCTAAAAAATCAGGTTTATCTATTTAAACCGAAATCTTAGTCCAAATTCATTTGTTACAATTTGATTTCTACGTCAACACCAGCTGGTAATTCTAGCTTCATAAGCGCATCTACCGTTTTTTGACCTGGATTCAAGATGTCGATCAGTCTTTTGTGTGTTCTGATCTCAAATTGCTCTCTAGAGTCTTTGTACTTGTGTACCGCTCTTAAAATTGTGATGATTTCTTTTTTCGTTGGTAACGGAATTGGTCCTGCTACATCTGCACCAGTCATTTTTGCAACTTCCACAATCTTTTGTGCGGTGTTGTCGAGGATTTTGTGATCGAAAGATTTCAATCTGATTCTGATTTTTTGCTTGTTAGCCATTGCTAAACCTCCTTTTTTTATCGCATGTCTACCGTGATCATGCAATCGAGTTGTATTGTCCACCGTGCCGGGCGTTTCCTGGTTAGGTGGGCAGAAAAACTCGTCGCTCATATCAAGTATGAACAATTCTCGGCGAAAATTCTCTCACAGTTAAGTAACTTTTCGCGTCATCGCATTAGTGCACCATAATAGTATATAATAACCCCTTGAGAATATCAAGGGGTTATTAGTCTCTTTACATATTTCTTTTTGGAAATATCTATTATGCAGTAATTTTGATAACAGAACCCGCGCCAACTGTTCTTCCGCCTTCACGGATAGAGAATCTTAAACCCTCTTCTACAGCGATTGGTGCGATCAGTTCAATGTACATTTCGATATTGTCGCCAGGCATACACATTTCTACG
>JBBRVO010000015.1:0-37689 GCA_038246775.1 Peptostreptococcales bacterium | reverse complement strand
TATGAGTGCTCAGGGGATAAAAACCATTGGGGATAAAACTGTCAATATTCAGGTGGGCACAAAAAATACCGCTAAAGCACTTACTGGTATAAGCAATAAATTGGCGGATGAAACGTCATCTATGAAAGAAGGCCTAACGGGTGGCATTGATCCTGCACAGTTAAAAGAAATGGCTGCAGGCTTTGTAACAATGGGTGAAAAGTTAGGCGATATTTCAAAAGGGCTTGAAACGTTTCATAATAAAAGCAACATGATGGTTGCTGATATTCCCGGTGATCAAGTTGAATTAGATAACATTGTATATGATGAAAATAATGAAAGAAGGTCACTATTTACAGATATTGTGATCGACGACAATAACGGCCTAATGATTGTAAAGTTACAAGGCAATTTAGAAGATCGCTACAAAGATGAGATAAATACTAAATTAAAAACCGTTTTAGACAAGCAAGGATTTAACACGGTATCCTATATTGTTTCAGGCAAACCCGTATTAGATGCATCGCTTAGAACTGAGATGAAAGCCAATATGAAGATTATGGTTGCACTCGCTGTTTTAATTATGTTTGTCGTTTTAGCCATCGTGTTTAAGGTAAGATGGCGTATGCTTAGCTTAGCAATTATCATGGTGTCAGTTATTTCAACCGTAGGGTTCATGGGCATCATAAGCGTGCCAATAACCATGGTCTCAATGGCCGTATTTCCTATATTAATTGGACTCGGCATTGATTATTCAATACAGTTTCATAACCGTTTTGAAGAAGAAAGATCCGTGAAAAAGACGATTGCACATATTGGAAAAGCTGTAGCAATCGCTGTTTTTGCAACTGTTTTAGGCTTTATATCACTTTATGCATCTCCAGTACCAATGATTCAAGATTTTGGCAAGATGCTTACGATTGGTGTTATAATAAGCTTTTTAGGCAGTGTATTTTTGCTGACGCCAATTTTGCATTTGAGAGAAAAGAGCCTTCAAATGGAGAGTGAAGACAACGAGACCGTCATCATGAAGCCACTTAATAACGTAACTTTTCTAGATAAGATATTAACGGTTACAACAAAAGGTGTCATCAAGTTTAAGGTTCCAATTTTGCTCCTTGTTGTTGGGCTCGCTACTTTAGGATTTTTATCCGATCCAAAGATTGGCGTTGAAACAGACATCGAAACATTTATGCCACAAGACATGGAAGCTTTAGATAATATTCATGTCATCAGAGAAAAAGTAGGTTCCACAGATCAAATCGTTATTTATATGAAAGACAGCAAAATATTGACTGAAAAGAATATCGAATGGATTCGTGATGAAATAAAAGGCATTGAAGAAAAATATAGCGATGTCGTTGTCAGCGTAAAATCAATTGATACTTTAGTGAACAATTTTTCCCCTAATGAAGAACTGGGTTATGAAGCCTATGTTGATGCGGTAGACGGTTTACCTAACCAGCAGACAAAGATGTTTTTAAACGAGGCGGGCACAGAAGCCGTTATCCTTTTAAATATAAAACATTTGCCAACAGAAGCATTACAAGCATTTATCAACCATATAAAAGAGGCGACTAGCCATACGACGATGAAAGTCGAAATTACGGGTAAGAGCGTTCTAGATGTGGAGATGGTCAATGGACTGACTTCAGGCAGAGTTAAGATGACTATCATTGGTTTACTACTTGTTTTTTCTGCTTTACTCATCATTTATAGAAACCCTTTTAAAGCGGTCATTCCGATGCTTCCTGTGATATTGATCATTGGTATGTCTAGTGGACTAATGTATGTACTAGGCATCAAATACACGCCTATAACGGCAACACTTGGCGCTTTGGTTCTTGGCATGGGTACAGAGATGACGGTTATGTTGCTTGAAAGATATCTCGAAGAGAGAAAGCTTGGCAAAGGTAAATTGGAAGCGATGATCATTACTGTAAAGATGATTGGAAAAGCCATTGTTGCATCCGGTCTTACAACCGTAGGCGGTTTTTCTGTTCTTATGGCCTCTGAGTTTATCATCTTAAGAGATTTTGGCTTAATGACCGTAATCAATATTACACTGGCTTTATTTAGCACATTTGTCGTACTGCCGCCAATCATCTTCTTGTTAGATCGATTCTTATTAAGTAAAATTGAAAGAGAAATCTCTCTTTTAAATCGTAAAGTGGAGAACTAAGATAAGGCTTTAGATCATATTAAAAAGAACCTAATGTGCCAATAAAACGGCGTCAGGTTCTTTTTTTTTAAAATAGGTTGGTTCAAAGTGCCTCTAGAAAACGATCGATTTCAGCTTCAGTATTATAAAAGGAAGGGCTGATCCGAATCAATCCATCTCTTAGAGTCACTATGATATCTTGCGCAAACAACTTGTCGTATAGAGTTTTGTTGGCATCAGCAGAGCCCATCGTAAAGAGAAGGATAGAGGACCGCTCGGAAATATGTTCAATGGGCGTCACTATTTTTATATTTCTTGTTTGAAGCCCTAAAATAATCCGATCTGTTAGTAAAATAACCCGTGTATAGATAGTCTCGACGCCGATTTCTTGAACGAGTTCAAGACCTGCAGTCCAGCCATAGAAAAGCGAATAGGCAATCGAACCAGTTTCAAAGCGCCTTGCATCAGGATAATAATCCAGTGTTTTAGAATGATTATCTGCCGCAAACATACCGGGAGATACCGGATTTATAAGGTCTTGAACATTTTTATTTACATAAAGAAAACCAGTTCCAGGCATTCCTAGTAGCCACTTAAAGCCCGCTGAGCATAAGATGTCAATATGGTCAGTTTCAACATTAATAGGCATAACACCAGCACCTTGTATCCCGTCCACCACAAACAAAGCACCATGTTCATGGGCTATTTTAGCGATTTTTTTAAGGTCTGATCGAAAACCGGAATTAAAACGAACGGCAGAAGTGGCAACTATTTTTGTATGATGGTCGATTAAGGCTGCAATTGCTTCAGGGGTAATTCTATTGAACGCGTCTATGGGCACAAACCTTACCTCTAAACCCTTTTCTTGAAGGGATTGCCATGGAAACGTATTGTTCCAGTGTTCATCAATAGGCACGACCATATTATCACCAGGCATCCAGTTGTATCCAGCCGCAACCGTACTTATTCCCGCCCCTGTGCTGGTCACAAGTGCATATTCTTCAGGGGAACCACCCAATAACTGAGATAGCTTAACTTTAACTTCATTTCTCACGGATGGTTTGTTTTGAGGTGCATTAGCTGCGAGAGTTAGATAACTTTCAAGTTTGTTTCGGAATCTTAAGTTGAGGGGTGATTCAGCCGCGTTGTTTAAAAATGTATATTTCTCTGTGACTGGAAATAGTTGCCTTAAAGCATGGATATCCATAAATACCTCCCGAAATAGTTAGTTATTTAATTAATTCTATCATGATTTGTATGTAAAGTATTCTTGTGAAATCGATATGTGCTATAATTTTTATATATGAATGACCCATTTAAGAAGGAGGTACCACATGGATATTATGAAATTGATTAATGATCAACTGAACAACCAAGATACTTTGAAGAAACTAGGGCAAACGGTTGGTGCAGACCCATCACAAGTACAGAAAGTTGCAGAGCTGGGTTTACCAGCACTGCTACAAGCATTAGGTAATAATGCAGGGTCAACGGCTGGCGCTAAAGCATTATCAGACGCCTTGGATCAGCATAAGGACGATGATGTAAATGATATCGATGGCTATTTAAAAAAAGTTAATACAAATGATGGTGCGAAGATGCTCAAACATATATTAGGAAGTAACAAGGATAGTGTACAAAGCAAATTAGCGCAACAATCAGGTCTTGATACGAGCCAAGTGTCAGGGCTTATGTCGCAGTTAGCACCTTTTCTATTAGGCGCTTTAGGTCAAAAGAAAAAAGAACAAAATTTAGATAGTTCAGGAATTGGTAAAATGTTAGGTGGGTTAATGGGACAAGGTGGTAAAAACGGTTTGATGGGTATGGTGACGAACCTACTAGATTCAGACAAAGATGGCAGTATTGTTGATGACGTTGGAGACTTGCTAAAAGGATTTATGAAAAAATAAAAACATACTTAAAGCCCTCAATTATTAGATTTGAGGGCTTTTAATCAATCGTTTTTGGGTATATGTCTAATCATATAAGGCGTCATAAGTCACATCATTTAATTGGAGGACCAAATGGAAAACAGCATGGACACTTCAAAAGAATATGGTGCCTTAAAAAATTGGGAAATCGGAAAATTTGTACCTGTTGTTGATGTAGCCACGGGTAAAGCTTATTATGGTGGTTACCAAAATTGGTTAATGGACGAAGGCGTGTCTCAATTTTACGCTGACCGCTCATGTGGTGTAACAGCCATTACGAACATGCTTGTATACATGGCACAAAATATGCCTGATAAGGCAAATTTACTAAGCACAACAGTGAAACAATCCATGGATGCAGGGATTATAACTATTAAAAAATCAGATTATAGTGCCTTACAGAAAAGCGTATATAAACAAATCATACCAGTAGTTTGGGGTGTCCCAACGATTCATACCATCGTTGAACGCGTTCAAAATTTCGCATTAAAAAGAGGTGTCAAACTGAAAGCGGTAAAAAACTCAAAAACATGGTCTGAACCCAATATCAGAGATTTTATTGCCAGGGGTTTAAATAAAAATTGCCCCGTGTTATTACTCACATGGAATACTTCTATAACGGATTTAAACTTGCATTGGGTTACCATTACGCGCCTTTTTGAAACCGAAACGGGTACTAAGATGGTTACTTCAAATTGGGGGCATAAACAAATTTTCGATTTTTCTGCTTGGGTAAATGGACCGAGTTTGCACAAAGGTCTAGTTTACTTTGAGTAATGTCGATCAAGTCTCTTCAAAAGGACTATCTAAAATGCCTGACTTTGAGACTGCCGTTTCAGTGCACCTGCTTAAGTCGAAACAACATGGTCGTCTTTTGCCATCATTTAATTTGGAGCAGGTAACGTCAATGCGCTTCTGACGTGTATCTGGATTTTTTGTAAACCGTATCCAGCGTACCCATTCCCATCTGGCTTTTGTTGTGAGCGATTGCCACACGTCTAATTGATCCGTGCGATCCAATGCCTGTATCAAATCCAGTGGAACTTCTGGTTCAAACCATGTTTCAAGAGGCCGTACACATATAGAAACAGAGTCACCGATAGTTACTTTAGCGGTCTGACATAAAAGCGCATCGACTCTAAACCAATGGGACCCTTTACCATCGGGTTCAAGTGCACTTTCAAACGGCATGTTATTTAATGTGCCACTTACTAAAGTCATGCCACGTGTTGGCAGTAAAAGGCTGGTTTCTTTAGGAAATAAAGCGATGCACCATGTGTTAATTGCTATGAGTTCGGTTTCAAAACAGATTTTAGACATATTATGGGCTCCTTTTGTTGGTTGCCTATGGTTACCATTGAATTTCATTAACTAATATTTAATTTATACCCAAATATCGTTATAGACTATCTTATTGATAATAGTATAATAAAAGATATAGTTAAATAATTAAACAAGTGCCATTTAAAAAGGGGGAGAAAAATGCAAGATTTTGAAAAACTCGGTGTATTTTATATGGGCAAAGAATATGATGTAGATAGCAAACAGATCAAAGAAGATTTAGTTTTACTAAAGTCAAAAGATTTAACCACACATGCGGTGATCATCGGCATGACGGGTAGTGGTAAAACTGGCCTTGGCATCAGTTTAATTGAAGAAGCGATGATGGACAATATTCCCGTTATCGCCATCGATCCAAAGGGCGACTTAGGCAATCTAGCACTGACTTTTCCTCAACTGCGCGGTGAAGATTTTAAACCGTGGGTAAATATTCAAGAAGCGTCTAATAAAGGCCTTTCAATAGAAGAATACGCAGTGTCTCAAGCCGATTTATGGCGTAAGGGGCTTTCCGAATGGGGACAAGATGGAGCGCGTATTGAAAAGCTGCGAAGCGCATCAGAGGTTACTATTTATACCCCAGGCGGCTCAGCTGGGGTGGGGGTATCGGTGCTTAAATCATTTAATGCACCCCCTCAAGCGCTAATCGATGACAAGGAAGCCTATAGAGACCGCATCAGTGTAACGACGATCAGTTTGCTTTCTTTAATAGGCATCAATGCAGATCCATTAACCAGCCGTGATTATATATTACTGTCAAACATTTTGGAAGATGCCTGGAGCAAAGGCAAAGATTTAGGTCTTCCTGATCTTATAGGTGCGATACAAAAGCCTCCCATGGAAAAAGTTGGCGTCTTAGATTTAGAGAGCTTTTATCCCTCTAAGGAAAGATTCCCTTTGGCGATGATGCTTAATAACTTGATTGCTTCACCTGGTTTTGAAGCATGGATGGAGGGTGACGCGCTAGATGTTAATCGATTTTTCTATGACCAGACTGGCAAACCTCAAGTTTCAGTTTTTTCGGTGGCACACCTTTCTGATAGTGAACGTATGTTTTTTGTCACCATGCTCCTAAATGAAATCGTAGCATGGGTGCGTACTCAACCTGGAACAGGCAGTCTTCGTGCTATTTTATACATGGATGAACTTTTTGGCTACTTACCGCCAACGGCGAATCCGCCTTCAAAGGGGCCATTATTAACGCTTCTTAAACAAGCGCGTGCATTTGGACTCGGTTTAGTACTCTCGACTCAAAATCCAGTCGATTTAGACTATAAAGCACTTTCGAATGCTGGGACTTGGTTTATAGGTCGACTTCAAACAGAACGTGATAAAGAACGTGTTTTGGCAGGTCTTGAAGGCGCCGCAGCGGGCGGTACATTCAACAAGGCGCGCACTGAGCAGATCTTGGCCGGCATTGGACAGCGCATCTTCTATCTTCACAGTGTTCACGAAGATGAGCCAGTGATTTTTAGTATGCGTTGGGCCATGTCATATTTAGCCGGACCACTAACCAAAGATCAGATTGTCAATCTACCTTCCAATAGGAAAAATCAAACGATAACGCCTATTCAACCGCAAATCCAGCCGCAAATCCAGCCGCAAATCCAGCCGCAAGCAAAGCCTCAAGAGCAGCCAAAGTTACAAAATAATACGACAGCGCCAGTGCTAGCACCACAGATCAAACAAGTGTACCTCCCAGTAACAAGTGGGTCTACTAGAAATTTAGTTTACGAGCCTTCAGTAATAGGCATCGCAGATGTGCTTTACAACAATACTAAATACGGCGTGACTGTTTCTCAAAGTTACACGATGTTAACACCGCTGCATGATGGTCCTGTGGCCATTGATTGGAGTGAATCTAAAGCAGCTGAAATAGGCTTGCGTGACATAGAATCAACACCTCTTGAAGAAGCCACATTTGCAAATTACCCAACAGCGGCTTCAGATGCGAAAAACTATGAAACATGGAAGCGATTATTGACCCAATATATTCGCACCAATATAAGTCTGAAACTAATGTATTGTTCAGGTCTTAAAGCGATTTCTAAACACGGAGAAGAAGAACGCGATTTCCGCATACGTTTACAGCATCTCGCACATGAAAAGCGCGATGAAGATCTAGAAACCATGAAAACGAAATACGCCTCTAAAATTCAAACCCTTGAAAATAGACACCAGAAGGCAGAACAAACCGTTGAAAAGCAAAGCACTATGGCGTCACAGAAGAAGATGGATGCCGTTGTATCTGCAGGCAGTGCCATATTTGGTGCATTTTTTGGGAAAAAAAGTATCAGTGCCACATCAGTATCTAAAATTGGAACGGCGGTTAAAAGCACATCTCGCGCATTAAAGAGTGGCGAAGGCATCGAACAAGCGCAAGAATTGCTTCAGTCGATAGAGGGGCAATTGGAAGAATTGCAAACAGAGCTTGAGCAACAATTAGCTGAAATAACCTCTAAATACGATTTGATCAATGAAACGCTTGAAGAAGTGGAAGTCAGAGCCATTAGTGAAAACATAGCCGTCCATCTCGTAGGGTTGGCATGGACGCCAATCAATCATGCATAGACGCAAGCGCTTATTTATTCTATTGATTCTGTTAGCTTTTGTAATCTTAGCCATTGTATTTTCTATATGGCAGAACAATAGTATTGTCATCACACGAACGGATTATGCCAATGAAAAAATTCCCAGCACATTTAACGATTTTAAGATTGTCCAAATTTCAGACCTACACAATAAATTGTTCGGGAAAGAGCAAAAGCAACTTCTTGAAAAAGTGAGTGGTGAGACACCGGATATTATCGTGATTACAGGCGATCTCATTGATCAAAGAAAATATGATCTTGAAAAGGCGATGGTATTTGTTCAAGGGGCTGTTAAAATTGCACCAGTCTACTATGTATCGGGCAATCATGAAGCGTGGTCTGGAGATTATGAAACGATAAAAACGCGTTTGGAAGATTTCGGAGTCATCGTGCTTGATAATGCTGAAATTGAAATCATTAGGGGAGATGACCACATCAAGATTTTAGGATTAAGCGATCCAGATTTTTTGACTTCCAGTTATATAGAGGGTACCGATGCAACTTTGGTTAAGAAATCTTTAAATGGGTGGAAAGATGAAAACGGTTTTAAAGTCCTGTTGTCGCATAGACCGGAGCTTTTCAATCTTTACCGAGACGCTAATATGGATTTAGTATTTTCTGGACATGCGCATGGAGGGCAATTTAGATTGCCTTTTATCGGTGGACTCATTGCACCCGATCAAGGCCTTTTTCCTAAGTTCACAAGTGGCAGTTATACGGAAGGGTCAACGACACTTTTTGTCAGCAGGGGACTAGGCAATAGCATCATTCCTCAAAGACTCTTCAATAGGCCTGAAATCGTCGTGGTGACACTTAAGCGTCAATAAAAAAACATAAATAAAAACTAAATAAACAAAAAAACTGCCAACGGAAGTTTCTAGCCCGTTGGCAGTTTTTTTAGTTGTATTAGTTGTGTTAGTTAGTTAATTCAAATTATGATTTTATCGCCCAGCGTAGTTTAGCAGAGCGTGCCCGGGAGTTCGTCGCACATTCTTCCACTGTAGGTCTGATGGGTTCAGAGGCGATTTCGCTGTAGAGGCCTTCCCGAAGATGCTGTTTAAAGGCTTTTTTAACGAGCCGATCTTCACCAGAATGAAAGGTTAGAATTGCCACACGTCCACTAGATGTAAGGGCACCAGGCAATTTATCTAGGAAATCATAGAGCACTTCGAATTCATTGTTCACATCGATTCTAAGTGCCTGAAAACATCTTTGACACGCTTTTTTTATGTCATGATCCCTCGTATTTTCAGGGATAAATTTAAGTGCCTCTCCGATAACTAGCTTAAGCTGTGTCGTCGTCGTGATCCCATGTCCCTTTCTTCTTTGGGCTATAATCGCACGCGCTATGACTTCTGCATGTGGCTCATCAGAATTTTCAAAGAGCATGCCTTGTAATGCGTCTTTAGAAATTGACTTTAAACGCTCTGCTGCAGAGATTCCTTTTTCTGGATTTAATCTTAGATCGAGTGGTCCTTCGCTTTTAAATGAAAAGCCTCTCTGTGGGTTATCTATTTGCATAGAAGAAACCCCAAGATCGGCCAATACAAAGTTAAGAGGACCAGATTCAGCAACCACTTGATCAATGCCTGAAAAATTCAGGTGCTTAATCGTCAAAATTTCGGGGCCGAAGCCGAACCCAGCCAAACGATCACGGGTTCTAGGTAGTTCGATTGGATCGACATCCGTTGCGTAGAGGTGCCCTTTTCCATTTAAGGCTTTTAAGAGTTCATGCGTGTGACCACCATAACCAAGGGTAGCATCGAGTCCTATCTGTCCTGGTATTATTTGCAAGAATTCTAAGATTTCATCGACACAGATTGAGCGATGCGTGCCAGCAGGGGTATTGCCCTTTTGTATGATTTTCATCACATCATCCACATATTTCTCCGGCTGAAGTTCTTTGTATTTTTCTTTAAATGCTTTTGGATGTGTGCCTTTATAACGCACACGCCTTTCGCGTTTAGGTTCCTGACTGTCCATGATGCCCTCCATGTCTATCAAATATCTATAATTATATGTCATATAATATCAAATCAGTCACTTAAAAGCAAACAACCGTACGTATAATGTAATAGACAGCGTATATGGTGATACTATCGAGCGCTGACTACCGCAATCGACATCAATCGGAGGGACCAATTTATGGAAACAAAACCAGTCGTAACACAACGCAACATAAAAGCAAGAAAAGTCACGTACTACATTTTAGGCATTTTGGAAACCTTGTTTGCTTTTAGACTCATATTTAAAGTACTAGGCGCAAATCCAGAAAGCCCATTTGTTAACGTGATATATGCAATAACAGGTATTTTTTTAGCACCATTTGAAGGCATCTTTAGAATGGCTGTTACAGATGGCATCGAAACACAAGCCGTATTAGAACCACAACTGATCATCGGCATGGTCGCTTATGCAGTTCTTGCATGGGGCATTATTAAGTTGATTGAACTAAATGGTAGACAGAAGGATATTAAATAAAATCGAATTTGAGAAAGGAAGTACATACTTTATGTTACAGACAATTGCAATCATACTAATTGTTTTATGGTTATTGGGCATCGTTACAGCCAATACAATGGGCGGATTCATTCACATTCTACTCGTTATCGCGGTCATCGCCTTTTTATTAAAAGTTATCAAACGGTAGTTTAAAATTCATTAAAGATAACAGGATGTTGCATGGTGCAACATGGCCTAGTATCCTAATACAGGAGAAGTGGAATAAATGAAATCTACTAAAAGAATCGGTTCATTGGTATTAGCATTATTCATTACATTAATTATGTCAACGCCTTTGATCAGCGTGGCAGCTGAAGCGCCGATTAACCTTGGAACCGCAGCTAGTTTTGCACTCCTAGCGGGACAAACGATTACAAATACTGGAACGACAACAATTAACGGCGATGTGGGTATAGCACCTGGCTCATCTTTTACGCAAGGACCTGCCATCATCAATGGCGTAATCCATATCAATGATGCCGTTGCCATACAAGCCAAACAGGATCTCATTGCTGCATTTAACGATGCGGCAGGTAGAACACCTGCAACGACTATACCAGCAGAACTCGGCGGCAAGACTTTAACACCAGGCTATTATGTTTCTGCATCAGGCACTTTCAACCTAACTGGCACACTTACTTTAGATGCGGGAGGTGACTCAAATGCAGTCTTCGTATTTAAAACAGCGACGACGTTAGTTACAGCGACGTCAAGTAATGTCAACTTAATCAACGGTGCAAATGCTAAACAAGTTTTCTGGAACATGGGAAGCTCTGCAACACTGGGTATTACATCACATCTTGAAGGGACTATTTTGGCCTTAGAATCTATTACATTGACAACGGGTGCGACAATTAATGGTTCGCTGCTTGCACGTAATGGATCCGTCACACTGGATTCAAACACAGTGGGTTCAATTGTAAGCGCACCTGTTATTGCCATAGATAAAACAGCTGATAAAGCAATTATCAACAATGGTCCAGGGATGGTCGTCTACAATTACAGCGTCTCCAACCCTGGTACGATTGGCCTTGAAAATGTTATCGTTACCGATGATAAAATCAGTATCGTTAATTACGTTTCAGGAGATATGAACGTCAACCAAATTCTTGAACCGACAGAGGTTTGGATGTATACGGCAAGTGCAATGATTAGCGGTACGACGACTAATGTTGGAACCGTGACTGCTACCTCGAACAATAAGGTTGTCGTTGCAACAGACAATTTTACGGTTACCGTTCAAAACGGAACACCTACTACCACAGAAGCAACCACAGAAAAAACGACAAATCAGGGTTTTGAAGTCCCTGGACTCGTGGATTCTACAATAGAAGCAACGACGGAAGGTTCGTCATATGAAACGACCGAAGCTGTCATTGATATGAATACACCGCCAACGTCTCCAGTTGTACCAGGTGGTTCATTGCCACAGACTGCAACACCATTGATGCTTTATATATCAAGTGGTGCAGCACTGATAGTTTTAGGCTTAGCTGGTTTGAAGTTCAATAAATAAATGCGAAAAATTATAAATAGAAAACCCGCAGATTTTGCGGGTTTTTTTATTTTTATAGAAACTTTGAGTGATCTTAACCTTTGCCGTTAAGTTTAAGGATGTCATCAGGTTTTCCTATGACAACGACGTGGTCCCCATCAGAAAATACATAGTCACCAGTCGGCATTGGATCAAGGGTGTCCCCATTTTTGATTGCTAATATCGAAATATGGTGTTTGCGTCTTATGTCAATAGAAGCGATGCTCTTGCCTAACCAATTTTCTGACATTGGAATTTCAAAAATAGCATATTCAGGTGTCAATTCTATGAACTCGAAGATATGTCGAGCACTAAATTTTACAGCGAGCTTTTCTGCCATTTCTCTTTCAAGGTAGACGACTTCATCAGCGCCATTTCTGAGTAAAAATTTGGCTTGAATGTCTCTACTCGCTTTTGAAACGACGTATTTAGCTCCCAATTCCTTAAGAAGGGAAGTTGTTTCAAGAGAAGATTGAAAATTATTTCCAATGGCTACGATGCATATATCAAAATTTCGAATGCCCAATGATCTTAATACCGCTTCATTTGTGCAGTCGCCGATATGGGCATCTGTAAAATCTGGTGCAAGTTCTGAAATGATCGATTCATCGATGTCGACAATCATGACGTCGTTGTTAAGTGCCATCAACTTTTGAGCTATATGTTTGCCAAATCGTCCCATTCCGATTACTAAGATTGATTTCATACGGACCTGTCCTTTCTATTAGCCAATCAATATTTTTTCAATTGGTCTATTTGCCTGTATACTTGTTCTATTCTCCGCCAAGACAAGTGCCAATGTCAACCCACCAACTCTACCGGCGAACATCATCAACATGATGATTAGTTTGGAAGCGTCATTTAAGGAAGTGGTTATACCGGTACTCAATCCAACAGTACCAATAGCTGAAACGACTTCAAATAGCACATCTTTTAGTTCAAAACTTTGGATAAAACTGATAATCATCGTGCTGCAGACAATCAGAAAAATATAAAGTGTTGCAATGGCACTTGCTTCTCTTATGATAGGTTCATCAAGACGACGTTTGAAAATAGTAATATGTGACTGATGCCTTGACGATGCCAGTGCACCCATGATCATCACGACAAAGGTAGTTGTCTTGATACCACCTGCAGTAGATCCTGGACTACCACCTATAAACATAAGTAAGACAGTCAACATATGGCCACTTTCAGATAGGGATCCAATGTCTACCGTATTAAACCCTGCAGTTCTTGGCGTTATCGCTTGGAAAATAGAAGCGATAACCTTTTCTGACTGACTTAAATTTGAAAGACTATAATGGTTTTCAAAAATATAAAATAAGAAAGTGCCAGTAACAATCAAAAACAAGGTTGCCGACAAAGCAATTTTGGAATGGAGTTGGTATTTTTTTAGATGATGACGATGCAATATGATATCGTTCCAAACAATGAAGCCAATACCGCCCGTGACGATGAGTATCGTAATCGTAAAATTAACTAAGTAATCATTTGAATAGGTCTTTAAAGAACTAAATGCAGTAAATCTGCCCATCAAATCAAAGCCAGCATTACAAAAAGCAGATACTGAGTGAAACAATGCCGAATATAAGCCATCCCAGAAGCCAAATTGTGGACAAAATCTCGTTGCGAGTAATAGTGTCCCAATCCCTTCAAATATAAAGGTACCAATCACAATTCTCTTGACCATTCGGACGATGCCGCCAATTTCTAAACTCCCTGTGGATTGCATTAACAGTTTGCGTTCATGAAGACCAATATTGCGTTTTAAATAGACTGAAAAAATGGTTATTATGGTCATAAAGCCCAAACCGCCAATTTGAATCAAAATTAAAATGACCGTTTGACCAAAAATGGACCAACCAAGATACGTATCATATACAACGAGCCCTGTAACACAGGTAGCAGATGTCGCTGTAAATAAAGCGTTGAGAATAGGTACGTCGGCACCTGTGCGTGAGGCAATGGGTAAACTAAGTAATATACCACCCACCAAGATGATGAAGAGATATCCGAGAACGACGGCTTGCTCAAATCGCAGTCTGAATTTCATATTTGTAGTCATACTTACCTCCGGCGATAGCAGCATTTCATTAACACTTAAATTGTAATCGTATCTATA
Organism: Peptostreptococcales bacterium; assembly: GCA_038246775.1. Taxonomy (GTDB): domain Bacteria; phylum Bacillota; class Clostridia; order Peptostreptococcales; family Acidaminobacteraceae; genus Fusibacter_C. The sequence continues at coordinate 23,528 of JBBRVO010000015.1, read as the reverse complement.
AGGCTATGTCAACACTATCTTTAAACACGACAAAAAGCATAGGCAGATGATGTTGAAAATGTTAATATATTTATAGAAGTATAAAATGATTAGAAAGAGAAGTGAGCACATTGTCAAAACTTACCATTAAGCCAATTGATGCGCCAGATCGCATCATTAACTACTGGAAAAACGAAAAATTCGTCGTATTATGCATTCTTTTTTTTGGACTTACTTTCAACATTTCAATGATTCTTGGACCTATTTATCAAGGCAAGTTAATCGATAAATTAGTTAATGGTGATAGCAGTCAATCAATTTTGATCTTAGCGCTCATCTTTGTTGGGTTGATCTTTGTGATTCAAGTGCTTAGGTATTTCAAGCGGTTTTATATTCGACGATTTGCAAATAGTACCAGTGCATTGATGCGGTTGATGATCTATAACACGATCATGCATAAAAGTATTGCAGAACTTGATGAAGAAAGTACAGGAAATCTCATGACGCGAACAATTTCAGACGTAGATCTTTGCGTAGAAGGTATGAGAAAGTTCACGACTGAGATTTTTGATACAGGTGTTTTGATGATAAGTTACATCATCACACTGGGTTTCATTGATAGTCAAGTCACCTTGATAAGTTGTCTGTTTATACCGATTGCCATGATGATCGCAGAAAAACTAAAAAAAATTATCTACAGGTTTTCAATAGAATACAGACAAAAAAGCAGTGAAATTGCAGAATTGACTTACGATTATGTTGATAACGCAATGATGTATCGCGTTAACGGCGTTGAATCGCGCAATCTTCAGGCGTATAATAACGCCTTAGAGGACCTTCAACACAAGGCTATCAAAGCCTTGCTCCTTGAAAATGCCATGCAACCAATTTATAATGTCATTGCAATGACTGGTGTCGTTGCCGTCTTATATTATGGCGGCACAAACGTCATCCAAGGCGATTGGCGACTCGGCGTCTTTATAACTTATCTGACGATGTTCACAGCCTTAGCCGTCAAGGCTAGCAAAGCCGCTAAACTTTTTAACTCGGTTCAAAAATCGAGAATTTCTTGGCTGCGTATTAAGCCCTATTTGTCGGACTACAAAAGTGAAACCGCTATGGGGAATAGGGTTCCAACTAAGGTAAACTTGCAAGTTGAGCAGCTTAGCTTTCGATATTCTGAAGATAAAGAGGCGGTTATTGAAAATATTGAATTTGAGGCAAAATCAGGAGACATTGTGGGGATTACAGGACCAGTCGCTTGTGGAAAATCATCATTAGGGCTTGCACTTACTGGCATGTATCCGTTTGTGGGTCATATCAAAATCAATGGAAAGCCCATAGAATCTTTTGATAAAAAGACACTCTCAGAAATGATTGCTTATATGGAACATGCGCCGCATCTGTTATCAGAGTCCATTTATAACAACATCACTTTGGGTTCAGACAAAGATATAAGTGACGTTCTTAAAGTCGTTTGTATGGATGAAGAAATCATGTCTATGAAAGATGGACAAAATACAATGGTTGGAAGCCATGGCGTTAGGTTGAGCGGTGGGCAACAGGCGAGGATTGCACTAGCAAGGACTTTGCTAAACAAAAATAAAATAATTATACTTGATGATCCCTTTTCAGCAGTGGATATGAAAACCGAAAGTAAGATTATTGAACATTTAAAACGGCATTATCAAGAGAGTCTGATCATAATTGTCTCTCATCGTCTGTCTGTCTTTAAAGATGTGAGCCAGATTATTCTCTTACAAAGGCATCAAGATGCCATATATGGCACACATGAGCAGATGATGAATCGCTCAGACCTTTACGCGCGTATATTTAATCTACAGTATCCGGAAGGTGGTGCGGGCGATGAAGCATAGTTTGGTCTTTCAGTCGTTTAAAACAACCATCAAAAATAACAAGGTTCTAATTGCAACGCTCGTACTCGTTACCGTTGGCGCAGTTTTAACGAGCTTAGTCCCCCCACAAATTCTTAAAAACATCATTGACAATCACTTGGGTACACTGGATAAACAAGGTCTTCTCTTCTTGGCTTGTATTTATTTGGTGACACTACTCGGCATCGGCATATTTGATTTTTTCAAGGAAGCGATCCTCACAATAATTGGGCAGAAGATCAATAAGTCAATTCGGTATGAAATGATGGCAAAAAGCCAACGCATTCGGGCTTCTTATTTCACACAAAATGATACGGGAACAATTGTATCGAGGTTCACAAATGACGTTGAAGCAATTAATGTTATGTTTTCAAGTGGTTTAGTGGGCATGTTTGTCGATTCACTAAAAATAATTGGCATTGTCGCCTCCATTTGGTTTTTTAGTGCAAAACTAGGCACTATCACTTTACTTCTACTGCCATTTATCTATTTTGTTACAAGGCAATTTCAAAAGCGCATGTTGAAAGCGCAAATTGACAACCGTCGACTCGTAGGCAGTGTGAATAATCACATTGCAGAGAGCATCAAAAATGTGCGCATGATCAAATCATTTAGCAAAGAACAATACATGGAAGAAAACTACAAAAGTGTCCTACTTGATAATTTTCAAACGATTGAGAAAGTGAACTTTTACGATTCTATTTTTCCGCCTGTCATACAAATAACGCGGGCGTTTATCATTGGAACCATTGTTGTATTATCTGCTAAGGATTTAAATGTACTTGGATTGTCAATTGGTATGATTGCAGCGTCAATCGAGTTATTTTCAAACCTGTTTGCGCCCATTGAAAATCTTGGCATGGAACTTCAAAATATTCAAATTGCCTTATCTGGTATAAAACGAGTCGATGCCTATTTCTCTGAAGATGAAGATGCGCCTAAACGTGACGCCGACATAAAATCATATGCGCTTACTTTTGATAATGTAAGTTTTTCTTATGAAACGGGTTCAGAAATTTTACAAAACATAAGTCTTCATGTTAATGAAAAAGAAAAAGTGACATTTATTGGGAGAACGGGTGTAGGCAAATCAACCTTATTTAAATTGATTATGGGTCTGTTGGAACCAACGCGTGGACGTATTATGATTGGTGGTATTGATGTGTATTCAATCCCAAATCATCAAAAGAGAAACCTATTTGGTTATGTTGATCAAAATTTTCATTTGATAAACGGTACGATTGCCGATCAAATCAGTTTGAAAGATGCATCAATCACACGAGAAGCGGTTGAAGAGGTGTTGGCTTTTGTAGGGATGAATGCCTATATTGAGGGATTAGAAGATGCTTATGATACGATTATCCATAACGATTCAATATTTTCACAAGGACAAAAACAGTTACTTGGAATTGCACGTGCCATTGTCTCCAACCCGCATGTCTTGTTACTTGACGAAATTACGGCAAATCTAGATTCTGTTACTGAACAAAACGTAGTAACGGTACTAAGAAAAACAGCCGAAACGCGCATGGTTTTGTCAATTTCTCATCGACTGACTTCGATACTGGCTAGCGACACGCTGATTATTTTGGAAAATGGTCGTATCAAGAATTCTGGCAAACCAGATGCGCTTATAGAGAGCGATTCATGGTATAGAAGACATCTTTCACTTGAAAGCATGACATGGGATTAAAAATGAAGTATACTCAGAAGTGCATAAATAAGACATGTAGGAGGTAATCATTTGAATATTTTCACAATACTCTATGTATCATTGGTCGTTTTTATTTTGTACATGTTGTTTACAATTGGCTTTCCGTTTTTACTAGCCATTCTAATTGCACTTTTAATTGAACCAATCATTTTATTGACTTCAAAGCCATTTAAACGCAGGAGAAAGTTAATTTCTTTTATTGTATGCTCAATGTTCTTATTGATCCTGATCGGTTCCAGTTATTTGATAAGTATTAAAGGGGTTACAGAGACCATTTCACTCAGCAAATCCATTGTGTCATACACGAAAGAAAACTATGATGCTTTCAACAAATTTGCGCTAGACACACTGGATACCATTGCACCGATTACGGATGAATTAAATCTCGAACTGAATGATTTTATTAAGACGGGCATTGATTCACTTCAAGCCGTCGTCGTTAAACTTTCAGAAACTGTGATCAATATGGCACAGGGGATTCCAAATCTGATCATAGATACACTTATTTTTATAATTTCACTTTATCTTATCAGTATGACCTTGCCGGCTATCAAACATAAAATCATCAATCTATTTGATGACTCTTCACATCATAAAATTGAAATCGTTATGGAAAAATTATACCGTGCCGTTTTCGGATTCATCCGTGCTCAAATCATTCTAAGCTTTTTTATTTTTATTTTATCCTTATCCGGTCTATTGATCATAGGCATCAAGTTTCCACTTGCTACGGCAGCATTGATAACGGCGGTAGATATTTTGCCGATATTTGGCACGGGTTCGGTTATGGTTCCACTGGCGATCTTCTATATCGTTAATAATAATTATTTTATTGCAGTAGGGCTACTCATTTTATATGGCATTTTATTTGCCTTTAGGCGAATTATTGAACCAAAAATATTGGGCGATGCAATTGGCATCAGTGCTTTATCTGCACTTGCAAGTATGTATATCGCTTTTAAATTAGTGGGCTTCGTCGGTTTGTTTCTGGGCCCTGCGATTATTATCTTAATCAATGCACTCATTAGTGCAGATATTTTGAAAATTAAGATTAAAGTATAAAATAAAGGTGTCTTAAAAATGAATGAATCTTACTCATTTTTTAAGACACCCTTTTTATTGATTAAGTAGATAGATAACAAGATTAGACCGATTCCTAAAACCTTGATAGGCGTTAGCGTTTCATTGACGAATAACACGGCAAATATAATCGCGAAGATCAATTCGATCATGCTCATGACACCCACTTTAGAAAGATCCAGACCTGTTGAAATGCCTTCAAAGTAAAAAATATAGGCAACGGTGGCAGAGAAGATGCCTAAACCAAGTATCGATGCTATAACTTTAGTGCCATGAACTTTCATGGCGATTTCACCAATATCTACCAAAGGAAAGATAAAGGCTGCTCCAAAAGCAAAGCTGTAAAAAATGAGTGTTTTCGCGGGATAGCGCTTTAGTCCAATTTTGCTAAACACGCTAACTAGTGAATAGCCAAATCCGGATGCAATACCAAGAATAACGCCGATTGCTGATAAATCCTTAAAATTAAAAACGGCACCTGTCAATGCGAGAACGGAACCGACAATAGACAACCCGACACCAAATTGCTTTAAAAGAGTCAATTTTTCCTTGAAGATGACAACTGAGAAAAAAGTTATGAATAATGGTGCTAAGTAGAGCAATATCGTGCCATTGATGACGCCGATGCGTTCAACTGAAGCAAAGAAAACGAGATTGAATAGGCCTTGAGTGATGACCCCCATGAATAAAGTGAGAATCAATCCTTTTTTATCGATTTTTAAAAGTTTGAAATTGACTATTAAAAAATAAATTAAAAAAAGCATGGCGCCAAGGAATAATCTTATAAATGAAACTTCAATAGATGTAAAGCCGCTAGTCAATAAATTTTTTGCAAATAGTCCAGTTGTGCTCCAACTGATTCCGGCAAGTGCTATAAAAATGAGGCCTTTGATGTGTGTTGTTTGATCCATGATACCCCTCTAGAGTCGTAATATGATAAGTATACCATAAAACTCATTTTTGATAAGCATGAATCAGTAGTCTCGCATTATCAAATTCGTAGGTACATGTGACTAAAGTCAATAATTTTAAGTCATCAGGTAATGTAACTGATTTGTCGTGCATCGACAGTAGTTTAAAATGCATCGCATATTCTCTAAGTTCTTCATCGTTTAAACCAAGATACAGATAGTAATCGTAGGCAGAGACGATATGCACTGAAAAAATTTCGTATTTTTCAGTGTCATGCAAACCACTTATTGTGATTTCAGGGTATTGTATCAAAAAGTCTTCTACCTTGTATTTATGCAAATCGTGGAACATCGTGCCGTCTTTCATATAATGTGCATACAGAATCATGTGATTGTCATGAAAATTCCCTTGATTCTTGTAATCCATAAAGATTGCACCGGCATTGTTCTTAGCACCTGTGTAATCATAGTTCAAATAGTGAGCATTATCAACCCCTTGAACAATTGGGTCATCAATAGAGGTGCCATCAATTTTGATCCAACCCATAAAATCCTCGTTTTGTAAAATGTAGGCATCAAATGGGCGAACATAGGGGTTCGCTTCGGTAACAATTTCCGTTAAAATTTCCGTTTTTAATTCGGTCGATTGATCCGTTATGACTTCTGTCGTTTCAGCGATGATTTTAACATCCGGAATCTTTGAATTGTCTAGTGAATCCTGGCCTTTTTTTTCGCAGCCACTAAATAATAAGATGGAAACAATTATGAGAAATAAGATGCCGTATGGTTCAAAAATGCTCACTTTTAATTTCATAACAATCACCTCAAGTCAATTATATACCCAGAATGTGACTGACTATTCGATTTAGTCATCTTTTGAGGGGTATACTTATAGCACCCAATCGTAGAAATTGAATTATTGAGCGATGCGTTTTAATGAGAAATCGGTTAAACTTAAAAGAGAATAGTAAGTGTGATATGGAGGGACTATGAAGCAAATAATTCTTAACCCAGGCGATTTGCTTAATGCACAGGGGCAACTCAATCAATCCGGCTATGCGACACGACCTGTCAAAACATATGATAGAGCAGCGATTCAATCAAGCAAATTTAGAATTAAAGAGTGGGATTATTATCTGGTCTATAACTCAGATTTTGGCATCGCGCTAACTATGGCAGATAACGGTTATATGGGTTTATTGAGTGCGTCTTTCCTCGATTTCAAAGCCTTGACGCAGACAACAGTAAGCCCAATGGTCTTATTACCACTTGGAAAAATGAAAATGCCAGCTTCTTCTGAGTCAGGTGATGTGCATTTTCTCAATTCGAAAGTTGAAATGGAATTTTTCCATGAAGAAAATGGGAGACGGTTGACACTTAATATACAAAATTTTGAAAATGGATTCCCTTTAATTGTAGACCTCTTGCTAAAAGACGCGCCCACGGATAGTATGGTTATTGCTACGCCGTTTAAAGAAGCGACAAAAGCCTTTTATTACAATCAAAAAATTATTGGGATGCGCGCAGAAGGTATCGTAATTCATCAAGGACGTCAGCTTGAAATGACATCCGATGACACTTTTGGTCTCTTAGATTGGGGAAGAGGTGTTTGGACGTACGATAACACTTGGTATTGGAGTGCTGGACAAGGCTTAATAGAGGGTCATGTTTTTGGATTCAATCTCGGTTATGGTTTTGGTGACACGCGTGATGCGACAGAAAATATGATTTTTTGGGATGGGAAAGCTCATAAACTGGAAACTGTGACGTTTAAGATACCTAAAAATACCGATGGCCTTGACGATTATATGAAGCCATGGCAGTTCACATCAAATGACAAACGATTTGAGGCGGTGTTTACGCCTATTTTGGATCGAGCGGCTTACACGTCGTTTGGAATCTTACTTAGCGATCAGCATCAAATATTTGGGTATTTCGACGGTTATGCGACTTTAGATGATGGCACAAAAGTGACTATGAAGCATTTTCTTGGGTTCGCTGAAAAAGTAAGAAACAAATGGTAAGCATTTTTTTAACTGTGGGTTAACGGATGTGAAATAGTGTGAGATAATAGAATGCGATTATCAAAAAAATATCGGAGGAATAAATGAGGATTTGGATTGATGCCGACGGATGCCCAGTTGTGGCAGAGACAATCGCTGTAGCAAAAGCTTATAAAATGCAAGTGTCCATCGTAAAGAACTATGCTGTGAAGATTGAAAGTGATTACGCTCAGATTATTACGGTAGATGTCACAAATGATGCAGCCGATTATTATATTGCCAACCATATGGAACCAGGTGATCTAGCGATTACTCAAGACAATGGATTGGCGGCAATGGTGCTTGCAAAGCGCGGTTTTTGCATGGATCAAAATGGCAAAGAGATTACATCACTCAACATAGATTTCATACTGGATTCAAGGCACCATGGCCGGGTTGCACGTGCTCAAAATATGAGAGGGCCAAAACATAAAAAGAGGTCAAAAGACGATGACCTCAACTATATAGATTCAATTAATCGATTTTTAAAGCGAGCGGAAGGGAGTCCTCATGTTTATTAAGCAGTCACTCGAAGAAAAAGAGCGTTTTATAAGAAGTAGCTTTGGCAATAAATGCAGAATGTCAGGGAAAAATGCAGCGATTATCAAAAAAATTCAAGCACTCGCCAATAACTCTAAGTCAAATCCAGAAAAACTTGTGGGTGTAGAAGGCATATGGGCTTCTAGCAAACTTCTTGAATACAATGTAGACATACAGTCCGTCGTGCTCGATCTAGAAGCTATAACAACCCCAGACGCTTATAACATCATGATGCGTTTGCTCGATGCAACTGAAGAGATTCATATCGTCTCAAATATGACATTTAAGAAGATTGCAGAAGTAGGGACATCTGCTGGACTCTTTGTCGTAGCAAAATTCCCACAAAAAAAATTATCGCAACTTATTCCAAAACAACATCAAGTAATCGTCGTACTCGACGGTCTTGAAATACCTGGCAATATAGGAACGATTATTCGCTCATGTGATGGTACTAATACCGACGCAATCATCATCTGCAATCGCAAAACGCGTCTGACACATCCTAAAATCTTAAGAAGTAGCCAAGGGTCGTGCTTTAAAGTGCCAATCGTTGAAGAAGAGACTAAGGCAGTGATTGACTGGTTATTACAGAACAAATACAGAATCTTACTGACTGATACGGATGCGGATCAATTTTATTATGAGACGTCATATTCGGGTAAAATTGCCATCATCATGGGCAGTGAGCGCTATGGGATCTCCAAAGATTGGTACGGCATCGATACGCAGTCAATAAAAATTCCAATGTATGGCGACTGTGATTCTTTAAATGTTGGCATCGCAGCAACTTTAATTCTATATGAAGCGGCTATCAAACGCAGTGGTGCAAGAAAATAACTGAACTAAACTAAACACAACAGAAAAGGCGCTGCCTCGAGAATAAATCTTGTTCGAGACAGCGCCTTATATTTGTTGTTAATAGATACACTTTAGTTACCAAGATCTTGAGGAACCGCCGCCGCCGCTACTTCCGCCACCGCCGCCAAATCCGCCACCGCCACCGCCACCTTTTGAGCCTCTCGCTGCCATATAGAGGATGAAACGGGTCATTCTGCCACGATTGAAAATAAGGTCGAGAATGATGAAAATGACGACGATGAAACCTATGAGTATTTCCCCAAGTGAGAGACTCCCAGAATCTGTCGTATCTGCTGGTGCATAATAAACGTTTCTGTTAATAAGCTCTTCTGCATTTAAATTGTATTCCTTATAGACTTCTTCGGCCAACTTATAGTAAGTACCTAGGACGCCGGCATCATAATCACCAGCTTTAAAATTGCCGACGAGATAATCGTCTTGGATGCGTCCTGTCTTACCGTCATTGAGTGCGCCTTCGAGGCCATAGCCAACTTCGATTCTAGACTGGCGGTCATCATAAGCAATGAGTAACAATAGGCCGTTATTTTTCTTAGAATCGCCGATGCCCCATTCTCTAAAAAGAGTATTGGCATAACTTTCGATATCCTGCCCATCCATCGTATTGATGGTTACGACAACGATCTGTGCACCGGTTTGATTGGCAAGTGGTACAGACGCATCCATGATGGCTTGCTCTGTCTCAGCGGATAAAATATTTGCAAAGTCATTTACATAGAAATTACTAGTAGGCTCTGGAAACTTCGCTGCGAACGTTATCGGCACACAGAGTGACAATAAAATGACGAGTAACGTAAGAGTGCGGATGCGTTTTTTCAATTTAATCACGCCCATTTTTTTAAACAAATGTGTCACCTAGTTCCCAAAATCAACAGTAGGAACTTGTTCTGCACCGTCTGCAGCTTCAAAATAATCGGCGCTGTCAAATCCAAACATCTTTGCAAAGATATTCATTGGAAAAGACTTGGCAACCTTATTGAAGCTTGCGGCAACTGCATTATAATCTTGTCTTGCAATGGCAATTCTGTTTTCTGTTCCTGCAAGTTCATCAGACAATTGCATAAAGTTAGCATTAGACTTTAAATCTGGGTAGTTCTCAGAGATTGCAAGAAGTCTTGAGAGGGATCCGGTAAGTTCGGCATCGGCATTTGCTTTATCTGCGACACCTGTTGCGCCAATGAGTTTAGCTCTCGATTCGGCAATGTTATTAAAAATCTCAGTTTCTTGGGATGCATAGCCTTTTACGGTTTCAACCAGATTTGGAATCAAATCATTTCTACGTTGGAGTTGATTGTCAATTTGACTGAGTGATGCATTGACATCCTCATTGAGTGTCACCAATGTATTGTATTTTGAAACAAGCATGCCACCAAACGCAGCAATTATGACGACGACCACTAATAGTACTATTAAACCTTTTTTCATTTTCTACACCTCATAATTTTATTAGTCAGTATTAAAATACTGTTCACATGTGCTATTATACAATGTAAACATTAAAAAAACATTAATAATAGGCATATAAGTTGTTAATAATGGCAATTAATTAATTTAATTTCTATTTTAACATAAATAAAAAGGGTATATAATGCATTATAATTATGTAATGACAATGACACATATAAAAGAGGTGCACCTAATGAAGAAAAACCATAGAATCATATTTTCTATCATGCTCTATTTGGCAATATTCATGTTGCTTTACTTCGTTGCAACAATTGAAAAACCAACGCAGATAGAAATATTTCCAATACCAGAAGCCGCATATGGTGATAGCGGAACTTCGGGGCTTGCTGACGTTCTCTCTGGACGTTTAGAAAAGGCACCATTTAATGCCATCGTGACAATTATATTCTTTTTAGCCATTGCTCATTCTCTCTCCGTAAACTTTTTTAGCAAAAAGGCACATCAATATGAGCTTGAATTCGAAGACTTAAAAGCACAGGGCAAAGTCAGTCGAGACTCAAGATCGATGAAAGCAACTATGTTTCATTTTTTAAGCGAAGTCGAAGTTGTTTTTGGATTATGGGCAGTCGTTCTAGGTATCACGTGCTCCAGTTATTATAGTTGGCATACTTTTGTACTTTACCTAAACACACTTTCTTATAGAGAGCCTATTTTTATCATTGTCATTATGATTATTGCTTCATCAAGACCAATTCTCAAGCTTTTTGAACTGATTTTATGGCACATAGTAAAACTATTTAACGGAACCATCGAGTCATGGTGGCTCTCAATATTGATTTTATCTGCATTTTTAAGCTCTTTTATCACAGGACCAGCGGCGATGACGATCTGTGCCATGCTTCTATCTGAGAAATTTTTTGTACTCAATCCGTCAAAAGCACTTAAATACATGACTTTGGCATTACTCTTCGTCAATATTTCCGTAGGTGGTGCCATGACCAATTTTGCTTCGCCACCTGTACTTATGGTCGTTGACAAATGGGATTGGGACATTTTATTTATGTTTATGACTTTTGGTTGGAAATCTATTATAGCTGTACTCATTGGAACTGTGTCCTATTTTTTTATTTTCAAAAAAGAATTCAAGGCACTAAAAAAACCGCATGACGACCTACAGTTTAAGCGTCATATTCAAAACCGTTTCATTAGTCAAAAGGAACTTGAAGGCCTTTTTGAAAATTTGGAGCAGAACATAGATACCCGCATGGGGTTTACAAATGAACTTAAGGCATTTTCATCCATACTCAAGGATAACATGAAAGAAATCGCAAGAAGAAAGTTGACAGAACAAGAACTAGCAGAATTCGACATCAATAATGCCATTGATGAAAAATTTGAAAACATTGCAAATAAACAGTATCGTCGAACGATACCAGGTTTGTTACCACTTGACGCACGCGATACCTATAGCGATCCTGACTGGGATTTGCGCGATGATAAGGTTCCGTTTTGGATAATGGGCGCTCATCTACTCTTTATGCTCTGGACGATAATGAATGCCCACGAATCTGCGCTTTTTTTAGCAGGGTTTCTATTTTATCTGGGTTTTTATCAGATTACATCTTATTATCAAAACAAAATCGAATTTAGGCCTGCGTTATTGGTTGGTTTCTTTTTAGCGGGATTGATTGTTCATGGCACACTTCAAGCTTGGTGGATCGCACCGATATTGGGCAGTTTGCCACCACTTGGATTGAATCTGGCTTCCATTGTGCTGACTTCCTTCAATGATAATGCTGCAATTACTTATTTAAGTACCCTTGTGCCTAATTTTTCGGACACGCTTAAATACGCCGTTGTTTCAGGCGCAATTACGGGTGGTGGTTTGACGATTATTGCAAATTCACCTAACCCTATTGGGCAATCCATTTTAAAACCGTATTTTAAACAGGGCATCGAAGCGGGGAGTCTACTTAAATTTGCACTATTGCCAACTTTGATAGCCGCGGTCGTATTTTTCGTGCTACAATAAAAGTCTTATGACTATTTAGGAGCCATTTATGATTATATTTGAAAATAAAATTGAGTCGTCATTTCAAGCGGTGGATGATGTTGTTGAAGATATCCTAAAAAAGATTAAAATAAAATTTCAGTTTATGAGTACTCGATTTTTATTTAACATTGAATTTATGTTGAGAGAGATTCTCAACAATGCTGTTGAACACGGCAATCATTTTGATCTAAATAAAAAAGTAGCTTGCTTAATCGAATATAAAGTGCCCATCATGTATTTTTCAATTAAAGATGAGGGGCCAGGTATTAACCCCAATGATCTTTTAGTAGAGACACATGATCCAAAATCGCTTTTAAGAGAACGTAATAGAGGGCATCAAACCATTATTGAAATGGATTTTGACATTAAAATTAAAGGAAGCGAAGTTAATATACTACTTAACTTGAATCAGGAGGTTCCAATATGGAAGAACAACAATTAGGCGATTGCATGCGATTGATTTTAATCAATGGATTGACTGCAAATAATGTAGAAAAATTCAATTTGAAGATAGACGATTTGTTTAAATCTGAAATGCCATTCGAAGAAATTGTCTTAGATCTCGTCAATATAAAAAATATCGATTCGGTTGGTTTGACTTTTGTCATCAGCCTATACAAGCGTACAGAAAGTAATCAAAAAAGATTTAGTATATCAGGTGCTAGCGATGATATTCTAAGTCTCTTCAAATTAATGAAACTTGACCAATTTTTTGAAATGAACGAGTAGATGTATAAATCATCATTGAGTTGGAGGTATAATTATGACCTATCACATATTGATTGCAGATGATGCAACGATGAATCGTGCGCTCATAAAAGATATTTTGTCAAAAAATTTATATGATATTAGTTTTGAAGAGGCAATCAATGGTGAGGAAGTCCTTGAAATTGTCAGTCGCACTCAAATTGATTTGATCATTTTAGACCTTGTCATGCCCGTTATGGATGGATTTGAAACGATGAAGCGGTTAAGAAGTAACCCAGAATATCACGACATCCCAGTTATCGTTAACAGTTCGATTACTGAAATAAAATCCATTGAACAGACTTTAAAAAATGGCGCAGTAGACTATTTCACTAAGCCATTATCACCAAACGATATGAGAATCATTCTTCCATTGAAGGCTAAAAACGCCCTTAAATTGCACGAACAACAGATGACCATCACAGGACTGAACCGACAGATAAATGAAGAATTAAAGAATGCCAATACGTTTGCAACGATTATGTTGCCAAAGGAAAAAGGCTATGATGCCATAGACCTTTTTATGAAGTATCATCCATCACTTGGTATCGGTGGCGATTTTTTCGATTGTGTTGAAATAGAGGGTCGTGTCCATTTTATGATCTCAGATGTAACTGGACATGGCATTGCAGCCGGTATGGCAGCATCAATGATAAAAATGCTCTATAGAAAAATCATTGAAGAAAAGGGGATTAAACCACACGAAATTTTAATGAACATGAACGAAACGATATTTTCAAATTTTGACTTTGCTGGTAAAGATAAATATTTCATGTTTACCGCATTTGTTGGTATTATAGAAAAGAACGAATTGTTTTATGCAAATGCAGCACATCCGTATCCGATGATTTATAAATCCCGTACCAAAACGTTTTTAGAGATTAAGCAAAACGGTTTTTTAGTTGGCATGATGGAGGGTGTAACTTATGAAACAGAATCCACTCAAATTGAAAAGGATGATGTTCTATTCCTTTACACCGATGGCTTATTTTGTGCAGGAGAAGCCTCGGATTTTACCGGTTGGGATAAAGTGTTTTCACTCAGTAGACGCTTAATTGATGTTTTGGAAACAAGTCCCAAGGATTTTCTGGAAGACATTTTTTATGGGTTTCACATGATCCATAAAGCGAATCACACGGATTTCAATGATGATGTCGCTATGATGCTCATCAAATTAAAAAAATAGCGAATTGATGGAGGGTATAATGAATATTGTGATCATTGGTGCGGGAAAGTTAGGTTATCGTCTTGCAGATATTTTTTCGATCAAGAACAATAATGTAACAGTTGTTGACAATGGTCATGAGGCTTTGAACAGAGCAAAAGCGTATATTGACATGATGCCGATGCATTCTGATGGGCTTAATATTGAGATGCTTACACGGATCAATATTGCAGTTACTGATATTTTATTTGCGGTTACTGGTTCCGATGAAACAAACTTGTTGATTGCGACGTTAGCAAAAAAAATGGGGTGCAAACGCGTAGTTGCGCGTGTTAGAAATCCAGATTATTCCAATCAAATCGAGTTTATCAAACACAATTTGGACATAGATTTAATCACTAATCCAGATAGTGAAACTGCTACAGAAATTGTAAAAATGATTTTTAAAAACGAAGCGATCTATATGGATGATTTTGCCAATGGAAAAGTAGGGTTGTCTGAATTTAGGATTGAATCTGACTATTTATTAAATGGAAAATCAATAAAAAGCATTGACCTCCCAAAGAGGTTGCTTATTGTTGCAATCAAACGCAATGAGGAAATGCTGATTCCAAATGGTAATACGATACTAGCAAATGGCGATGTACTATATATCATTGGTGTCAAATTGGATATTCAAAACTTCATGAAACAATATAAAGAACATCTTCTAAAACCTGATTATAAACGCATCAAACGGGTCATGATTTTAGGTGGTGGCAATATTTCGTTTTATCTTGCCAAACGATTGGAACAAAAAGGGGTACAAGTCAAAATTATTGAAAAGAACAAAGAAATATGTACAGAATTGGCCGTAAACTTGAAGGACACTCTAATCATACATGGCGACGCGACGGATTTATCCATTCTCATAGAAGAAAATATATCTCAAATGGATGCTGTCATTGCCTTAACCGGTTTTGATGAGGAAAATATTCTGCTTTCTGTCGTTGCTAAAAAATATAATGTTCAAAAGGTGATTACCAAGTTAAGCAAATCAAACTACGCCAGCGTACTTCATGATTTAGAAATTAATAAGGTCATTAATCCAGTGCTATTGACGGCATCTCATTTGATGCGGTATGCGCAAGGCGGTAGAATAAAATCGTTATCTTTGTTACTTGGTAGCAGTGCTGAAGTTATGGAAATTATTGCTCTTGAAGGCTCAAAAATTGTAGGACGGCCACTAAGTACGATTGACTTGCCGGTTGGTATCATCATCGGTGCCATTGTAAAAAATGGAAAGGTATTGGTTCCAGATGGCGCGACAGTTATCGAACCTCATAATCGCGTCATTGTGTTTTGCTTAAACGAGGTACTAGATAAATTAGAGGCCTACTTCTATAAAGGCAAGCGGGGAAATATTAATGAATTATGGAATGATCGTGAGGGTATTAGGTAATTTAATTTTGATTGAAGCTGCAGCGATGTCTATTCCACTGGGGATATCGATTTATTATAATAGTGGCGATGCACGTGCGTTTATGGTTACAATTTTATTTATGAGTGCTATTGGCCTTTTATTATCAAGATTACGCGCAAAAAAAAGATATCTAAAAGCCAAAGATGCAGTGACTATCGTCACTTTTGGTTGGTTTATCATCTCTTTTTTCGGTGCATTGCCGTTTGTTCTATCAGGGTCACTCCCCACGTTTACAGATGCTTTTTTTGAAGCGGTTTCTGGATTGACGACGACAGGTGCCACAGTGATTTCAAATGTAGAAATCATACCAAAGGGGATTATATTTTGGCGGTCGTTTATGCACTGGATGGGCGGTATGGGCATATTGGTTTTGACCCTCGCAATCATGCCCTCTATTGGAGTGGGTTCCTTTCAAATTTTCAAAGCTGAAACCCCTGGACCTGTGACGGATAAGATAGTTCCAAAAATGAAAGACACTGCTAAAATTTTATATACAGTTTATCTGGGCATTACGATTATTGAGACGGTTTTGCTTCTAATTGGTGGCATGAATTTGTTTGATGCATTAATTCATACTTTTGGTACCGTTGGCACAGGTGGCTTTTCAAATTACAATGCGAGTATCGGACATTTTAATAGTAATTATATATATTTTATTGTTTCGCTATTTATGGTGGGATCTGGCGTCAATTTAGCTTTGTATTATGATCTTTATAAGGGGAATTTTAAAAATATATTGGCCAATACTGAATTTAAGATATATTTGTTGATTGTATCCGCTGCAACTCTGCTTGTATTTGCCAACATATTTGGTACTTATGATTCAATCGGTGATACATTAAACCATGCGTTTTTCCAAGTTTCATCAATTATTACGACGACGGGTTATTCGACGACAGATTTTGATTTGTGGCCTGATTTTAGTAAGTCAGTTTTGTTTATGATGATGTTTGTTGGCGGGAGTGCAGGATCTACTGCAGGATCGATAAAAGTGATTCGATTAGTTATCTTATTCAAGCTCGTTCGCAGAGAAATTTCTAAGATCCTTCACCCTAGGGCGATATTGCCGATACAAGTGGCTGGGAAAAGGTTGTCAAGCGACGTTGTGGCTAGCGTATCTGGATTCTTCTTCCTCTATTTGCTCATATTTTTAATGGGTACTTTATTAATTTCACTTGAAAATGTAGGCTTAGTAAGCGCAGCTAGCGCCGTTGCTGCGACTTTGGGAAATATTGGACCTGGTTTCGATTTTGTTGGGCCAACTAAGACCTATGCCCTGTTTAGCGACTTCAGCAAATGGATATTATCCTTTCTAATGCTATTTGGTAGATTGGAATTGTTTACGTTTTTTCTCATGTTAACGCCTAGTTTTTGGAAAAAGGTATAGTGTCAAAAAAAAATAAAGGTTTACGACTTTCATTTCAATGTCGTAAACCTTTTGTTAATTATGCTATTTCAACCGTATCAGAGACAACGTGAACGAGATTGTTTGATAGGTCTGAGATTCTTTCGAGATTGTTTACAATTTCAAGGTAATAAACACCTGACTCTGGTGTGCACTCATGCGTATTCAGTCTTGCAAAGTGTCCTTTTCTTGCTTCTTTTTGAAGGTCGTCCATCTCAACTTCGAGCGCATTGACTTCAAGAATCGTTGCACGAGTCGGTTTATCCATAACTTGAAGCGCCAAATCAAAAGTGGTTTTGGTTTTTCGGTACATCGTCGCTAGAGATTCTTTAGAGTGATCGGTGAATACGATGCGATTATCATTCATAATAACAATGAGCTCGGCAATATTGTCTGCATGATCACCAATGCGTTCAATGTCGTTGATGCTGTTAAATAAGCCGTCGATATACTTACGATCGGATTCATTGATGTCTTTATTAGAGAGTTTTACAAGAAACTCAGTAATCAAACGCTCTAATGTGTTGATTTTCTTCTCTAGTACAAACGTTTGTTGTGCATTAGAAGGCTGATTTTCAAATAGTCCAGCCATAGCATAGGTTAAACTTTCACTGGCTAAGTTACCCATGTTAATGGCTTCATTGATGACACTTTTAATTGCGATAGTTGGCGTCTCCAAAATACGATCGTCGATGAATCGCGTGAGTTTTTCTTCAGTAGGTTCGTCTTTATTAGGAATAACCCACATAGCGATTTTAATTAATATAAATGCAAACGGGAATTGAATGACAACATTTGAGAGGTTGAAAATCGTGTGTGCGTTGGCAATTTGTCTTGCGACGTCGGTTGGATCAATAGCAACGACGATTGCCGTTATTGGTTTGGTTAATAATAAGACGAATAGCAACGTTCCAATAATGTTGAAGGATAAGTGGATGATAGCTGCACGTTTACCATTTTTACTTGCACCGATACTTGAAATGAGTGCGGTTGTACATGTTCCAATGTTATCACCATATAGAATAGGTAGTGCAGCAGCAAGTGGCAATGCACCAAGTGAGGCTAAAGCAATGAGCATTCCAATTGAAGCGCTTGAACTCTGCAGAACGAAAGTTAATCCAAAACCAACTAAGACACCTAGTACTGGGTGAGTGCTCAAGGATACCATCAAGGTCTTAAATCCTTCTACTTCTCTTAAAGGTTTTAGGGCACCACCTAAGAAGTCCATGCCCACAAACAATATGCCAAGTCCAATTAAGATTTCACCTAAGTTTCTATAGCCATCTTTTTTAGTAGTCATCCAAAGGATCATACCAATACCGATGGAAATTGGTGCGATTTCACTAATTGATAGCGAGACAATTTGACCAGTTACCGTTGTACCGATATTTGCACCTAAGATGACGCCAACCGCTTGTGAGAGATTCATAATACCTGCATTTACAAAACCGACAACCATAACTGTCGTCGCACTTGAACTTTGTATGATACCTGTTACGATAACACCGACGATAACACCCATAAAACGATTCGTTGTCAGTATTTCAATGATTCTTTCTAGTTTTTTACCTGCAGCTTTTTGCAGACCGGCACCCATCATTTGCATGCCGTATAGGAATAAGCCTAGTCCACCAAATATACCAATGGCAATTGACATAAATTTGCCTCCTAATCACGATTTTGAAATATTTTTCTTGAGATTTCTGTTAAAATAATGGTTACAAAATATAAATTACTACTATATGTTAAAGCCCTGATAAGTATCTGTCAAGGTAATGTTACACACTTTAAAATAGTGAGAATAATTTGATATTTAACAGTGAATACCACCGTGTTTCTTCCATTGTTAAATCTATGTAAAGTCGTTGATTACGTGTTTTCAACGTGATATGATATTAAGCAAAATAGAAACTAAAAATATTAGCAACATGTATCACGAGGTGAACATATGATGCATTTTAAGTATTTTGATACACCCATCGGAGAGATGATTGCCGTTTCAAACAATTTCGGCATATGTCTTCTAGAATTTAGAGATAGAAAGAATATCGATGCCTCATTGAGAATACTTGAAAGAGATTTTGGCGAAACAATAGAAACAGGGAATAATCCGTATCTAAATCTTTTGACACAAGAGTTGACCGCCTATTTTATGGGGAAATTAACTGAATTTAGTGTTGCGGTTTCAACACATGGTACGGACTTTCAAAATAATGTATGGTTAGCCCTTCAGGCGATTCCATATGGTGAGACAAGAAGCTATGGTGAGATTGCTAGATCGATTAAAAATCCAAAGAGTGTCAGAGCTGTTGGCGCGGCAAACGGCAATAACCGAGTTGCTATCATTATACCTTGCCATCGCGTTATTGGGGCAGATGGTAAGCTTACTGGATATGCTGGTGGGTTATGGAGAAAAGAATGGTTATTGAAGCATGAAGGTTCCGTGGTATAATGGGGTATACAATTATTGTAAGTCAATTATGCTTTAAAAGGAGATCTTAATGCAAAAGCTACTGATAAAATGGATTATTGCTGCGGGTGCCATATACGCAGCGGGTTATTTACTACCAGGATTTAATGTATCAACCGCCATGGCGGCATTTAGTGCTGCGTTTTTATTTGGTATATTGAATTTTTTTCTCAAGCCACTTTTGACTTTACTTACATTACCTGTCACAGTTATGACGCTCGGATTATTTTTATTTGTGATTAACGGCATCATGGTTTTTATTGTCGGTAAATTCATTCCAGGTATACAAGTTGGCGGATTAATGGATGCAATATTGGCATCCATAGTCATCTCAGTAATTACGCTTGTATTTAACAGTTTATTGGGTGTTAAAAACAAATAAAAACAAGTAAGGACATATAGGGACCAATGTCCCTATTATTTTCTTTATTAGCTTTATCATTGTATAATCAAAGTAAATTAAAAACATATGTGTTATGATGACGAAAACACGGCAAGTAGTGTTTAATTGTTAACTACACATATTTTTTAGTTTTGGGGGGTATACGATGAGAAAAATCAAAAGTAATTTCAATAAAGTTATGAGTACATCCTTTATCCTAATTTTGATAACCATAGTATGCTTTTCAGGTCAAATTAGTTTTGCTGATCAAAGCGCTGCACCATGGTATGCCAGCGGTGTAACCGAAGCGGATGAATGGGGCATATTACCAAATGATTATGATAACAAGTCGCTAAAACTGCCAATCACACGTGGTGAGTTTGCCGAAGCAATTGTACTAGCTTATGTGCGTGCGTCTGGTAACCTACCTGAT
The DNA here is from genome assembly GCA_038246775.1 of Peptostreptococcales bacterium. Classification (GTDB taxonomy): domain Bacteria; phylum Bacillota; class Clostridia; order Peptostreptococcales; family Acidaminobacteraceae; genus Fusibacter_C. The sequence continues at coordinate 2,967 of JBBRVO010000015.1, read as the reverse complement.
GATTGGAAGCAAGATGTATTTAACGATGATGGCAATGCTTTCGCGGACGTTGCATTTGACCTCGGACTTGTCACTGGCTATCCAAACGGTAATTTCAAGCCGTATGGACCCATTAAGCGTGAAGAAATGTTTGTCATGATACAAAAATTGATCAATAAAATACAAACAGTTGATTCAATGACCTCTACCGCAATCAAAGAAATCAATGGCCAGTTTTCCGATGCTCACTTGCTAAGCACATGGGCAAAAGAAGCGACATCCTTGATGGTTAGTAGATCTATCGTGGCTGGTACAAATGAGCAAAAATTGGAACCAAAGCAAGTTACATCAAGAGCAGAAGCTTTTATCATACTAAAAAATGCGATTAAGACAATGGTTACTAATCCGAATACTGACAGTGCTGCAACACAAGCCATTAATAAAATGAATGATCTTGTATACGCTAATAGTCCAATTAAAATGACAGTAGCGAGTCCAGTCAATAATCCAATTGCAACTCCAGAAGCGACATCTGAAGTGACACCGCTAGAATTAACGACAGAAGCAACGCTAATTTCAAAGGGAAATGGTTTCAACTTCGACCAGTACGTAGCGGAAACAAAAGTTGTTGAAATTGTCAGTCGAGGTGGAAGTCGAGGTGACTGGGATCATCGTAAAGTAGAAGACATGTATACTCCTGCTGAACTTATGGTAATGCTTGGAAACAACGCCATAAAATATGCATCTATTTTCGGGTCTGTAGAAGCGCCACGCTATCAAACCGCTGAAGAAGCCAAGAAGCAACTCGTCACGGTTACAGTTGATGTTTGGGTACTAGGAAGTAATGGGTTGAAGACCCCTAGCAAACGCAATATCTCAGTCAATAAAGGCATTGCTAATACAGTTGTTCAAATCTTTAAAGAAATCTACAACGGTCCTGAAAAATTTCCTATCAAAGATATCGGTGGTTATGCATGGCGTTCTAGTGAAACATCTGAACATCGCTTAGGCCTTGCAATCGATATCAATGCTTCGGAAAACTATATGATTAGATCCGATGGCAGCGTTGTTGCCGGTTCATTTTGGAAACCAGGTGTTAGTCCCTATTCAATGTCTCCAATTGGCGACGTCGTCAAGACTTTTAAGAAGTACGGCTTCTCATGGGGCGGTGACGCATGGTCAATGAGCAACGACTATATGCATTTTTCGTTTCTTGGCTGGTGATGTTTACACTTAGAGAAAATGGTATTAAAGGATTAATTGATATAAAGAATTAGAGCGTTTGACGACAATAAATATAAAAAACCTGAGATTTATTTTCTCAGGTTTTTTAATACATATTTTGGTTTTGTTCTTAAATGACATTATAATGATTACTAACTAAAAGTTGATAACATCTGCTGGTTTGAAAACGACGATCAGCAACATTTTAAAACGTTCCTTTGCAAAGAGCGCATGGGGAATTCCGGCCGGCATGACGATGGTTTCTCCCGATTTTGCTGTGAAAACAGAGTCACCGATTGTTACTTCAGATTCGCCATCGAGGATATAGACCATCGCGTCACCAGAGGATGCGTGTGAGCTGATCTCTTCGTTTTTATCAAATGCAAAAAGTGTCATATTCATATGTTTATTTTGTGCTAAGGTACGGCTGACAACTTGACCTTCTTGGTAACTGACGAGTGCTTCCATAACGAGTGGCGTTGAAAATTCTATGTTCTTGATAAATTGATCCATATATTGCCTCCTAAAAAGATATCTTGTTTAATCATTATATCTTATTGTTTACCCATATTCTGTCACCTAAGTTACATTTTTTTAATGTGAGAATAACATGATTTATTTCATTATATATTAGACTTACTAAATAATTTATGCTAAGATAATTTTAGAAATAGAAGTTTAAATAGATGCGGGTGTAGCTTAGTGGTAGAGTTCTGGCTTCCCAAGCCAGCTGTGTGGGTTCGATTCCCATCACCCGCTCCAAAAAATGTTGAGTTGGGGGCAAAGTATGCCTCCATTTTCAATTAAAGAGGGTGCCATGAAGAAAATTGCCGTGCTATTTATTACAGCTATTGCCATCTTAGCATTATTTTATGTAATGAAAATCTCAGATCCATTCAATCCAGAGCAATTTGATGCTGGGAACATCATGACAGATATCAAAAAGCTTGCATCTTCTGAGTTTGAAGGCAGAAAAGCGGGTACACCAGGCAACAGACTTGCCATGGACTACGTAAAATCGAAATTTGAGCAGATTGGACTCGAACCTATTGAGCAGCCTTTTATTGCACAAATTCCGTATTTTGATGCGTCGTCCATTTTTACTTTTTTGGATGAAAAGGGTGAATTAGTTAATTATAAAAGACATGAAGACTATAAATTTATATCTTGGGGCCCTGGTGGCAGCATTGACTATACTGGCGATTTTGTATTTGCAGATAATAACGTTTATAAAATCCCGATTGAAACTTTAAAGGGTAAGATTGTCATCACTCAGGCGCATCCGCTTATTGGAGATAGTCTTCAGACAATCATCGATGCAGGTGCGGTGGGCATTTTATACTATCCTGCAAACACGGATTCTAATTCTGTTGAAAATTTCGAAACAGATGTCAAGACATTGACTTTGGAAATGGGTTCAAAATTTGGTGATACTATAGGCCTTGGGTATATAACACGCGATGTGTATAATCACCTGAAAAACGCGGCACGCAGCGATGAAATTGAACCTGAAGCAGTCGTTCCAGAAGGAACGGTCTATGGCTATATACACGGTGCCTCAATCAAACAAACTATTGGTTTTAAAACGGTTGAAACGGCGAATATTTTGTCAAAGCTCGAAGGAAAGTCAAATGATAAAATTTTCATTATAACGGCACACCTTGACCACGTTGGCGGTTTTGATCAGGCCAACTATTTTCCAGGGGCACTTGATAACGCTTCTGGGGTATCTGCAATGCTTGAAATTGCAAAGTCGATGAAAGC
>JBBRVO010000014.1:0-39737 GCA_038246775.1 Peptostreptococcales bacterium | reverse complement strand
TCATATATAACTGAGAACCCTCCTAGCAACCCTCCTAGCAACATTCGTTGCTTATGTCGGGCAGGTTTGCGATGCAAACCTGTTATTGCTTATGTCGGGCAATTTTCGCAAGCGAAAATTGTAAATGGCGATCCAGAACGGACTCGAACCGTCGACCTCTAGCGTGACAGGCTAGCGTTCTAACCAACTGAACTACTGGACCGCGTATATCATGCAACAAAATAAATATTACACGATTATTGTGATGTTGTCAACACAATCCAGCAACTATTTGTGTTTATTAATGTTCTTCGATCCATTTGTAGGCGATGAAGCCCTCAAGGTTATCATAATCGCTCACTGAAAAAGTCTCAATGTTCAAAGCCTCCATAATAACCTGCATAATCAAGCCACCTGCATAGATGATATCAGCTCGCTTTTCTTCAAGACCTAGAAACCCCTTACGTTCTTCTACGGTCGCTAATTCCAAGCGCAGGTTAAGTGCAATCAATTCATTTATCGATACTTTTAGACGATGTACTTTATCGCGGGAATAAGCAGTTACTTCATGTTGCATCGTCGCATAAGTCGTTGCTGTTCCCCCTATGCCTATAACTGCGTCAATTGGAAATGCTTTGATGTCTTTGATAACCATTTTTATTTGTTCTGAAACAAAAGCCACAACCGCTTGTGTTTCAGAAGGTTGCACTGGATCGGAATGTATGTAGGCACCAGTCATTCGCACTGCGCCAATATTTAAGCTCTTTGCGTAAAGAATACCTTCCGCATCTCCAATTATGAGTTCAGTCGAACCACCACCGATATCTATGACTAACGTCGTTTGGTTGGGCTTCTCGCTGCCCAACAACACGCCCATAAAGCCAACTTTAGCCTCTACGTCGCCTGATATGACTTCAATTGTCTGACCCGTTTTTTCGCGCACAGCATCTATTAAATCGTGAGCATTGCTCGAATCCCTGACGGCACTCGTCGCCATAAGATAGATTCTTACAGCCCCATTTTTACTTGCCGTCTCGCAATAATCGCCAATTACAGTTACAGATGTATCGATGCGGTCTTGAGCCAAACGCTTTGTCTCATTGACCCCTTTACCTAGTCTTGTCATCTGAAGTGTTTTCAAAGCCCCTGAAAATTTGAGCCCGTCAAAATCTGCCATTAACAATCTGATTGAGTTGGTTCCAATATCAATACACGCTACCCTCATATCAATCACCTTTCGATTTTTCACCCTTTATAAGGTATATAATTTCGTTGGGTTTAACCATCTTAAGTTTTTCACGGGCGATTTTTTCAACAGCTTCTAATGTCTGAGAATAGGCATATTCATCAGTTAATCGGTTGATATCTCGCTCTAATGATTCGATTTCAGATTTCAAATCCAATTGTACGCCTTTATATTCTTTAAGCTTCAGATCTGTTTGATACATATTATAAGCATAATACACCATAATAATCACGATAATAAGAATAGTGACTCTATTGCGCCTAAAGAACTTGCGTTTTATCTTTTTCATATGCATGACCAACCTTAGCTATTTCGTCTCTGTGAGGACCTCATATAACAGTTTCGAATCTTCTTTGGTGACGTGTTCATCGAGTGCTGTGATGCGAATCACCGTCGCTTTATTGCCGAAACGTATCTGAATGACATCGCCTACGGTTACTTCCGTTCCCGGTTTTGCTACTTTTTCATCTATTAAAATGCGTCCCTGATCGCAGGCTTCCTTAGCAATTGTGCGTCTCTTAATAAGCCTTGCGTTTTTTAAATATTTATCAATTCTCATAAGTCACCTCAAAAAGACAGTCTTTAAATCAAGAAAAAGCAGCATAGCTGCTTTTTCTCATATTTTAATTATTTGTTTACAGTTTCTTTTAAAGCTTTACCTGCTTTAAAAACAGGTGCTTTAGATGCAGGGATATTAATTGTTTCTTTAGGGTTTCTTGGGTTTCTGCCTGTTCTTTCTTTTCTTTCTCTAACATCGAAAGTACCAAATCCAACTAATTGAACTTTACCGCTATTAGCAAGTTCTTCTTCAACACTTTTCATGAAAGCATTTAATGCTAACTCAGCGTCTTTTTTAGTTAAACCAGATTTTTCAGCCATACTAGCTACTAATTCAGCTTTATTCACAATATAACCTCCTCAAATTATTAAGTAGTTTTAACTATTATTAGTATACGTTGAAATTTCAACTTTTACAAGACATTTTGAATTTTTTTTTATACTTCTGAACGTTTTTTTGAATCGAGCCAAAGCGCCTCCATGCGTTCTAGTAGCTCAGCACTAGGTTTTAGTCCATCTTTTTCCAAATTATCTTCAATATAGGTGAATCGTCCTATGAACTTTTCGGTCGCTTCGGAAAGGGCTTGTTCAGCATCCAAATCAAGTAAGCGTGCGACGTTCGAGAGTATTAAAAGCAGATCACCAAGTTCTTCCTTAATAGCCTTACGATTGACTCCGAACATTGCAGTTCTAAGTTCTTCGACTTCTTCTATAATTTTTTCAAATGCATGCTCTGCACTTTCCCAGTCGAAACCGACTTCGGCCGCCTTCTTTTGAATTTTTTGTGCGCGAAGCAAACTCGGGAGACTATAAGTCACAGCGTTCATACTCTCTGAAATGCGGTTGAGCGATTTTTCCGCATCTTTAATAACTTGCCAGTTGACAAGGACTTCATCGGAACTTGCAACGGAAATATCGCCAAATACGTGTGGATGTCTTCTAACCATCTTATCACAGACTGTTTTAACGATATCGCCAAACTCAAAATAACCATCCTCTTCACCAATAGTCGCATGAAATACGACCTGTAGCAAAATATCTCCCAATTCATCAATTAAACTTTCATCGTCTTTTTTAACGATTGCGTCCTTGACTTCATAAGCCTCTTCAATCAAATAAGGCGCTAAACTCTCGTGTGTTTGCTCACGATCCCACGGACAGCCATCCTCTGATCTTAACTGTCGCATGATTGCTTCAAGTTCGTACAATTCGTGCTTGATGGGCGTTCCAGCAGGCACAAACACACTAGTAAGGTGGCTATATAGGTCTGCCCGGTGATCCAATTCGTAGAGTGGAACCCTTACAATTAACTCGTCATCAAGAATGCCTGCACCTTTAACAACCGTAACAATATGGTCATCTCCCCATATTTCCAGGAGTGCTAACTTGAGCATTGACGCGGTCATTTGATCGTATACTTGAATGAAAAGATGGTCTTTTCTTGCGTTGATACGTTCATTTTCGATATTAAGGGCATCCAATATTACAAAACCGTTAACTGGATCATACCTAAGTGCCGTTACGATGGCATCGATAAAGCTCGTTCCATGAACGATATTAATTGGACCATTAGCCGCTTCGAGTATAAGACTCACAGATTTTTCAGCAACAAATGGATTGCCTGGAACGGCGTATATGACAGACTCCGTCTCAGCTAACTCGAGAACTTTATCGGCTATCGCTTGATAAACGGCATCAAATGTCTCAAATTGGCCGTAATAGGCATCAAAGGACGAGTAGGTCATACCATTTTCTACAAGGTACTTTACGACTGGATGACGGTCTGTTCTCAAGTATACTTTTGTTGACTGTGTCAACGTTCTAAAAGCTTCCATGGTTAGGTAGGCATCACCACCTGGCCCCATCCCAACTATTGTTATCGTCTTACTGCTCATTTCAATCCGTTTCCTCTCATCAATGGGTTGGCCCTGCTAACATTCGTTTTATTTACTATTTAAAAAATTTGTCATTAAGTTTTTTAAGTTTTGAACCACCTGGCATCATTGCATAATCTTCGTCAGTCAACGTTTTTGTTTTAAATAACATGATAAAATAGGCGATCATACCGAAACCGATTGAAGTTACTGTCGCTAATTTGGCAGGCAATATGAGTAATCCCCCTTGATAACTTGCAATAACGACAACACCCATCGCTATTACGGCTATTAATGGTTTAAGCAAAACCGTTTTTAGTTCAAAAGTAATATTGGCATGTTTGCTCATCGTATGCAAATTGAGTGCCGTGGCGAGACCATATGCAACCAGTGTGGAAATTGCCGCGCCGTAAATGTTAATGTTTGGCATACCAACCAAGATATAAGTGAGCACCGTTTTAAGCACTGCACCGATCATCAAATTGAAGGCTGGTCGATTTTGCATATTAAGGCCTTGAAGTATTCCAGTTGTTACCTGGAACATACCAAGGAATATTACGCCAAATCCTAAAATAGAGAGAATATTGCCTGTCGTTTGCGCAAATTCAACTTGACTTGGGTACAAAAGCTCCATAATTGGTCTAGCAAGTAATACGAGACCTGCTGTAGCTGGCAAACTGATAATCAAAGTCATACGAATGCCATTTTGGATTGTACGGCTTAGTGCTTTTGTCTGTTGTTGAACATAAAGGGTTGCCACTGCAGGTACGATGCTAATTTGTATCGCCGAGGTCACAACCATCGGTAAATTTACAAGCGTTGCGGCATAACCGCTTAGCATACCGTATAGATCATTGGCTTGATCGCCCATGCCAATATCCGCTAATCGGTTCATAACCAGCATAACATCGATTGTATTCATAAGGGGCATAACGGCAGCGCCAAGTGTTATAGGTATTGCGATCATGACGATGCGTTTGATGACTAGCCGTTTAGGTATGAGATCGCCAGTCATTTGTTCAGAAAATATACGATCATTTTGTTTTCTAAATTTACGATACATAACATAGATGACGGCAAGTCCTGCAATCGCGCCCGTTGTTGCGCCAAATGTCGCACCTGCTGAGGCGTAAGCAGTGCCGCTACTCAATAACAAGAGCGCCAATCCATAACCAACAGTTACTCTGGCAAATTGTTCAAATATTTGAGAAGATGCAAAGGGTTTCATTTGCTGGAAGCCCTGGAAAAACCCTCTAAACACCGCTAGGACAGATACAATGACGATAGCTGGCGCCAACGCTCTGAAGGCAAAAACTGCATTGGGATTATTAATGCCGCTTACTATAATTTCCGCTCCAAAGTACATTAACAGAGTGCCAAGCAAACCCACAGTCGTCATGAGGATCATACCCGATTTAAACGTTCTGTTTAAGTTTCTATAGTCTCCAAGTGCCCTTTGTTCTGAAATGATCTTCGCAAGTGCCGTTGGTAGTCCCGCTGTCGCCAGCACAATGAAAAAATTGTAGATTGGATAGGCACTTTGATAATAGCTCATACCTTCTGGTCCAAGTAAATTTGCCAAAGGAATTCTAAAAAATGCGCCGATTATTTTGACGAAAATACCCGACAACCCTAAAATAAATGCCCCTTTAACAAATGAATCCGAGCTACTTTGTACCGTTTTTTTTGACATATGATTCTCCTATTGTAAAGAGGCCAGTACTCGACTGACCTCTGTGACTTTCTTTTATTATGATAATACAGGTGCGCTATTATTCTGTTTTCGGTGTCACTTTTTCAATAAATGTTTCGATTGTCGCAGCAGCTTTGAGTTCATCTACTTTGATCTTATAATATTCAGTATACAAATCTTTTTTGATTTGTTGTTTGAAATCGTTGATGACTGCTTCATCTTCACCGTTTTCAATCAATTGATTAACTGTTTGAACATCTTCAACATTTATGATGTGGTATCCAAATTGAGATTGAACAGGTTCGCTAATGGTGCCAATTGGGCTAGAAAATGCAACCGCATCAAATTCAGGAACCATGACACCTTTTGCGAAGTAACCCAAATCGCCACCTGCACTGACAGAACCAGTATCTTTAGAATATTGAGTAACAAGTGCCGCAAAATCTTCGCCAGCATCTAACTTAGCTTTTACTTCTTTAGCAGTTGCTTCATCTTCTACTAAAATATGTCTTGCTTTTACTTGAATGGGTTCACTTGCATAAAGTGCGTCAAGTTTAGCTGTTTCAGCATCGATCATTCCATTAACCGTTTTAGTGAACTCTTCCATTAAAATGCTACCTTGAACTTGTTTTTCTAAGAATGCATCGGTTACGCCAATCGTATCGTACATGGCTTTCGTTTCAGCATCTTCCGCAAGCATTTTTTTGAGTTCATCGTATTTTGTTTTGAATAAATCATCGCTAATTGTATAGCCAGATGATAATACAAACGATTTAATCAATGAATCTTGAACGAGCATTTCAAGGATATCTTTTCTTAAAACATCAGCAAACTTAACGCCTTCAAATTCTTGACCTAATATTTCCTCGCCATAATATTGTTTGTAAGCTGTTTCATACATTGCATAATAGATATTGTAAGTATCAATATCCACGACTTCACTATTCACGATGGCAACAGCCTTTTCTTTGTCCACTTTGCTGACGCCTTCCGTCGTTGCTTCATTTACGTTTTTAGCACCACAACCTGTTAATACGATCATTAGCATAACTATTAGTAATGCAGTTACTCTTTTAAAATTAGACATATTCTCTCTCCCTTTAATTCGTCTGTGCAAAGGCACATTCTCTTTTTTTTACATTTCAATATCTATTATATATTTAAATATTCACTATGAAAACTATATATTTTTTCGACATACTTTTCAAGCATTGTTAATTGTTCTTCTTTCTTTCTTAATCTGTTTGTAATTTTAACCCTCAGCAAGGCGGGATTCCCTGCGAAAAACGAGACATTTTTTGAATCGAACGCCAACACTTGGCTGATAAAGAGTGGACTGATGGCATAATCCGAACTAAATTTAAGCATAAAGTCTTTCGTATCTTCAGATACTTCTTCTATGGACATCATTTCACACAATGCCTTGATATAGGCAATTGTTATCAGATTGCCCACTGATACAGGTACGGTGCCAAATCTATCTTCAATTTCCTCATAGATCATATTGACATCTTCCCGCGATTCTATAGCAGCAATTTTTTTATAGATTTCAATTTTTAGTTGATGATTGCTAATGTATGTTTCCGGAATAAACGCATTTATTGCGATATCAATTTTAGCTTGTGGCTTAAGTTTAATGACTTCGCCCTTTTTAGACATCATGCTTTCTTCCATTAATTTACAGTACAAATCGTATCCAATCGCTTCCATATAGCCGTGCTGTTCAGTACCAAGAACATTTCCAGCGCCTCTGATTTCTAGATCTCGCATGGCGATTTTAAATCCAGCACCTAGTTCGGTAAATTCCTTTATCGCTTTCAATCGTTTTTCAGCGACTTCGCTTAGCACTTTGTTTTCCTGATAGAAGATGTAACAATACGCTAAGCGGTTGCTTCTTCCGACTCGACCGCGCAGTTGATAAAGCTGAGACAAGCCAAAGCGATCGCCGTCATTAATAATGATCGTGTTGACATTGGAAATGTCTAGGCCCGTTTCGATAATCGTCGTTGATACGAGCACATTAAATGAATTGTTCATAAATTCTACCATCAATTTTTCAAGTTGATGTTCATGCATTTGTCCGTGAGCGTAATGAACAATTGCCTCGGGTACTAACTCTTGTAATTTCGCAGCGACTCGATCGATATCTGCAACGCGATTGTGAACAAAATAGACTTGCCCGCCCCGCTCGATTTCTCTAGCAATCGCCTCTTTCACCAAGTGTTCGTCATACTCAACGACATACGTTTGAATCGGATAACGATCTTCTGGTGGGTCTTCGATGACGCTCATGTCGCGAATGCCAATCATGGACATATGCAAGGTTCTCGGAATTGGTGTCGCCGTCAAGGTCAAGACGTCAATATTCTCTTTGAGTTGCTTGATCTTTTCTTTATGTTTGACGCCAAAACGCTGTTCTTCATCTATGACGAGTAGCCCTAAGTCTTTAAATACAACATCATTTGAAAGAATACGATGCGTTCCAATGACGACGTCGACAACGCCCGATTTCAGATCTTTAATAATTTTTTCCTGTTCCTTCTTAGTCCTAAATCTAGAGATCATCTGAACATTTGCAGGATATTTCGAAAATCTTTCTACAATGTTATTGAAATGTTGCTGCGCCAAGATCGTCGTTGGTACCAAGATTGCAACTTGTTTTGAGCTCAGTACTGCTTTAAATGCCGCACGTATAGCCACTTCAGTCTTTCCATAGCCAACATCGCCACAAAGGAGACGCTCCATGGGTTGAGGTTTTTCCATGTCCACTTTGATTTCATCAATACATTTGAGTTGATCTTTCGTCTCTTGATATGGAAACAACGCTTCGAATTCCCTTTGCCAGTCATTGTCTTCCATAAAAGCAAAACCTTTTTTGAGCCGTCTGTTTGCATAGAGCTCAATCAACTCGTCTGTCATATCGTCAATGGCTTTTCTAGCCCGTATTTTTGTCTTCTTCCATTCAGCGCCACCCAATTTGTTGAGTTTGAGCTTTTCTTTGTCTGTGCCCATGTACTTTTGCACGAGACCAGCACTTTCAACGGGAATGTATAAATAGTCATCTTGTGCATATTTGAGCTTTAAAAAGTCCTTGCGCGTCTGATCGATTTTCATTTGTTCAATGCCAAGATACTGCCCAACCCCGTGATTTTCATGAACGACATAATCACCAACTGAGAGCTCGGAAAATGCTTTGATGACTTTGCCTTGAGCAGGCTTCTTTCTGCTAACTTTTTTACCTTCTCCAAAGAGCTCCGTTTCCGTCAGTACGACTGCTTTAAACGTGTCAAAATAGAATCCAGCTTGAATCGGATGATAGACGGCAATCGCTTGCCCACTCATGACGCGCTCGAAACCCTCTTCCGAATTGACAGCGAGCTCGAAACCTTCCATGGTGTTTAGAAAGCGTGTCAAGCGCTCGCTACTGCTAAATGCTACGAGGACATGATATCCCTTGAGTTTCCACTTGCGAATATCCAGTGCAATCTGATCAAATTTTCCATAGTATTTATTCATCTCTCTCGAAGACAATTTGATGATCTGATTTGGTGTAAATCCGTCAGTATGCTTCATGAGTAGTTCACTTAGAACCACTTGATGCAGCGAGAGTTCTGATTTGATTGTTTCGAAATCGTAGATGCGTTCAAACTGTTCAGGTATGACTTCACCTCTCTCCAAATAATCGGCAAATTGGCGTTTATACTCTTCGTAGTACTGAATAACCCTTGAAACACATTGATTGTTGCCCATGAGAAAAACGATGGGTGTATTGAAGTAATCAAGGAGCGTTTCCGACTGATCAAAAAAAAGTGGGAAATACTTATCGATGCCATCGACAAAGACGCGTTCACTGAGATGTTCAATCATCTCTTCAATTTTTTCGCGCTTATGTGTTTTATATTTTGACTTAAGTGTTTTTAATTTTAAAATAGCCGTCTCTATCTGAGAAGCGTCAATAACGATTTCTCGACAAGGATAAATTGTGAACTGCTCAAATTTGCTGAGTGATTTTTGGGATTCTATATCAAAATCGCGTATAGAATCCACGTCATCCCCAAAAAACTCCACGCGATAAGGCGTTTCATACATCGTTGAAAAGATATCTAATATGCCGCCTCTTATGCTATATTGTCCTTTGGATTCCACGATTTCCACACGTTCGTAGCCGAATGCATAGAGTGTCTCCTGCAATTTAGAAAGTGGTAGCTCCGTATTCATGTTAAGTTCGAGTTTTCTACCTACGAGTTGATGGCTCTTTGGATAGCGATATGTCATGTTGTTGATTGATGTGAATACAAGTGCGCGCTCTCTAGCGGTCGCACTTAATAACGCTTCAACGCGTTCAATGGCAACTTGATTTGAATGGGCATATGAATCGAACCAGATGATTTCTCGACTTGGCAAATAGATGGCGTCTTCAACCTCTTCAGCCGCCATTTTAGCTTTGTGTTCATCTTCAAAAAACAAAACAACGGTCCGTTCATGCGCAATAGAAAGGCGCTGCGCAATCCATTTCATCACTTGATGATCCGACCCATGCACCAGAATAGGACTGATTTTTTCCTCGATGCTTTTACTTAATGCTTGAAATTCCACAGAATGTTCAAATAAATTTAAGAGCAAGTTAAACATATGCGCCTCTCTAACCGTTAAAGCGGTTCATCGCTTGATCCGCACCGAATTCTATGATGCTTAAAACTGCTTCTGCCGCTCGATCAATGGTTGCATTTATCTCAATCATTTCATCCTTAGAGAACTTTTGAAGCACATAGTCCGCTAGTTGAAGGTGACTTGATTTGCCTATCCCTATCCTAATTCTTGGGAAGTCGTCTTTTTGAAGCAAATAGATGATGCTTCTCATGCCGTTATGTGTGCCTGCACTGCCTTTTTTTCTAATACGGATTTTTGCAAAATCAGTATCTACATCGTCAAATATCACAATGAGGTTTTCCATGGGCAATTGATAGAATTTGCAAATACCCATCACGGTTTCACCACTTAAATTCATATACGTTTGGGGTTTAACGAGAATGACCTTTTCACCGCCAATTGTTCCCTCTCCAATAAGTGCTTTGTGCTTAATTTTGTTCACAGTGATCTTATATTTATCGCTTAGGCGATCAATGGCTTCAAAACCCACGTTATGTCTGGTTAAATCGTACTTTTTTCCTGGATTGCCAAGACCCACGACAACATACATGTCATCACTCCTTCACCGTAAAATAGTCCATACAATTATATCAAAAAAAACGCTTGTCAACAATGTTGTACTAAGCGTTTAAGTCTTCATTTATTCGAACATCGTACTCACTGAATCGTTATTGAAGATTCTTCGAATTGCTTCAGAAAATACAGGTGCAACCGACAACAAAGTAACATTTTCTAGCGCTCTCATCTCTGGTGAGATATCAATTGTATCTAAAACGACAAGCTCGGAAATAACAGGATCACTCAGTCTTAACGCAGCTGGACCAGAGAATACGCCATGCGTGCAGCAAGCATAAACATCTTTAGCGCCCATATCCTTAAGTGCCTTGGCGGCATTGACAATCGTACCAGCCGTATCGATCATATCATCGATCAAGATGACATTTTTACCTTTTACATCGCCAATGATGTTCATAATCTCAGAAACATTCGGCTCAGGTCTTCTTTTATCAACGATAGCAATTGGTGCATCAAGCTTGTTGGATAAATCTCTCGTACGCGTCACACTACCTAAATCGGGAGATACGACAACGAGGTCTTTGATGCCCTTTTGTTTGAAATAGTCTGCTAGGATTGGAACCCCTTTTAAATGATCCAAAGGAATATCAAAATACCCTTGAATTTGCGCTGCATGTAGGTCCATAGTCAAGACGCGATCCGCGCCTGCCGCTACGATGAGATTAGCAACTAATTTAGCTGAAATTGGATCTCTCGCTTTTGCCTTTCTATCTTGTCTAGCATAACCATAATACGGAATTACTGCTGTAATTCTGCCTGCTGAAGCGCGCTTCAGCGCATCAATCATGATTAACAATTCCATTAAATAGTCATTTACTTTAGGTAATGAAAAGGATTGTACCACGAAAACATCAATACCTCTTACCGTTTCGTTGATATTAACTGATATCTCTCCATCGCTAAAGGTTTTTACGACACTGTCGCCCAGTGGCAAACCAAGTTCCTTACAAATCGCTTTTGCCAGATCTTGATTTGCATTACCAGAAAAAACCTTTATCCGCCTATCATTCGATTGCATTGGATCCTCCTACTTGTTTTTTTGATATTTGTTTGACCAATCGGTCTTGTTGACTTGTCTTTCTCTCGCGATAGCGAGAGCACCATCAGGTACGTCTTCCGTAATTGTTGAACCTGCCGCTATGTAGGCTTTTTTTCCCACTTTGACAGGCGCTATGAGGTTTGTGTTACAACCGATGAACGCATCGTCATCAACTTCGGTCAACCCTTTGCTAAGTCCGTTGTAATTGACGAATACAACACCACAACCCAAATTTACGTTTTTTCCGACTTTAGCATCTCCAACATAGGTGAGATGAGAGATTTTAGTGCCATCTCCAATCGTACTATTTTTGACTTCGACGAAATCTCCTATTTTAACATCTTTGCCAACAATTGATTTTGGTCTTAAGTAGGCATATGGGCCGACTACCGATTTGTCATCGATCTTCGATTCCATAATAGTAGAATGCTTCACTTTAACGCAATTACCTATCTCGGTATCTGAAATATCTGCATAAGGCCCTAGGATACATGCTTCTCCAATAATCGTTTTACCTTTTAACTGTGTGCCTTGCTGGAGAATTGTATCCTGACCAATTTGCACGTATTTTTCTATATAAATACTCTCAGGAGATACCATAGTTACCCCTTCAAGCATCCAATGTTTTTTGATTTTGTTCTGATGATAGCTTTCAGCCTCTGCAAGTGCAAGCCTATCGTTGACACCCATAACCTCTGTATTGTCGTTTGTAATGTATGCGCTGACTTTACCGCCTTTATTTTTGACGACTTCAAACACGTCTGTCAAATAATATTCGCCTTGCGTGTTGTCATTTTTAAGGTCAGATAGTGCCTCTTTTAAAAGCTTTGCATCAAATAACCCGATTCCCGAATTGATTTCTTTGATACAGAGTTGGTGTTCTGAAGCATCTTTATGTTCGATGATTTTATCAAATTGATGCGATGCATCTCGAATGATACGTCCATAACCTGTAGGATCTTGGAAAATTGTAGAGATTAGGCTCGCTTGGTAACCCCCTACACGATGATGCTCAATGAATGCACGCAGCGTCATTTCACTCAACAGTGGTGCATCTCCGAAAAGCACAAGAATATCGCCTGTCTCAATAAAGGCTTCTGCCGTTCGAACGGCATGGCCTGTTCCAAGTTGAACTTTTTGTTCCACAAATGTCAAGTTCTGACCTTCAAGAGCACTTTCTACCAGTTCTCGGCCATGTCCGACGACGCAAATGACCGCATCGCTTTCTATTTTCACCGCCAGATCCACCACATGCTGAATCATCGGTACGCCGCTCACTTTATGTAACACTTTGGGTAGCTTTGATTTCATGCGTTTTCCATACCCTGCTGCTAGAATAATCGTATTCAATTTTCCCATTCGTCGTCCCTCTTTGTCTATGACTTTCAACACGTGAAATTATATCACTTTTCACTTTAAAACTAAACAAATATTAACAAAACTTATAAAAAAAGAGCCCGCGTAAGCGTGCTCAATTAAATGTTTTTATTCTACGAAAAATTCATCCCCAGTTGCATTTTTCGCTTTTTCATATTCTTCAAATATGATATTTTGAATCAATGTTCTTGTTTCTTGATTGATAGGATGCGCAATATCTCTATAGTCTGCTTCCCCTACTTTTCGACTTGGCATAGCAACAAATAACCCATTTTGTCCTTCGATGACTTTGATATCGTGTACGACAAATGCATCGTCAAATGTTAACGATACAACCGCTTTCATCTTGCCGTCCTCTCGAAGTTTTCTAATTCTGACGTCTGTTATGTTCATTTTTATCCCCCTAACTTATGCTGTGTAGAGTAAGTATTCGATAAGTAAAGGAATATTCCTTCTTTTTTTGTTACTTTTTTTTAATTTATTTAATTTTGTTCATATTTTGCGACTTATTAGGTGATTTTGCGATTTCCATATTTATAGGAATTCATAATTGGGATGGACCATGATTTCATCATTTGAATCGATGCCTTCATATTTAATCAACGAGATATATTTATCTACCAGTTTACTTGAAGGCGTGGTCGTATCAAAGAGGACACATATACCCGCAACGTGGCAGTCCATCTCTTGAACAAGTTGTGTCATACCTTTTGCCGAACCGCCTGCTTTCATGAAATCATCGACGATGAGAACATTGGAATCCTTTTTAATGGCTTTTTTGGAAATGTACATCGTTTGAAGATTCCCTGTCGATCCAGAAATGTAATTGATACTTATTTTAGAGCCTTCGGTCACTTTGTTTTCATGTCTAGCAATCACGAGCGGCACATTGAGTCCGCGCGCTGTCATCATTGCAATTGGAATGCCCTTAGTTTCAATGGTTAGAACATAATCCACTTTCGTGTGTTCATCGGAAAACTTCTCTGCAAAGATATCACCAATGCCTTTTATATAAGCAGGATTATATAAGATATCCGCCATATATAGATATTTACCCGGCATAATGCGTTCGGGTTTTTTAATGTCTTCACATATTTTTTCAATCAATGCATGCTTTTCTTCGTGGCCCATCATTGGCACATATTTTGCGCCCCCAGATGCGCCAGCAATCGTGACAACTTTTCCAAGTGACAATTCTTCCATGAGCTTTTTGACGATGACTAAGTCTTCGCTAATTGTGGATTTCGCCGAATCGAATATCATTGTAAAATAATTGAGTGTAAACACTTTGTTGGGTGAATCACATAGAATTTTAACGATTGCACCAATTCTTTCGTTTCGTTTTAACTTACTCACACCATCACACTCCGAATGTTTTTATTATAATACTCTAATTTTATTCGTTTTTTCACCATACTTCAATACCTTTTCATTTGTTTCTTCATGTTTTTAAAAATGAAGGCCTTTTAAGTCGCGGTAAAATAGGGTATAATCATTATGATTTTAGATTACAACTTTTTTTCGCTTATATGCGTTTAATCAAGTGTATGATTCAATCAATTTATAAGTCTAGGAGTGCATATGATCGATCTTTCATCAAAAAAACACATTCACATTGTCGGCATCGGCGGCGTTAGCAATAGCGCAATCGCAGAGATACTCATGATGCAAGGACATATCATCAGCGGTTCTGACTTGCATCGTTCGGACCTCACTGACCACCTAATACAAATGGGGATAACCGTATATTACAGCCATTCAGAAGATAACCTTTCAGGCGCAGAACTTGTTGTCTATACGTCTGCAGTTAACGAAGACAATCCAGAGCTACATGCAGCTGGCGTACTTGGTATACCTTGTATCAGTCGTGCAGAAATGTTAGGCCATATCATGGCAAGGTATAAAGATAGCATCGCCATCTCTGGTACACATGGCAAAACGACAACAACCTCTATGGTCACTCGTATTTTCAACGATGCCACGCATGATCCAACCGCTCTTGTAGGTGGTTATTTCTCAGATATCAAAAGCAATGTTAGGCTTGGTAAAAGTCAGTTGTTTATCACAGAAGCCTGTGAGTATAAAGAAAATTTTCTTGAGTTCTATCCTAAAGTTGGCGTCATACTCAATATTGATGAAGACCATCTTGATTATTATAGAAATTTAGACCATATCATTAGCGCCTTTGTCAAGTTTTCTAGCAACGTTCTAGACAAGGGAACACTCGTTTTAAATGGTGATGATTATAACTCCAGAAAAATACTTCCCTATTACAAAGGCAAAGTCTTGACTTTCGGTTTGTCAGAGCACTGTGACTACCTCGCGAAAAACATTGTATACAATAGCTTAGGATACCCAACTTTTGACATCCTTCACAAAGATAAAGTGCTGTGTAACCTATCTCTTTTAGTGCCTGGTCAACACAATATCTACAACGCACTTGCCGCTTTTGTCGTGGGTGTTGTCTTTTCTATCAACACCGATACCATTAAAACACGCCTCTCAACTTTCAAAAATGCAAGCAGGCGTT
This sequence comes from Peptostreptococcales bacterium, assembly GCA_038246775.1. Taxonomy (GTDB): domain Bacteria; phylum Bacillota; class Clostridia; order Peptostreptococcales; family Acidaminobacteraceae; genus Fusibacter_C. The sequence continues at coordinate 24,215 of JBBRVO010000014.1, read as the reverse complement.
TTGAATTTATTGGCAAAGCCCAGGATATTACCATTATAGACGATTATGCCCATCATCCAAACGAAATCAAAGCCACCCTTGAAGCTGCAGCGCGTATGACAGATATTAAGCGCATTCTCTGCATCTTTCAGCCACACACATACTCTAGAACCAAAGAATTATTAAATGAGTTTGCCAGTGCGTTTAAGAGTGCTTCTGAAGTTATACTTTGCGATATCTATGCCGCTCGTGAAGTGGATACGGGTGAAGTTAGCTCACTTGATCTCATGAAAGCTATGTCAAAAGAACATGTGAGGGTCAAGCATTTTGACACCTTCGATGCAATCAATACTTACATTCAGCAAAATGCATTGCCAGATGATCTCGTCATGACTATGGGTGCTGGAGATGTAACCGATCTAAGTCGAACCCTCTTAAGCACATTGCAAAAGAAATAATAAGTCTTCTAAAATTTATTAAAGCTCGGATTTGGACCAACTAATTGGGTCCAAGTCCGAGCTTTATTTTATTACTCATAATTTATTTAATTGCCCGTTGTTTTTTCTGTTGTTTGTTCTGTTGTCTCATTTGATGCATCTTCGATTGCCCCGCCAGCTTCTTCAGTGCCCGTCGTAAAACCGTAGAAGCTGTAGAGTGTTTTTTCTAGTGAAGCCGGATTGTGTATCCAATAAGATGCGCCATTAATCATGCGCGCTTCACCTTCAAGCATAAAAAACTTAATAGCATCCGGTTTTATAGAAGCGCCCTTTATCGCCAAGCCAAGAGCCTCTTCAATGGTCATATCGGTGGTGACGTATTCGCCGCCGATGATGGTGTTAATAACTGATGGCAACTTGCTACTGAGGGCTTTGCTCATCATGCTGTTGACAAAATGCTGTTGCCTTGGGATTCTTTGTACGTCTCCCTCGCTGATTGAACCAGAATTGTTCTTTCTAAATCTTAAATAACTGACGGTGTCTTCACCATTCAAGACTTGATAGCCCTTTTTAAAATGAATGTGGAGTTGCGGCTCCGCATAATAATCATCGTAGTCCATATCAAATGGCACGGTGACTTCATAGCCACCTAAAGTGTTGACTACCGCTTTAACGGCTTCAAAATCCACTTTCAAATAATAGTGAATCGGAATACCGAGAAACGCAGATAATTCCTTTTTCATGCCATTGACACCGCCAACTTCCGGGAAGCCATATATGGCATTCATCTTTTTTTGTGCAAGCTCATCAAAACCATCAATATGATTATAAGTATCTCTAGGAATAGATAATATATCCATTTTATTTGAAATCGGGTCATAGCTAAAAAGCATCATAGTATCCGCCAAGAAATCGTTGAGGCCGAATGCAATGATATTGATTCTCGATGATGCATCTGCAATTTTTTGAAGTTCCGTTCGGTCATCATCAATGCCGACGTTCCCTTCATTGTCATTATTAGTACCACCCACATCCGTAGTTTCAGTAGTTTCTTCTACCGAAACTTTAGGAACGTCATTTTGCGATACAATTGCATCAATCGCAAATAAGACGCCCGTGAACAATGTGAGAAAGCCCACAAATGAAATAAGAAATACTTTAATATAAAATTTCATTTTCAATCCTTCCTAGTGCCTCTAAAACTGAGTTTCTTCCAAAATAATGAACGATGGTTAACACTATGCATTATATTCTATCACAATATAAAAACCGTCGCATTTAATTTTTATTAAAAAACGCTAATATTTAATATTAATTGCTAAACTTAATATTTAAAAATCGTATTTCAAAAATAGAGTGCCTATAGCAAGCAAGCTGACGCCCACCACCACGCACATATCCGCAACGTTAAAAATTGGAAACTGAACGAACCTAAATTCGAGAAAGTCGATGACGTAATTTAATCGCACACGATCAATCAAATTGCCAATAGCACCGGCAATGAGGAACATATAAGCGACTCTTACAGCTACATGTACATCTGTTCTGAGTGTCTTAATAAGAAATCCAATCAACGCTATGATGATGACGGAAGTCAACAAGATGAGCAGAAGCTGTTTTTCTCTAAGGATGCTAAATGCGGCACCTGTATTTTCAGTATATCTAAAACCTAATATGCCACTGATAAACGACACCGACCCTTTTTCTAAGAGGGTACTAACCGCCCAATATTTCGTTACTTGATCTAAAGCGATCATAATGACAATGCCTATAAAATAAATCACGTATTTGCCTCCGTATTATTGTAATGGTGAAACGAGTCGTCCCATAGCTTCGAAAAATTTTCTGTGAAACTTTCTCTTCTTAAATGCATCCAATTCAAAGGCCGTGCTATCTTCCAAATCTTGAATGAAGTCCTCTTCAAGTCTCGAGATAATCTCAACGTCATATAAAAAGGCATTAACTTCAAAATTGATTTCCATCGACCTAATATCCAGATTGGCTGTACCCACCGTAGCAACAAGTTTATCAACAATCATAATTTTCGAATGGATAAATCCATTTTTATACTGATAAATTTTGACGCCCGCTTCAAGCAACTGTTGTATATTAGCTTGAGATGCCCAATAGACAAAAAAATGATCCGGTTGAGACGGTATGATGATTTTAACGTCTAAACCACTGAGTGCAGCCGTTTTTAACCCCATCATAATACTCTCTTCAGGTACGAGATACGGTGTCGTAATCCATATTTTGTCTACGGCATTTGAAATCATTTTATAGAAGGCTTGCAAGATGCTCTTCCATTCTGAATCCGGGCCAGATGCCGCAATCTGAACAAGCGATTTTTTAGAAACTTTTATTTCAGGATAATATCTCACCCCTTGAACGTCTTGACTGGCGACATAATTCCAGTCGTTTAGAAATATGGTTTGAAGTGCATAAACAGCCTCACCTTTTATTTCAAGATGCGTATCTCTCCAAAATTCAAACTTTTCTGAATTTCCAATGTATTCATCCCCGATATTTAATCCGCCAACAAAACCCACTTCGCCATCAATCACGACGATTTTCCTATGATTTCTATAGTTTAAATCTCTTGAAAACAAAGGGATGGGCACTTTAAAGAACGCATACACCTCAACACCGGCATTTTTAAGGCCATTGATATATTTGCGACTGAGCTCGAGAGAACCGACATCATCAAATACCAATCTTACTTTTACACCCTCTTGCGACTTTTGAATCAATAGTTCTCTCAGTTCATTGCCAATTCTATCGTCTTTTATGATGAAATATTCTAGGTGTATATGATCTTTAGCCTCTTTGATACAGGTGAAAAGACGATTGAATTTGCTTAACCCATTTGTAAGAACGGTCACTTCATTACTTAATGAAAAGGGTGCTTTGGCATTTTTGAGCAAGAGTTGCATCAACCTTCTATTGCCTGGATTGTCACTATTGGGAAGGTCTATATATTCAAGCAAACTGGATTGAATCTCGGCTGCTTTTCCCATGCGGTCGGAGTCACTTAATATCTTCGCTTTCGCTTTTCGTTTCTTGCGATAATTTCTACCAAAGAGAATGTAAAGAAAAAAGCCGACCGCTGGAAGTAGTATCAAGACTAGCAGCCATGCGATGGTCCTCGATGGGTTGTTATTTTCAAGGAAAATAACAAGTCCAATCCAGACGATGTTCACACGCAATAGAAACGCCATAAAACGGTAAATGGTATTAAGGATCGGGATATCAAATTTTAAATTGTTGAAAAACCCACCCATATACGCCACCGTCATCAAAAGGATGAACAATGCCAGTATGATATAAAATGTCTTCTTTAGCATAGCCTCACCTCCTTAAGCGTTACAATCAGAATCAAAGGCGTTTGAACATCAATTCAACTCTATAGATAGGGTGCCCCATTGAAGAAAACTTTTCTTCATATTCTGTCATAATATTATCAATACTTTCATCCGAATGCAGATCAAGTGAAATTTTGCGCATGATCAGATCCATTTCGGCAAATTCGTTAAGTGAAAATTCGAAAAGACCTCGGTTATCCGTTTTGAAATGAATCCACCCTTCGGGATTTAATACAGTTTTATACGTTTCTAGAAAATCTCGATACGTCAATCTGCGTTTGAAATGGCGTCTCTTGGGCCACGGATCGCTAAAATTGAGATAGATTCGATCTAGCTCGCCCTCACTAAAATAGTTCAGTGCAAACTTAAGATCGATTTTGATCATTCTTAAATTAGGCAAATTGTGTTCTTCAGCATTTTCAACCGCTTTGAGCAGCACTTCAGTAACTGCATCTACCATTATAAAGTTGATATCTGGAAACTTTGTTGCCATTGCGATGATAAATTTACCTTTTCCACCACCAAACTCCGAATAAATTGGATGGTCGTTTCCAAAGATAGATTGCCACTTACCCTTGTTTAATTCGGGCTCAGCGATAAAATACTTTTTTTTCTCAACAAGTGCTTCATAAGCACCCTGTTTTTTTCTAACTCTCACTAGTCACCTCTAAGTCAAATTATTCCATAAATATTTTTGGGTTTGTACGCCATTTTAACAGCATTTCCAAAGATGAAGCTTCTATATAACCCTTTTCCACCGCTATCGGCAATAGTGTTTCATAATCGGTAAGCGTCATATAGGGGATTCCTTTTTCGGTAAATAAAGCATCCACTTGTGGAAAATTATAGCTGAAAATCGCCAGTGTGGCTATCACATTGCCCCCTTCGGCAATCAACGCCTCGCATGCTTTCATCGAGCTTCCACCCGTTGAAAGAAGATCTTCAATCAATACGACTTTGGCACCTTGTGGCATGACACCTTCTGTTTGCTTGCCTTTACCATGTTCTTTTGCACTACTTCTCACATAGACCATCGGCAATCCCAACTTTTGAGCGACCCATGCTGCGTGGGGAATTCCAGCAGTTGCCGTTCCAGCGATAATATCCACCTCTGGATAATTTTCCTTGATGATTTTTGCAAAGCCCTCTGCAATCAGCTCTCGCACTTTAGGATAACTAATCGTCATACGGTTGTCGCAGTAAACAGGCGACTTGATACCCGATACCCAGGTAAACAAGTTATTTGCATCTACCACGGTCACCGCTTTAATCTCTAGTAAAGATTCTGCAATCTCTCTCGCTAACATGTAAAGCCTCCTATTCTAAAAATGCGTTTTTCCGATAATAATTACCCGCATTCCATACTAAATATTCATTGATTCCATTGTCCCGAAGTGCGTCAATTTGCGCTTTGACTTCTTTGGTTCTATAGGGAATATACCCTTCTACCCAAGTGGCTGTGAAGTCTTGAATCCAAGGCCTTATACCCGCTGGAGTCACTATATTTTTGTTGCGATCAATCGCATCTTTGACGGAGCGATCGATGGTTTCATACGGGTAGGCATCTGGAACTGGAAGTCCAAATGTGTTTGGTCCATAATGACTAGGATACATCATTGGAGAGATATAATCCACAACATTTGATACCGCTTCCCAATGTTGTCCAATACCTATGCCGCCTGTTGCAGTTGCTGCCCAACCAAAAACATCGGCCGAGATATAGACTTCATATGGCGCAAGTGCTTCGTAAGCGTATTTTAGAAAGTTCTGGATGGTTGCCGTTTGCGATTCGTCAGTTTCATTGCGATAATCAATCGACTCTGGGTTCGCTATCGCTGGGAACCTAACATAATCGAATTGAATCTCATTGAAGCCCAGTTCAGCGGCTTCTTTAGCAATTTCTACATTATATTCCCACATGACACGATCGTGTGGCGACACCCAAGGTAGCCGATCTGAATCCGTATAAAGTTTTCCAGAGTCTTTATATATGATTGCACGGTCGGGGTGATTTTGCGCATAAAACGGTGATTTAAACGTTACAATACGCGCAATCAAATAAATATTATGCGCTTTCATCTTTGCTACAAATGCTTTTATGTCATCGATATAGACTTTATCATTGGCATTTGGGTTGTATTTTGCCGCCGCCTCGGATTTGAACAACAGGTAACCCACATCGTCTTTGACGTCGATGACCATGGCATTGAGTGCTGTTTCATCGATCAAAGCAATCATCTCGTCTATTCGTTCACTCTGAGCTGTATTTCCCGTTACAAAAATCCCTTTGACGTCAATTTTTGGATTAGACTGAAAAGAAGCATGTTTACTTTGCGGCGCATAATCTGCATCCGCGAAAGGATTTTCTATAAACGTCGTCAATGACTTGCGAACAGAAGCATAGGTGACATATCCAAGCACATCTTTGGCATCTACATTTTCTTTGACTTCTAAATAGGCGATTTCACCTGCCTCATTTTTTATTTGATTTGTGGCATATAGCCCTGTTTTAGCGGGAATCTTTTTGAGCACTTTTGACGATGCTTGCGCTTCAACAAGGAGATTTGCCCCACCTAAATTCACATAATAAGTATTTTTTTCAATTTCTTCGCGCTTAATTCTGGCCGATTCAACTGCTTTTGCTTCCGCTTCAACTTTTGCTTTTGCAGCATCCTCGATGCGCTTTGCTTCCTCAATTGCCTTTTGAACATCGATTTTCTTTTGTTCTTCAATCTTTTCGAGTGCTTCCTTTTGCTCTGTCTCGATTCTCAATTTTTCACTCTGAATTTCAGCTTTCTGAATCTGATCGTTTACCATAAATCCCGTCGCTATAATACCAACTGTAAAAATGATCAGGAGAATCTTCCATTTTTTTCTTTGCATGTCACGCTCCTTTTTTTCAATAAACATTCCACTCTCATTTTAACAAACATTGCTTCTAAAGACATATTAAATTTTAGATTAATTCAAAATTGGGTAGTATTTAAATAGAGATGAAAAAAAATTATGGAGGTCATTATGACAATTCAATTTTTAGGTGCTGCTGGTCAGGTAACTGGCTCAATGACGCTACTGGAATTTAAAGGTAAAAAAATACTGATCGACTGCGGGCAATTTCAGGGCACCTCAGATGAAGAAGCCCTAAATTTCAGCACTTTACCCTTTAAAATTGGCGAAATTGACAGCATCTTATTAACACATGCGCACATCGACCATTCTGGAAGGGTTCCTTTATTAGTCAAGAAAGGTTACAATGGCAAGATTTTCTGCACCCCCCCTACCAGTCATCTTGCAGAGATTCTACTAAAAGATGCAGGGAAAATACATGAAACTGAATCCGTTTGGGAAAATAAAAAACGTCAAAGGGCGGGTTTGGAACCAATAAAACCACTTTATTCCGAAGAGGATGCCGTAGAATCGATGCAGTATTTATATCCGATCGCCTATCATAAACCTTATGCCCTATTTGATGGCTTGCGTTTTATGTATGTACGTGCAGGTCATCTTTTGGGATCGTCCACTCTTGTCCTCTATTATGAGGAAGGTGGCATCGAAAAAACGATCGTCTTTTCAGGTGATTTAGGCAATGGGACGAACCTACTTGAAATGCCTCCAGAGGTCATCGACCAAGCAAATATACTGATCGTCGAATCTACATACGGCGATAGACTTCACGACGCCATCGATGAAAGAGCCGAGTTGCTCGTGGACATATTGATTGAAGCAACCTCCAAAGGTGGCAATGTGCTCATCCCTTCATTCGCTGTAGGACGGACACAAGAAATCATATTCGAACTCAATCACTATATCACGACACACCAAAATCAGAAATCGCTTTTACTAAAAGACATTCCCATCTTTATTGATTCTCCTCTTGCACTTGAAGCAACCAAAATCTATGAAAGCCACATTCCTGACATGAGCACTCTTGTTCAAAACTATCCAACACCTCCATTTAAAATGGCCAATCTCCATCTGGTCACTTCTATTGAGGCTTCCATCGCACTCAATCACAATCCAATGCCTAAGGTAATTATCTCTGCAAGCGGCATGTGTGAGGCTGGGCGCATACAACACCATTTGAAACACAATTTATGGCGTGCAAACACGCACGTCGTTTTCATTGGTTATCAAGCGGAAGGAACATTAGGCCGCAAGATTTTGGAGGGCGATAAGTTGCTCCGCATCTTGGACGCAGACGTGCGCGTCAATGCTACCATTCACGATTTACACGGGTTTTCAGGACATGCGGATGAAGCACATCTCCTAAATTGGGTCCGTCCAATCAAAGGGCTTGAGCAGATCTTTATCAACCATGGTGAATTGTCATCTAGAAATACCTTGGCTGAAGCAATCCATCAAATACATTCCGCTCAGATACACTTACCCGACATTGGCGAGATTTTTAATCTTTAGACGACTTTATCTTTATCTTTATTTATTTATCTCTCTCAATCAATCAAAAGAGCTATTTCACTTGGTCTTCCCAAATGAAATAGCCCTTTATTTTTGTTCTTTTATTTTTTACCTTTTGCCACAGTGAGTAACAAACCAAGTGCCAGACTGAGGTATGCTGCAACGAGAACGCGATACTCAGGAGGCAACAAGAACGTCACCGTATGTGCGGGAATCCAGAAAAATGGAATGGATTTTAGCACCGTAAATGAAACGAATCCCTTCCAGTCAATACGCGTGACAACTTGGGCAACCGTTGGTTTGGCAACTTTTTCTCCAAATTTCAGATCTAAATACGTATCCGTATAACGGTGAAACGCCATAAATGTCGGTGCAAAAGTCGTATTCATCAACAAACTTGTAAAGAATGCAAATGCCAATGCACTGCCTTGACCGATTAAAAGACCTTTTTCGATTGCAACGGTCACACCACCGCTAAATACGGTAAAGATCAATGTGATTACCATACCTAAGAAGCCCCAAACAACGACGCGCCATATAAATCCGGGCGCTTTTTTCCACTTTTTGGACATAAGTCTTCCAACTAACATTTCGCCCATAGTCGCAAGTAATGCAAATTTTAAAAACCCACTCACAAACGGATGCGCCGTCGTGAAATTTACAAATAGGACATGTGTTTCAGGAACCATTACAAAAGCTGTAAATGCAAGTAGTATAGCGCCCCATAAAAAATCACCTTTTTTCAATATGCCACCTCTTTCAATTGATCTAAACTTATGCTCATTTTATTATAGACGTTTTTTTAAAGGGTTTCAACAATAATAATAAGTCTTAAAATTTTATTGCAAACACACTGCCTTTTTAGTTATTCAAATGCTGTCGCAACCTTCTGAAGCATCTGGATAATTTCAATTTTTTGTGGACACTTCGGTTCACACTCACCACAAGCCACGCAGCTTCCAGCTTTCCCTTGTTGGCTTAACTGTGCGCTGTACTCCGTTTTCATCTTGTCGAGGGTATTAAAAATATGGCCTCGATTAAAAAATGTAAATGCTCTTGGAATTTCAACGCCATTTGGGCAAGGCATGCAATAACCACACTGTGTACAAGGCACTTGTATTTTGGATTTGTAAGCGTCTTTAACGCGTTCAACCAAATCCAATGCATTTTGATCGAGATTGCCAGGTGTGAGTCTGTCCGCTATTTCGATGTTTTCTTTCAGTTGTTCGAGAGTCGACATGCCGCTAAGCACGACTTTGACATTTTCAAAATTCGAAATATATCTTAGTGCCCATTCTACAGCTGAATACGCCTTTGTATGCGTGTTCCAAAGTGCTTGGATATCTTCAGAGGGGAATGCAAGCATGCCGCCTTTAAGAGGCTCCATGACAATCACAGGAACACCTTTTTCTTCCGCATACCTAAGCCCTTTGATACCCGCTTGTTCGTCCATATCCATAAAGTTAAGCTGTAACATGCAGACTTCCCATGGATAAGCATCTATGATATCTTTGAAAACCGGGAAATCATCGTGGAATGAAAATCCTATGTGCTTGATTTTTCCTTGTTCTTTTGCTGTTTTTATCGCTTCGAACAGCCCGTTTTTCAAGTAATTTTCCCATCTTTCTCTATTTAAAGCGTGCAATAAATAGATATCGAGATGATCGGTTTGTAATTTTTCAAGTTGTTCATCGAGGTACTTGTGAAAATCCTCTTGTGATTGGATCAACCAACTTGGCGATTTGGTAATCAAGTTGATTTTTTCGCGATAACCATCTCTTAGCGCTTCTCCAACTACGCGCTCACTTTCGCCATCATGATAGGGATAGGCGGTGTCTATATAGTTCACGCCATGATCGATTGCATATCGAATTAATTGAATTGCACGCGCTTTATCAATTTTACCAGCGACCTCTTGATCCATTGGCAATCGCATGCAACCCAGTCCCAAAACAGATGCTTCAATTCCAGTATTTCCAATAATTCTAGTCTTCATAAACCCTCCTGATCCTCTTAATTATCCTTAAAATGATTCGCGGAAAACACCTGCATTTAGCTCATTGTCCCCAATAACCCAATCTTTATTAAAGTTAACTCTCAATGCCTCTAGTAGTGCTTTTGAAAAGGCATCTATCCGCTCTGTATCGCCATTTGAAACCATCGTAACCAGATGCACTTCCGTGCAAAACTCGGTCTTCACCCCACAGCGCATCAGGTAGAACTGACAATTGATCAAATTTTCACCATCGTATGCCACCGTCCAATCTACGCGCTGCAGTTCATTATTTTCAATCTCAACCGGTGAAGTTGCCGCCCACTTTGAGATCTTGTCGCGTAAAGTCAGACTTCTAACGACAGCATAGACATCGCCAATCAACCTAGTTTTATTGCGAACGAAATTCATAGTTCATCCTTTCTCCTACCAAATAAGTCGGTCTAAATTCATTCGGCAGTCTAAATATATTTTATGACATTCACCGCTTGATTGCAACATGAAGTAAAAAAAAAGGAGACCTCTCACGAATACTAACGCATCGCGAGACATCTCCTTCAAGATTCAATTATCCGTAATTAATACTCCATTTTGGTCATTCTAACATAACCATTATATCTATCTTTAGCTTGTTCTTCAGCCAAAGAGAACAATTCTTCTGCTACTTCTGGGAACTGTTTTTGAAGCGTTGTATAACGCGTTTCACCAAGTAAGAATTCTCTAAAGCTTGCTGATGGCGCTTTTGAATCTAAGAAGAAAGGATTCTTGCCTTCAGCTTTTACTCTAGGATCAAAACGCCATAAATGCCAATAACCAGCATCTACTGCTTCTTTCATTCTTCTTTGAGTCGTACCCATACCCGTTCTGATACCATGGCTAATACATGGCGCATAACAGATGATGAGCGATGGACCATCATAAGATTCAGCTTCTTGAATAACTTTTAAGAATTGATTTTGGTTAGCGCCCATTGAAACTTGAGCAACATAGACATAGCCATAAGTTGTAGCAATCATACCAAGATCTTTTTTCTTAACTCTCTTACCAGAAGCTGCAAATTTAGCAATAGCTGCTACAGGTGTTGATTTAGATGCTTGTCCGCCTGTATTAGAATAAATTTCTGTATCAAACACTAAAATATTTACATTTTCACCACTTGCAAGTACGTGGTCAAGTCCACCAAAGCCAATATCATATGCCCAACCATCACCACCGAGAATCCAGATAGATCGTTTGATTAAATAATCTTTGTGATTGTACGCATAAGTTAAAAGCTCTTTTGCTGCTGGATCTGTCACTGTGTTATTTTCAAGGACTTCTAGTACCTTAGCAGTTGATGCTTTTGATGCCTCTGCATCTTCTTTAGTTGCTAACCACTCGGAGAACGCCGCTGTAACAGTTGCATCAACATTCATCGCAACAAGCGCTTCAAATTTGCCTACCATTGTCTCTTTGATTGCGCTAATACCAATTTTCATACCATAGCCGTACTCAGCATTGTCTTCAAATAATGAGTTTGCCCAAGCTGGACCTTTGCCTTCTGCATTTTTAGTATATGGTGTAGCAGGTGCAGAACCACCCCAGATTGATGAACAACCTGTTGCATTGGCAATCATCATACGATCACCGAACAGTTGTGTAACGGATTTAATATATGGTGTTTCACCACAGCCTGCACAAGCGCCTGAGAATTCGAACAACGGTTGGGCAAATTGTGAACCTTTAACTGTATTAAGTGGCATTTTATCTGCTTTAACAGGAAGTTCTATTGCGAAATTCCAATTTTCAGATTCTACATCAACTTGTGTATCAAGTGGCATCATGACAAGTGCCTTTTGTTTTGCAGGACATACTTCGGCGCAGTTACCACAACCCGTACAGTCAAGTGGAGACACTTGGATTTTGTACATAAGACCTTCAAGGCCTTTTCCGATAGCCGCTTTCGTTTTGAAATCAGCAGGGGCATTTGCTATTTCTGCATCTGTTAATAAGAATGGTCTGATGACTGCATGTGGGCAGACATAAGAACATTGGTTACATTGGATACAGTTATCCATTTGCCATTCAGGAATATTGACCGCAATACCGCGTTTTTCATACGCTGCAGTACCCGCTTCAAATGTACCATCTTCATAGCCATTGAATGTACTTACTGGAAGATCATCGCCCTTTTGAGCGTTTATTGGTCTTAAGATATTTTTTATAAATGTAGGATCACCTTTTGCATCAGCAACCGTAGAATCGGCAGCATTTGACCAATCAGCTGGTACTTCAACCTTTACAAGTCTCTCAATACCGAGTTCAACCGCACTGTTGTTAAGGTTGACGATTTTAGCGCCTTTATTTCCATATGATTTTTCAATCGCTTCTTTAAGATATTTAACCGCTTCGTCAAGTTCGATAACTTTAGCAAGTTTAAAGAAAGCTGATTGCATAATCATATTGATTCTTGAACCTAAACCAATTTCTTCAGCGATGCCCGTAGCATCAATTGTATAGAAGTTGATATTTTTTGCAGCCATAAAACGCTTCATAGCTGGTGGTAGTAGCGCTGCAACTTCTTCTGTGTTCCACTTGCAGTTCAGTACAAACGTACCGCCTTTTTTAAGACCTTTTAATAAGTCATATTGGAATACATAAGATTGGTTGTGGCATGCCACGTAATCTGCTTCGTCAATCAAATAAGTTGAGCGAATAGGGTTTTTACCAAATCTCAAGTGAGAAACTGTGATACCACCTGACTTCTTAGAGTCGTATGAGAAATAACCTTGCGCATAAAGATCTGTTTTATCGCCGATGATCTTGATGGCATTTTTATTTGCGCCAACTGTACCATCTGAACCAAGACCCCAGAATTTACAACGAATTGTGCCTTCTGTTTCAGCAACAATAGCCTCTTCAATATTAAGTGATAAGTGCGTCACATCATCTACGATAGAAATTGTGAATTCACTTGCAGAAACATCTTTCTTAAGTTCGTCAAAAACACATTTTAAATGCGTTGGTGTTGTGTCTTTAGAACCTAAACCATATCGTCCACCAATGATTATCGGCGCATTTTCTAAGCCGTAGAACATTGATCTAACATCTTTGTAAAGTGGCTCGCCATCTGCACCTGGTTCTTTGCATCTATCAAGTACTGCAATTTTTTTAACCGTTGCTGGCAATACGTCGAAGAAATATTTAGGTGCCCAAGGTCTGTATAATCTTACTTTAATTAAACCGACTTTTTCGCCTTTTGCATTTAAATAATCAATGGTCTCTTCAATGGCTTCAGTAACTGAACCCATAGCCACAATCACTCTGTCTGCATCAGGTGCACCATAGTAGTTAAACGGTTTGTATTCTCTACCTGTAATTTTGTTAATTTCATTCATATAGTCAACTACAATTTCAGGAAGTGCATTGTAGTATTTATTTGATGCTTCTCTCGCCTGGAAAAATATATCCGGATTTTGAGCAGTTCCTCTAGTTACTGGATGCTCTGGGCTAAGTGCATTGTTTCTAAATGTATTGATTGCTTCGTGATCCACAAGTCTGTCAAACTCAGCGTAATCAATTGTTTCGATTTTTTGAACTTCATGCGAGGTTCTGAAACCGTCGAAGAAATGTACAAATGGCACTCTACCTTTAATAGCAGATAAATGTGCAACACCAGCAAGGTCCATAACTTCTTGAACCGAACCAGAAGCTAAAAATGCAAAACCAGTTTGTTTAGCAGCCATTACGTCTGAATGATCGCCAAAGATTGAAAGCGCATGTCCAGCGAGTGCTCTTGCACTTACATGGAACACGCCTGGCAATAACTCACCAGCGATTTTATACATATTCGGAATCATTAAAAGTAAACCTTGTGATGCAGTAAAAGTTGATGTTAACGCTCCAGCTTGTAAAGATCCGTGAACAGCGCCTGCAGCACCTGCTTCAGATTGAAGCTCAGATACAGCGACTGGTCGTCCAAAAATGTTCTTTTTACCACTAGACGCCCACTCATCTACTGATTCCGCCATGTTAGACGATGGGGTGATAGGGTAGATAGCAGCAACATCTGTAAACGCATATGCTACATATGCAGCAGCAGTGTTACCATCCATGGTTTTCATAACTTTTTTACCCATTAAAAATAGCCTCCTTTAATAATCATGATTACAAAAACAGTATAGTATGTCACAACCATTCCTGTCAATTGACGTAAAGCTGTATCACTTGCAAATTTGTTAATCTTTTGACATAACCCTACAAATGGTCATATCACTAAAGTTTCATGTCCATTATATATAAGTTTTGCCTTGATGTAAACCTCAAGTACAGTTTAATCTCTAATTGTATTATAGCATAGCTGTATTTTGTATACAATTCAAAGTCAGAATTATTATTCTCGAAAATAGTCTATAAACTTCTCCTTTTTTCTACTATAATAGAACTAAGAATAATAATTGAGGTGCATTATGAATTGTAAATTGAGCATTAAAGAAAATATTCATTGGATTGGTGTCAACGATCGCGAAACCACACTTTTTGAAAACTATTGGCCCCTTGAAAAAGGCGTTGCGTATAACTCCTATCTAATTGTCGATGAAAAAATCGCCATTCTTGACACAGTCAAGTTTAATAAAACCACAGAGTACCTGGAAAAAATCAAGGCGCTCATCGGCGACAGAAAAGTCGACTATTTGATTGTGAACCATATGGAACCCGATCATTCAGGCTCCATGCTCGCGCTTATAGGTGCCTATCCTGACATTCAAATTGTAGGAAACAAAAAAACCTTTCCATTTATTGAGGGTTTTTATGGCATCACAAAAAATTATTACGAAGTTGGCGATGAAGACCTTATCGATCTTGGAACGCATAAACTCAGATTCTATTTAACACCGATGGTTCACTGGCCAGAAACGATGATGACCTTTGATGAAAGCACTGGCGTTTTGTTCTCTATGGATGCCTTTGGCGGTTTTGGCGCATTAGATGGCGGCATTTTTGACGATGAGCTCAACTTCGATTTTTACGAAGATGAAACAAGGCGCTATTATAGCAATATTGTGGCAAAATATAGCCCCATGGTACAGCGCAGTCTGAAAAAACTCAGTGGTTTGGCTATTAAGATGATTGCACCGACGCATGGACCGATATGGAGAACCAATCCCGGCAAAATCGTCGACCTTTATGACAAATGGAGCCGCTTTGAAGCAGAACGTGGCGTCGTCATCGTCTATGGGTCCATGTACGGGAATACCGCTAAGATGGCTGATTATTTAGCGCGGATTATCGCAGAAAATGGCGTTAAAAACGTCAAAGTCTTCGATGCGTCGAAAACACACAGCTCATATATTTTAAGTGAAATTTGGAAATACAAAGCAGTCGTGATTGGATCATGCGCTTACAATACCAAAGTATTCAGTTCCGTTGAAACGGTTCTTGCAAAGCTCGGCAATTCAGGCCTTAAAGACAGATATATTTCCGTCTTTGGAAATAAATCGTGGTCAGGCGGTGGCGTTTCTGGCATTGAAGCCTTTGTTAAGGAAATCGGTTGGGAAAAGGTTGGCCCTTCTATCGAAGCCACTTACTCACCTAAGGATGAAGAATTTTTGCTACTTAAAAAACTCGGTAAAGAAATTGCGGAAAGACTTGATGCGGATTATCCCGTCTGAGTCACACACAACGCTCATCATTAAACGCATATTTTAAAAAAAAAGTGCCGGTGCTCATCTAAGTAAGTTTCTTAGATTTGCAACAACACTTTTTTTTTAAGGGTATGTTTATGGGAGACGGGATTTATAAGAAAGATGCCTACCAGATCATCAGCTCGTCGGCTTCAAACTGAAGCTTTTCTCTAAAGTCCGGATGTGCGATGCTAATCAATCGTTTTACACGCTCTCTCACGGAGGTCCCTCTGAGAGAGACAATACCATACTCTGTCACAACAAAGTCAACATCGTTTCGCGAGAGAGAGACAATAGCGCCAGGCGTTAGTGTAGAGACGATCTTTGATTTTTGTATGCGCTCACCTGTGATTGGATCAGCAACAGTGGTTGTCGCATATAATGCGATGAACGATTTACCACCAACCGCATTTTGAGCACCGATGGCCGTGTCTGCTTGTCCGCCAGTACCGCTAATTTGTCTCGCTCCAACAGATTCAGAACAGCACTGTCCTGTAAGATCTACTTCTATCGATGTGTTAATAGAAACCATCTTGTGGTTGCGTCCCAACACATACGGATCATTGACGTACGTGCCACGTTTCATTTCTATGCTTGGATTGTCGTGAACAAAATCGTATAACCTTTGACTTCCTAGGGCAAAAGCTGCCACCATCTTTTCAGGATGCAATGTCTTTTTACTATTGTCTACAGCGCCGCATTCGACAAGGTCCACCATACCGTCTGTGAACATCTCCGTGTGAATGCCCAGATGTTTTTTATCCCTGAGCGCCCACGCTACTGCATTTGGAATGCCGCCTATACCAAGTTGTATCGTTGAGCCCTCTTCAATGAGATCTGCAATGTATTGACCGATTTTTCGATCTTTTTCATTGATCTCGGATACTGGCAGTTCGGGCATCTTGTAGCCCACTTCGACAAAATAGTTTACTTTTGAAAAATGTAATAGCGTATCACCCAATGTTCGAGGCACATTTGGGTTGACCTCTAAAATAACTAGATCGGCATGTTCAATCATTTCTTTTTCATAAACGGCGCTCAACCCCAATGATACAAACCCGTGTTTGTCAACAGGAGAACAATTGCCTATATAGACATTTGGCTTTCGAAAATCAAGCCTTTTGGTCACTGCAAAATGAAGATGATTGGGAATGAAGGTAATGTTTTTATTGACATGCAGTTTTCGCATGACATTGCTATAAAACCAACCTTCCATCAAAAATGCATCTTTGTACATGGGATTGACAAAATAGTCGTAGCTACCCATCGGCAAACAGTTGATGATATGGACATCCTTCAATCTATGCGCTTCCTCGTGGAGCCTTTCGAGGAATGCTCTCGGTTCCGAAGCGCCAAGACCATTGCCTATATGATCGCCTGATTTGATCAATGAGAGTACGTCTTCTACGCGGACGCATTTCTTTAGATATTCAGCTTTACCTAACACCACCCTCACCCCTTTCTCCCCAAATGATTACATTCGCTGCCCATGCATAACCGATACCAGCCGCAATCATCGACACAACTGACCCCTCTTTCAGTTTCCCTTGTCTTTGTGCGAGATGTAGTGACAGAATCTGATCAACTTGACCTATATGACCGAATTCACTAAGGTAAATAGATTGACTCTCATCTAACCCCAATTGGTCAAGCATTTGTTTATGCATAGAGTACTTAAAGTGCAGTACCGCTAAGTAATCGAGTTCGGTTTTGGAAACTTTTGATTTTTCAAATGCAAGGTCAATACAGCGCATCCAATTGCGCATGGAAACTTCATTTAACCTGCTTTTCATATGCTCGGCATCCATGAGCCTCAGTGATTTATAAGCCTCATCCGAATTGAATGGGTTAATCGGATGCGCAATGCCCCCGATTTCTACGCCCGCATCTCTAGCCATGCTGCCATCGGACATAATGTGCGTCTCAAGTAGAAGATTCTTGTGATAATTGGCTTTGAGTATAATTGCACCAGCGCCTGCGCCGAGATTAAACATCATGCTCATATTTTTGTTTGTATAATCGACAAAGTCACCATTTCTATAACCGCCGCAAATCATGATGGTTTCAATGGTCATGTCTGCAATGAGCATGTCTCTCGCCATTTTCATGGCTGTAACTGTCGTGCAGCATCTATTTTGAACATCGATGCCCCATGCATTTTTCGCACCAATTTGCTCTTGTATATAGATGGCAGACGTCGTAAGAGGATACTCTTTCCACTCTTCACCCATACATAATATGACATCAATCGTCATTGGGTCGACGCCAGTATTTTTCAAACAATCTAATGCTGCTTTGACACCCATTTCCTGTGTCCCGTCCCCTATACCTGGGATAGGTTTATGAGAAAATCCCAATTTTTCAATGATCGCTTTCTCTGTCCAAACACCTTGTGTGGCTTCTGCGATCTCTTTTGCCGTGATGATTTTCTCTGGAATGTATACGCCTGTTCCAACTATGCCAACGGTTCTATTTTGCATGTATTGCCTCCTGATCATGGGGTTTATTCATTAACCCTATGAGATTCAATAACAACTTTAGTTTGACTTTATAATACGCAAGAGTCATGCCAAAATCATTTGGAGGGATTTTAAAGTATTTTACATCAAAACGTCTTGAAGATTAGGCACTAATCGGCAAAAATTCAAAACACTTGAGGTATAACCTTATAAATAATTGAAAATCATGTTCAAAATGCTGTACAAAAAAAAGACACTGTCCACAAATTGTACAACAGTTTGTAGACAGCGTTTTTCATAGTTACTATTTTAATCTTGAATCATTTCGATATTGAATTTTTCTATTTTTTCATATAAGCTCGTTCGGCTAATCCCCAAAATCTTCGCCGCTTTTAGTTTATTGTAATGCACCGCTTTTAGACTCTTTAGGATTGTCGCCTTTTCCACATCTTCAACAGCGTGTCTCAAACTGGTGAGAATAGTGACTTCAGTCGTTTCATTGGGTTTATGTGCGATAATAAATGGTGGTAAGTGTTGAATCTCAATAGTTTCACCTTCCGTCATGTTAATGGCGCGCTCAACGACATTCTCAAGCTCTCTGATATTGCCTGGCCAATTATAGACTTTAAGACAATCTAGCGCATCCACTGTGATGTTGCTGACATATTTTCCAAGTGAATTCGACAACTTTTCCATTAACTTTAGCGTAAGGATTTCGACATCGTCTTTTCGCTTGCGAAGAGGTGGTACCTCAACATTGATGACATTAAGTCTATAATAAAGGTCTTCCCTAAATTCACTTTCTTTGATGCGCTCAACCAAATCTCTATTGGTTGCCGCGATGATGCGACAGTTTATTGGTATCGTCTTATTGCCACCGATGCGTTCGACTTCCTTTTCCTGTAGCACTCTTAGTATCTTCACCTGCATATCTAGTGGCATGTCGCCAATCTCATCCAAAAATATGGTGCCGCCATTTGCAAGCTCGAATTTACCGATTTTCCCTTGCTTTTTTGCACCAGTAAACGCACCTTCTTCATAGCCAAACAGCTCTGACTCCAATAAATCTTTTGGAATAGCGGCACAGTTTATCTTGATAAAAGGTCCATCGAACCTTTTGCTGTCATTGTGAATAGCATGGGCAAAGAGTTCTTTTCCCGTGCCACTCTCGCCGTTGATGAGTACATTTGAATCCGTTTTTGCGGCTTTAGCCGCCATGCTTTTAACCTCTTGCATTACTATTGAATTGCCAATAATGGATTGCCAAGAGTATTTTGCACCTCGCATAGATTTGAGCTCCTCTTGGTAAATATGCAGTTTGCCTTCTAACAGCTTGTTTTTTTCAAGCACCTCTTGTAACTTCTTCAAATCGTCAAAAATAACCATACCAAAGCCATAGACGACTTCACCCTCTTCATTGAGTACAGGAATGCGGTGAACAATGGCTGTATGACCGTTGGCAAATTTGTGTTTATGCGCAAATTCTGGCTGCTTATTTTTGATGACAAAAGGGAATCTAGAATTCGGATCGACGGTTTGCACTTTCTTGCCGATAATTTCACTTCTTTGATAGCCAAGATACTCTGCAAAGGACTCGTTAATCATTAGCACTTCCGTTTCCTTATTGACTAGTATGATTGGAATAGAGATTGGATCAAATATTTGATGTAGCCTTTTAATAAACAAATCATCGGTTAAACTTCCTTTTTCCCCCGTATAATTACTCATCTCATCACACTCTCTCAATTTAATCTTATATTTTCTTTATTATAGTCCTTTTGAAAACAGTTTCAAAGGTTATCCTACAAATAATAAACACGCAATAATCATGCCATCTATGAGATCTGAACCAACAAAAAAAGGACCCTACCTCGCCGGTGAGAAACACAACCGTGATAGGGTCCGTTTTATTAAGCCGTTTGTTTGGGCTTAAAGCTTTTGCTCTTATTTTTTTTGAACGATAACCGTACCTGTTAATCCTTCGATACCCTCTTTCGCTTTTTCAAGCGACGTAATTAAGGCTTTTCTACCTGGCATTGATTTTGCAAATTTTATAGCTGCCTGTACTTTAGGAAGCATGCTACCCGGTGCAAAATGGCCTTCTTCAATATATTTTTCCGCCTCGTCAATAGAGAGTTCACTTAACCACTCTACATTTGGCTTGCCAAAGTTTATGGCAACTTTTTCAACCGCCGTCAAAATGATGAGATAATCCGCTTCGAGTATTTCTGCGATTTTAGCCGACGCAAAATCTTTGTCGATCACTGCCGGTATCCCGACGAGTTTGTTGCCATCTTCATAAACGGGGATGCCACCACCGCCAACCGTTATAACGATATGGCCGTGTTGAACAAGCGCTTTAACCGTTTCTTTTTCAGCGACATCTAAAGGCTGTGGTGATGCCACAACGCGTCTCCAACCTCTTCCGGCGTCTTCCACCATGGTATAACCCTTTTCAGCTGCTTGCTTATCGGCTTCCTCTTTCGTGTAAAATGCGCCAATCGGCTTTGTCGGTTTGCTAAATGCAGGGTCGTTCTTATCGACGATTACCTGCGTAATTACTGTAGCAACAGGATTTTGCATCCCTCTATTCAATAGTTCTTCTCTAATCGCATTTTGCAAATGGTACCCAATATAGCCTTGGCTCATAGCACCACATTCCGGAAACGGCATCTCAGGTGTATTTGAAGCAGAACCTGCAGATGTTGCCATTGCAAGATTAATCATGCCAACTTGAGGGCCATTGCCGTGCGCTAAGATCACTTCATGTCCTGCTTCAATTAAATCGACGATGGGTTTTGCTGTACTCTTAACGAGCTCAAGCTGCTCTTCAGGTGTGTTGCCAAGGGCGTTTCCACCAAGTGCAACAACTATTTTGTCCTTCATTTTCATAGTAACTTGCCTCCAAGTAATAAGTTTATCTGTCTCTAACTTACAAATTTCCGATTGTTGCAACCATGATTGCTTTGATCGTGTGCATTCTATTTTCAGCTTCATCGAAGACGACAGAATGTTTGCTTCTGAACACTTCATCAGAAACTTCCATCTCTTTAAGGCCAAAGTCTTTCTCGATTTGTTTGCCAACTTCCGTCATGTTGTCATGGTAAGCAGGTAAACAATGCATAAAGAGTACATCAGGATTGTTTGTTCGTTTGAGCATGTCCATGTTGACTTGGTATGGCTTAAGCATCTTGATGCGCTCTTCGAAGAGGTGTTCTTCACCCATGGACACCCAAACATCTGTATAAATCACATCTGCGCCTTCAACTGCAGCAACATCTTCTGAAAACTCGAGGATAGCGCCTGTTTCTTTCGCCACTTTTTCCATAGCCTCAACGAGATCTTCAGCTGGCCAAAGTGATTTTGGTGCAAGTGCCACAAAATGCATACCCATTTTGGCGCAGCCAATCATGAGTGAATTGCCCATGTTATTTCTTGCATCGCCTGCATAAACGAATTTCACTTTGTTTAGCGGTTTGTCCACATGTTCCATAATGGTTAAAAAGTCCGCAAGAATCTGAGTTGGATGGTACATATCTGTTAAGCCATTCCAAACTGGAACGCCCGAATATTTTGCCAATTCTTCTACCGTTTTTTGCTCGAACCCTCTAAACTCGATACCGTCATAAAATCTGCCAAGTACACGTGCTGTATCTTCGATACTCTCTTTTTTACCCATTTGGCTGTTTGTCAGAAAAGTCACGCTCGCACCTTCATCAAAAGCTGCCACTTCAAAGGCACAACGCGTTCTCGTCGATGCTTTATCAAAAAGGAGACAGATATTTTTTCTCTCTAACAAATTGCCTTTGATACCCGCTCTTTTTTTGTTTTTCAAATCTTTGGATAAATCCAACAAATATCTAATTTCTTCAGGTGTAAAATCTCTCAGTGTCAATAGATGTCTTCCTTTTAAACTGATTGGCATAATGGTTCCTCCTCAAATTATGATCTGATTTAATATTAGCATTTTCGCTTAATAACCGTTTTCTTACTTCGTAATCAAGTCTCGATAGAGTGGCATAGACATGCAACGTGGACCCCCTCGGCCCCTAGACAATTCTGAAGATGGGATCTCGTGAAGTTTAATGCCTTCTTCAATTAAAAGCTTATTGGTGACATGGTTTCTTGAGTAGACCACCACTTCACCTGGTGCAATCGCCAGTGTATTTGAGCCATCATTCCATTGTTCTCTGCCTGCATCAATGCCCTTTTTCCCGCCACAACGGATGAGTTTGACAGAATCAACTTCTAAGTATTTACTTAGAATTGTTTCAAGGGTCTGATACTCACGTTCGATTTTGAATTCACCTTTACGCTCTGAGCGGGTCAATGAATAGACAGTCAATGGCCCTTCAATTTCCGGATGTATGGTAAAGACGTTGTGATCCACCATGGTAAACACAGTATCTAAATGCATGAAAGCGCGTTCTTTGGGAATATCAAAAGCCAATACAGTCTCAAAAGGCTGACCATCTGAAAAAATATTTTTTGCGAACATTTCAATTGCGTCGGCATCTGTTCGCTCAGAAATGCCAATTGCAATGACTTTGTCGCTAAGTACGAGCACATCGCCACCTTCAATAGAGTTAGCATACGTACGGTCATACCAAAATGGGATGCCCAAGTTTTTATAATCTTTATGATATTTAAAGATGAATTTGGAGAATATCGTCTCTCTGCATCTTGTAATCGTTCTCATTTTGTTGAGTGCAATGCCATTTCCAATCGTAGAAAAAGGATCCCTCGTAAAATAAAGATTTGGCATGGGATCGATGATGAACGGATAATCCATTTCAACTAAATCGGCTAACGTGCGCAATGAAGATAGTTTAAGTTCTTCACGACGTATTCCCGACATCATCTTGTCAACCATCTCTTTAGTATCTGCAAATGATTTGTAGTACTCTTTAACCTGATCCGCTCTAAATCGATTCTTGAGCCCTGCCTCTAAAACAAAATCTTCTATGAATATTTCTTTTAAAGTGCTGTCTTCTAGCGTTTCTGCAACTAAGTTCTCAAGATAGCAAACTTCGATGCCATTTTTTGTGAACACCTGGGCAAACGCATCATGTTCTTCACGCGCCACTTTCAAATAGGGTATATCATCAAATAATAGTCGCTTCATCAAATCTGGCGTGAGATTTTCTATCTCTTCTCCAGGTCGGTGTAGTAAAACCTTTCTTAGCTTCCCAATTTCTGAATAGATCTGTAACCCTTTGACATTCATTTGAACACCTCTTTCAGTTTTAGGTTGTAATTAATTGGTATTTTATTCACAATACTTTATGCACCTACAGTATATCACTCATGGAAAAACAAATACAAGTGTTCATTTTACAAGCTTTCGGAGAATTCGCTGAATTTTCGGACTATTTTGCATATTCATGCAGTGTATATTTTGCCATGATAGGTTTGCTATTATCCTGCGGACTTTATTGCCGCATCGACAAGCTTTGCCAAAGTTATCCATGGTAGACACTATGTATAAAAATTGATTGAAATACATAAAACAATTTTGAATTTATTCAAATAGTCGCACAATTTTTACGTTTAATTTTAAGATTTAATGTTTTTTTAATAACTCGCTATTATGAATTTGATATGATAGTCGTATAATAACGACTGGTAATGATGGGGAGTGACTTTATGATAAAATTAACAAGTATCCTATTTATATGTTTTGCGGCTTTGATGATTTTGCTTGGAATTGTCATCTCAATGATCCCCTCTTTGAGCGCACTTGATTTTATGCTCAACCTTCTGGCAGTTTGTCTCCTGTTGACTGGAATCGTTTTGATTATTGCACTTATATTTGATCGTTTCAAAGATTCAAAATCCGAAGGAGACGATTACAAAAAATACTAAGGTTAAGTTCGTTCATCATTCAAATCGATTCAGTTTAGGAG
>JBBRVO010000013.1:0-39983 GCA_038246775.1 Peptostreptococcales bacterium | reverse complement strand
CCAAGAATCAAAATTAGCAACTTATTCGGTTCTTTTATCGTTTCGAGTTCGAAAACTTTTGATAACTTGATCAAAGGGAGCGTCGTCCCTTGCCAGTTAAGGACATCGCTATATGCCGTACTATAGATTTTTTCGGAAAATTCACTTTTTGTGAGTCGAACGATTTCAACAATTTGTGATGTGGGAATCCCAAAAATACAGGTGCTTTCCTTAACGAGTAAAACATTCATAATGGCCATAGTCAGGGGTAGTTTGATGACAAATTTAGACCCTATCCCAGCGGTTGTTAAGATGTCCAAATGACCATTGATTTTAGTGATATTTGACTTAACGACATCGAGTCCTACACCCCGCCCTGAGAGGGTAGTCACGCTATTAGCAGTTGAAAAGCCAGGTTTAAAGATAAATTCAAGCCATTCACTATCATTTAGATGTGTCGCTTCCTCAATTGAAATGAGTTCCTTTGATAACGCGATGTATTTTATCTTTTCAAGATCAATGCCATTGCCATCATCTTCAATGGAGATGACTACTTGATTCTCCCCTTGTCGTGCAGTGATTTTCAGTAGCCCTTCTGGTGGTTTTCCCTTATGTTTGCGCACCTCAGGTGCTTCTATGCCGTGATCTATAGCATTGCGAATTAGGTGCATCAATGGATCGGATAATTCTTCGATAATACTTCTATCAATACCTTGATCAAGGCCTTCAATTTCAAGTCTAATTTTTTTGTTTGATTCAATAGCCAAGTCCCGAACCATTCTTGGAAATTTATTGAAAACCACTTCCAGAGGAATTAGTCTGGCAGTTAAAACGATTTCCTGTAATTCTGAGCCTAAGAACTGGATACTCTCACAAGTCTCTTCAAGTCGAGCGATTTGTTTGTCTTTTTTATAAGTTCTTTTCAGTGCTTTGGTAACATCAAACAATATTTCCTTATTTAGTGTCAGTTCTCCCACCAAATTGATAAGTTGATTAATTTTTTGGATTGGAATTCTAACGGAAGTTACGTCAATAGCTACGCTATTTAACGGTTTGGACAATTTGCTTTTAGTCGTGTTCATCGGTTCAGTAGGCTTAGTTTTTACATCCACTGATTTAAGTTCGGAAATAGATAGTAGTGCATTTATTATCTCTTCTTCACTTTGTTCAGTTTGCATATAAACTTGAAATTGCCGATTGAAAACCGTATCTTCACAATTTTCAAAAGCATCCGGATGTGTTTTAATGAGGGTTCCACATTTTAGGAGCGCTTGTTTGATCATGTAGGCTTTAACGGATAACATCTCAGCATCAAACTCAAACGTTACGTGCACTTCAATGACACCTTGTTCCAACCTGTCATTATTCCAAACGCTTATGGTATCAGGCATTTGTTTGAGGTTTTCCTTAAAGGCATTAAGAGGTTGCTCTGAATGCATGACCTTTTGAATACGCGTTTCAATATCAGAAATAGTTGACTCAATAGTATCGAGTAAATCCTGAGTATAAGAAGTGTCCAGTGTTAGCAGTTCATGTAACCATTTTAAAATGTCAATTGAATCTAGAAGTAACGCCATTACTTCAGGACTTAAAAGGATATGCTGATTTTTAAGAGGCGTTAATAAATCTTCCAATACGTGAGCAATGCGCATCATTTCTTTAATTTCCATTGTAGCAGAGGAACCCTTCAAAGAATGCGCCATACGAAAAATAAGCGTTATCGTCTCATCATCATAATTTTGAGCCTCAACGGACAACAGTTCTCTTTCGATACACGCTATTTGGTTCTTCGATTCTTCCCAAAAGACAAACTGATAGGAATCTTTGAGATTCAATTTAATCATATGGCCACCCCAAGCTAAAATAGTTCATCCAGTTTCAGTATATATATTGGTTTGCCTTGATAGTCTGCTGAAAATTCAATGATTGGAATATATTCAGTCTTGAAGTTAGCTTTAGTAAGGGACATCATCCCTAAGACTTGTTCAACATACAAGCCAAAGCGTATGTCCTTTGTAGTGGCGATGATGATGCGATTGTCTTTTTTTCCTATTGAAATCTCAGAAGTTGGCGTTGTCTCACAAGTGATGTCACAATTTGCTTCAAGATAGCGCGCTTTAAAATCCACAATTGGAAGGATGTCGCCTCGCAAATTTATCATCCCGAGAATCCCAACCCTGGTACGTGGGACTTTGTAGATTGCAAGCTCCTTAGTTCTTAATATTTCAAAAACATCTTTATAGGAGATACCAAAGTGAACACCCAAACAAGAAAATACCACCACACGCTCAAAGAGCGTGTGGTCAAAGGTTTCGTCTTCTTGTATAGCATTTCTCAATATTTCCAATATCTCGGCGTCGAATGTACGGTTCATCTCATCACCTATTACATTTTAAATTTTGATACAAGGTCAATTAAATCCTTGATTTGAGTGTTTAACTCAGATGAAATATCATCGACATTTTTACTCATATTTGATAAATCCAGTGTCATTTCGTTTAAGGTTTGACTGGTAAGATTAAGCGCTTCAGCATTGGTTGCTTGAATTTTACCATTGAGTGAAACTTCCTGTGTGATGGTATTCATCGTTTCAACTGCGAGGACAAATTCTTCAATAGTCGAGACATTTTCTTCAGTGGAGGCTGATACTTGCATTGTATAGTCGTTTACTTTTTCAGTCGCTTCCATAATCGATTGACTTGAATCCACTTGTCGCTCAGCTGCTTCAGCAATCTGTTTGATGCGAATGAAAGTTTCGTTGATAGCGTCATCAATACGCGTAAAAGCTTGTCCTGTGTGCGTAACGAGTTCCACCCCTTTATCAATTTGAATAACACTTTTTTCAGCATTATTTACAGCTTCAGAAACGGTCACTTGAATCGTTCTGATGATGCGTTCAATGTCCTTCATTGACTCTTTTGATTTTTCTGACAGTCGACCTATAGCATTGGCTACTACTGAGAAACCTTTTCCATGCTCACCAGCACGTGCTGCTTCTATAGAGGCATTCAAAGATAAAAGCCCCGTTTGTTCTGTGATGTCTTCAATAACTTCTAAGATCTCACCAATCTGTTCCGCAGAATTACCGAGTTCCTCAATTACCGAAGAAAGCGTTTTCATGCTATAGTGGATTTGATCCATTTCAAGCATTGCATTTTCAACGACCACTTTACCTTCAATGGCAATTTCGCAAGCTTTTATACCTTGTTGATTGGCATCCATGACATTTAGGTTAATTGACTGCGTAGAGCCTTCCAATTGTTTGAGCGATAGTACCACTTCACCAACTGCTTCAGCCGTTTCCACCGTACTTTGTGCGACATCTGCCGATGCGGCACCTAAATCATGCATGCCCGATGTAAACTGTTCTATATTGCCTGCAATTTTTGTCATATTTTCAGTCACGTCTGTGATAGATAGACTCATTTCACTGATGGATTTTGATAAATCCTGCATGGCTTCCGCTTGGGCGTTGGAATTTTCGTTAGAGATCTTTGCCACTGCACTGGTTTGATTTGAAGTACCCATTAATTTGGTGGCGGTTACTAAAACTTGAACCAACATATTCCGTTGGCCTTGAATCATATGATTAAAACTTTTAAAAAGCGCACCAATTTCATCATTGCGCTCTGAATAGTTATCTTCTTTAACGACCATATCGCCATTTTCGGCTTCAGACATGCGCTTCATAAGCTTTTGAATCGGTTTTATGATGATTTTTCTGCTATAAATAACAAGTGCGGTTACGACGATTAACCCCCAAACAGCTACATAGATAAATACGCGAATTATCAACTGGGTTAATGATGCCATTTGGCTATAGAGATCTTTTTCTGGAATAATGCCAATTAATTTCCATCCAGTAGTTCGGTTGGTCAAATAGCTCACTACAACTGGTTCGCCCATAAATTTATCCGTAAATGACCCGGATTGCTGCTTTAAAATTTCATCCATCCATTTTATATCCGTATCAAATGCCATATTTTCTGGGCCAACGATGAGATCTCCATATTGAGAAATCAAGATAAGAATACCATTTTCGCTTATTTTTTCAGTCTTGATGAAGGCGACCATTTCTGAGAGTTTAACATCAATGGCGAGGACGCCAAAACGATTGCCAGTCTCATCAACGACTTCATGGGCCAAACTGAATATTAAGTCACCAGTAACCACATCTAGATAAGGCCTTGTCCAAACGGTTTTTCCTTTATTTAATAGTGTATCCTGATACCAAGGACGCTCTCTAGGATCAAAGCCATCCGGCAGTATATTATCGGGTGCTATAAACATCTCACCCTTTTCTGAGCCGACATAGATTGAAGAAATCTCGGGATATCCAAGTAATGCGCTATTCCAAGTATCTAGGTATTTTTGCTTTACGTCGTTATCATCAAAAATATGAATCAAATCCGGTTGATCTAGCCATAATTCTAAGAAAAAACTAAGGTCACTGTTGACCTTGTCTAAAAAATACGCATCAAAACTTTTCACACGACTCCAGTTTGCTTCCACAAGTTTCTCTTGCACAAGCGTAGATCCAGTATTAAAGAATTTAATGCCCATTACTGACAAAGGAATCACTATAAATATGAGGCATCCGATCAGTATCTTTTGAGACAATCCCAATTTCATTTTCATTTTTTTCTGCTTCCCCCCCAAAAAAAACCCCCAGTTGTTCAATTATTTTAGTTCAGCCCCTCTTGAGAATATACGTACATTGGAGGCACTGTTTTCAGCATCTATTTCAAGCAGTTCGTCCACGGTGACGAGATCAAACCCCTCTTTTACAAGACCATCAATTATGGCACTCAGTGCTTGAGTCGTATTTGGATTGGTATCACGTAATAGAATGATAGCGCCATCAAAAGCGTGATCGAGGACGTAGTTTGTGATATAGGCGGAATCGTCGAACTTAAGATCAAGGGGATCAATTGACCATAATATGGTAGGTATATCGGCAGTTGTTATGACATTTTCATTGTAGATCCCATAAGGTGGCCTGTAGATAAAAGGTGTGAAGCCCGTAATACTAGCAATCGTTTCGTTGGTATGGTCTATTTGATAGAGAATGTCTTCATTGCTAAGTCTCGTGAGCTGTGGATGGCTCCAAGAGTGGTTGCCAAGTAGGTGTCCTTCATCGTAGATGCGTTTTGTGAGAACAGGGTACTCAGCGGCACGATTGCCGAGAACGAAGAACGTAGCCACCTTGTTGCGTGATTTTAGAGCATCCAAAATGAGAGGGGTATAAATGGGGTGAGGGCCATCTTCAAAGGTAATTGCAATTTTTTTGCGATTTAGGAGAGATGGGATAACTTTTTCAACGGTCGAGGCCGTTAAGGGTTCTGTGGTTATGAGGTTTTCAGTCGTCTCGGTTGTGGGGATTTCTGTCGATGGCTCGACCAAAGTGACTTCCTTTAGTTCGATTTGGTCTGTAAAGACGTCAAATGGGATTTCTAAATAAGGCTCACCTATAAAGGCCGATCCAATCTGATACTTTTCGAACAAAATGACGAGGCTATTTTCTTTGAGTACAAAATGTTTGAAATTGGATTCAATGGGCTGGCTGCCTTTGATGACCCAATCTTTATCCAAAGCGATATTCAAGACATGATTTTCTATTAGAGATTCCCGAATATACTTAGAGAGGATTTCAAGGTAGGCAGAAGACCCTTTGAACAAGTCTTTAAGCGTTAGTTGCCGGCCTTGCTCCAAATTAAAATTATACGTGTAAATAGTGGCGTTTGATTGAGCGCCACCTAAATATTTGCTTTCTTTAAAAATCAGCGACAGATGGCGTGAAGTCTCATAGACGATCTCGTAATTGATATGAAGTTCGTAAGGCCAGACCTCTTCATTGCTCACTTGTATATTGGCAGTTTCCTGGCGGAATAATTTAATTCGGTTGAGTGCAAATTCGGACAAGATGGCATCGATAGTCTTGCGACCGGTAATCGGATAATGCACAGCGATGGTTTGATCTTCCGCCTCTTCTATAAATGAATGAATACCAAGCTCAGTTATGCGTTCATCTGCCGTGCTTTGGTGGACTTCAGGCCTTATGGGCACAGCCACAGACTCATAATGCGCCGTACATGATGTAAGAAAAAGTAAACTTAAGAGTATCCATGTGGTCAGTCGAATGGTTTGATTCATGAAATTGCCTTTCTTTTTTTAAGAAGTGGTTGCCAGTAAAGTAGTTACGCTTTTATTTTAATACAGTTTAACACGGATGTGAACTTATTTATAGTGACAGGATTGACCGCATCCCGATGATGTGATAACATTTTAACATGAAATCAAGCTGGAGGTATTATGCCACATATCGTTTATAAAGCAATTGACGTCGAAGATGTCAAAAAAATAGAACAACCGATTATTCAAGAAATATCTAAAATCGTGAACTGTCCACCTGAGCATTTTACCAGTGAATGGACACCAACCTTGTTCATATCACAGGGGGTAGAGAACACGGGGGGGTATCCATTTGTGACCATCAACTGGTTTCAAAGATCGAGAGAGCAACAGGCAGAAGTGGCCAAGGTCGTGACGCAGTACGTACTTGATTTAGGGTACTCTGACGTCTGTGTGTACTTCAACGCATTAGAACCCAGTGCGTATTATGAAAACGGCATGCATTATTAAAAAAAGACAGTGTAGCTAACGCTTAAAAGCAGTTGGCAGACACTGTCTCAATTTTTTTTTGAATAAATGTTATTTAAGTACTTTGATGAAAGCCACTTTTAGGTAATTACTTTCTTCATATAAATGATGTGTTCTGAAATCTTTTGGCAACTGATGCATTTCAAGTAGCTCAAATCTTGCACCGGCTTCATTGAAACCGCGACCGATGATCTGTTTAAACTTATCGAGTGAGATCGTGCTTGAATTGTTAGATGCGACGATGACACCATTGTTTCTAGTGATGCGGATGGCTTCAGCGAGCAAAGACGGGTAATCCTTTTCAGCGCTGAACGTGAAGTCCTTGGATTTCGCATAACTTGGCGGGTCCAAGATAACTAAATCATAGCTAAGGCCTTTTTTAAGAGCGAATTTAAAATAATGAAAAACGTCTTCTACGAGAATTTGATGGGTATCAAGTGCGATATTGTTGAGTTCAAAGTTTTTTTGTGTATGTTCCATACTGCGATTTGCAAGATCGACACTCGTTGTAGATTTCGCGCCACCAAGAGCTGCAAATACAGAAAAAGCCCCTGTATATGAAAACGTATTGAGTACAGCTTTCCCCTTGGCATATTGAAAGCGAATGGTGCGTCTCACTTCGCGTTGATCGAGAAATAGTCCAACCATGGCGCCTTCATTGAAGAAGATGGATAGATTGACACCGTTTTCTTTTATGACGATAGGGAACGTAGCGGGTGTACCTGTGATAAAACCGTCTACATGTTCAGGCGTGAATCCTTCAAATCTAAGCTTTTCGTAAATGGCATCGAATTCTACCGATTTTTTCAGGGCTTCAACAATTTGTTCTTTGAATTTGTAGATGCCAAGGCTATACCAGTTAATGAGGTAAATGCCATTGAAGAAATCAATGGTCAAGCCGCCAATGCCGTCGCCTTCCCCATTAAAAACCCTGAATGCCGTCGTTTTTGGGTTGTTGAACAGACCGAGTCTCTTTTCTATAGCTTGATAGATTTTCCTCTGAAAGAACATCGTGTCAATTTTTTCTTTGTCGTTTCGGGTTAGAACCCAACCGAGTCCCTTATTTTGTCTGCCGAGATAGCCAGTGGCGACATAGTGACCTTTTTCATCGACGAGTTTGAGCAGGGTACCTTCTTCGATGCTCGATGAGTCAAGCAACTGAAAGCCAATGATCGCTTCTTTGAAGATTAGCGGGTATAGCTTCTTATACTTTTCCACGTGTTTCTCGTGGAGTTTTACTTCATACATATTGTTACTCCTTGTTTTCTATATCTGGATCGTTTTTAGAATCTACTCCAGAGATTTGATAATGATAAGATTCTGCAAAGGTTAAAGCAGTTTCGAATAAGTCGAATAAATGCGCTTCTCCGATAACTGCGACAACGCCTGCTTTTTCTAAAACGTCATAGGGTTGTGGTTTTAATCCTGATATGAGTATTTTAATTTTGTATTTATGGCATGATTTTATGAAACGATTCAGTGCATGCACTGCGGTTGCATCCATTGCCGGAACGTTTCTCATTCTCAAGATTATCGTTTGCGTTTTGCCGTTGACTTCGTTGATTACCTCGAGGAATTTATCAGCGGCACCAAAGAACATTGGACCGTTGATTTCGTAAACTTGTATGTGCTTAGGTAACCTTTGTAAGAGTGATCTGTCGAATGAAGGCGTAAAGCTGTCGTCTTCCTCCGCAGTATCTCGAGTGAGTTCACTAACTTCAGTGACATCGGCCATGCGCTTCATAAAGAGTAAAGCGGCGAGGACCATGCCGATTTCTATCGCCATGACGAGGTCGACGAGAATCGTGATAAAGAAAGTAATCAGGAGAACGGCGATGTCGCTTTTAGGTGATTTAAGCAGCGATAAAAATTCTCGCCACTCACTCATATTGTAGGCGACGACGATTAATATTGCAGCGAGTGCTGACAGTGGTATCATTTGAGCCAGTGGCATGAAAATCAATAAAATCAATAGCAGAACAACTGCGTGAACCATTCCAGCAACTGGCGTGCGACCGCCATTGTTTATATTTGCAACTGTACGAGCGATTGCACCTGTAGCCGGGATGCCGCCAAATAAACCGGATGCCATATTTGCGATACCTTGTGCAATGAGTTCGGTATTAGAACGGTGTCTGCCACCAATCATACCATCCGCGACAACTGCTGACAATAAAGATTCAATGGAACCGAGAAGCGCAATCGTGAATGCTGGTGCAATCAAGTGCTGCATCTTATCAAAACTAAATGCAGGCAGTGATGGCATTGGAAGAGCAGAAGACAATTCACCGAACTTTGTGCCGATGGTCATGACATCTAGGTGGCCAAGTTGTACGACTAGAGTCGTCACGATAAGCGCAATCAAAGAACCGGGTATTTTAATTTTATCCTTTGGCCAAAAGATGATGATGGCAAGGGCTAGCAGTCCGATGAGCATCGCCGTCATGTCGATTGTGCCGAACGATTCAAAGTAAAGTTTCCACTTTTCTAGGAATTCTGGTGGGACATTGCCGAGATCTAAACCGAAAAAGTCTTTAATCTGTGAGGAGAAAATGGTGATGGCAATACCGCTTGTAAACCCAGTCGTAATAGGGTGAGGAATAAATTTTATGACGCCCCCGAGTTTAAAGACGCCCATGAGAATCATGATAAATCCACCCATCATGGTAGCCATTATCAAGCCATCTATGCCATATTTGACCACGATGCCGTAGACGATAACCATAAAAGCGCCTGTAGGTCCACCGATTTGAACGCGGCTACCACCGAGGAAAGAAATTAAAAAACCTGCTATAATAGCTGTATGCATGCCTTTTTCAGGTGAAACACCAGACGCGATAGCAAGAGCAATAGAGAGTGGCAGTGCAATAATGGCTACAATAATACCCGCTGTCAAGTCACCAAAAAATTGTTCCTTCGAATAATCTTTAATGGTGGTAAAAAACTTTGGTCTGAAAAAATTCATGTTTCCTCCTTGCGAATGAATGTGTTCATTAAGTATTAACAAAGCGTAGGTTGACTTCAATTACCGATTGTTGATATAATTGGACCGTATATGAATGCCCATGCCTCTCCTATTGTAGCACTTTAGACATGCGGTTGCCAATTATATAAGATATTTTATTGCGAAAAGAGGCATTTCATGATTTCAGATGATAGGGTTTCGAAAATGAATGAGGATGGTATTTACTTAAATGGTGATTATATTCTCTACTGGATGCAGGCTGCACAGCGCATCCACGATAACCATGCATTGGAATTTGCCATTCGAATGGCAAATAAATTCGGGTGTCCACTCGTCGTCGCATGTGTCATTATGCCAAATTTCCCACATGCGAATCTCAGACATTTCACATTTATGCTACAAGGGATTGAGGCGCTTCAAGACGATTTTAAAGCCAGGGGCATTGGTTTTGTCCTGAGAATTGGAGACCCGACAACCGAAATCGTCGACTTAGGGCAGCGTGCCAAATTGGTCATCTTTGACGGTGGTTATAGTTTATATGAACGTGCAATCAGGACTGAAACGTCTCAATTCCTTATGAGAGATGTCTATAATATAGAAACAAATCTCGTCATACCAATTGAACGCGCCTATTCAAAGGAAGCTTATGCGGCTTATGCAATAAGACCTTCTATCATGAGACAGCTCGATGGGCATCTCGATGCAACCGAAGACTTAATAGTTTCCAACCGTTTTATTGATTGTACAGAGTTAGCCCTTATTAAATCGTTAAAAATAGACGATGTCAATGGATTTATAAATCAACATTTACCCATGTTGGATGCCGTTAAACCCAGTCCAGTTTTTTTGGGTGGTGAGAAGGAAGCGCTGCGCCGGTTACAGGTTTTTATCGACGATGGACTCGCGCAGTATACCACTGATCAATCAGATCCGTCATTGCATGGCAGTTCAATGTTGAGTCCGTATCTTCATTTTGGACAACTATCCCCTGTTACAGTAGTCCGCGCAGTTTTTGCATCTGGCCTCAAAGCAGAGGGCTTTATAGAGCAGTTAGTGGTTCGTAGAGAACTTTCGTACAATTATATATACTATGGTGGAAAATCGGTTTTCGATCTGAGCCAAACGCTACCTTCATGGGCCTATGAGACGCTGAAGGCACATCAAGGCGACGCAAGACCTTATCTTTACGATTTTGAGACGCTTGAAAGGGGAGAGACGCATGACCCTTACTGGAACGCGGCACAAAAAGAAATGACCATCACTGGGCATATGCACGGCACCATGCGCATGTACTGGGGAAAAAAAGTGATTGAGTGGACAGAAAGTCCTGAGAAGGCATTTGAGATTTTGTGCACCCTCAATGACAAATACGAACTCGATGGCAGAGATCCCAATGGCTATACGGGTATCGCATGGTGCTTCGGCAAACACGATAGAGCGTGGAAAGAACGTGCAATATTTGGAAAATGTAGATATATGAATGCCGCTGGACTTGAAAGAAAATATGACATTCAGCGGTATGTTAACTATGTAAAGGAACTGGAAGGAGCTCGTGTTGAAAAATAAGGCTAAATATTTGATGAACGACACTAAAACACCACCCCAAAAATTGAGCTTAATCGAATCTTGGAAATTGAACGGCATTCCGTTACTCAAGATGATGACCGTGTATCTAGTGATTCTCTTCATCATGGAGGCCCTATTTAGAAAAAGTGTGGGCGATACTGTAAAATGGATCATAGAGTCACCATTTTTATTTTCACTAAATCTTTTTACACTGATGGCAATATCTAGCATTCTTCTCATTTTGACAAAAAGAATCGTTTGGGTCACTATTGTAGTGGGTTTTTTAACGGCTATTCTGAGTTTTATCAATATCGGTAAATTTGCACTTAGAAATGTGCCACTTCTCTTTGATGATATATTTTTGGTCAAGGAAGTGATGATTCTATTACCGCAAATAGTCAATGCAAAATCGCTCATCATGATTGGTTTAGGTGTTTTAATCGCCATAGGCCTTGGATTTGTCCTATTCAAATTTTTCAAGAAGAGTACGCTTCAAAAACACCGTCTGGCGGCGTTCACAGTGTCACTCTTAAGTATTGGCATATTGTCCATCGGACAAAATATCAATGCCGCAGATATCGACATTTCTAAAACCGGTTTTATCTATTCGCTTTCAAATAACACCCGAGAACAAGTGATTCTCAATGAAGCACAACTTGAAACGGCTGGAAATTTATATGATCAATACATTGCCGAATACAACAGCAGGACCCATGAAAAAACTTTGGACACAAAGCCAAATGTCATCGTGATACAAAGTGAAGCTTTCTGGGAGATCAATAAACTCGGTGTGAAAATGAATAAAAACCCTATCCCTAACTTTGAGTCCCTTCGCAAAGAAAGCCGCTACGGCGAGCTTTATGTCCCAGTAGTCGGGGGGGGGACGTCAAATACAGAGTATGAGATATTGACGGGCATGACACTTAAAAACTATTCCAATGACTGGTATATGGTCTATCCAAACGAGATAAATGCACCGACGGTATCACTTGCTTCCATCTTCAAAAACCAAGGCTATGAAACGATGGGGATTCACCCTTACCAGTCATGGTATTATAACCGATTAGCTGTCTATGAACGCTTGGGATTTGACACATTTAAGACCATCGAATTCATGAACAATCCTGAAATCATTGGCGCCTATATGTCTGATCGATATACGACGGATTTGATCATCGATGCGATAGAAACCACTGATGCGCCGCTTTTTAATTTTACAGTGACGATGCAGAATCATGGCCCATACGGCAATCATCGTTTCAGCTCTGACCAATTCGACATCGATATCAAATCAAAACTCACCGATTCCACGCGTTATTTTCTTTCAAATTATGTTCAAGGGCTTTATATGGCTGATCTTGAACTTGAAAGACTCGTTGCTTACTTGAAAGAGAGCGACGAACCCACCATCCTAGTATTTTACGGCGATCATCTGCCGATGCTTGGCGAAGATTATCAAACGTATCGTGAAGTGGATTACGTCGGAGACGAAGACAACTATCTCCTACAGAACGATTTGCGCATGATGGCGATTCCATACATCATTTGGACGAATTACGACGACACATCGGAAGAACTGCCGACGATGAACGCTTCATTTATTACGAGTTTGATTTTAGAAGAAGCTCAAGTGGACATGCCAGACTATCTAAAAGTGCTTGCTATCGCACGCGAAAAAATGCCCCTTTATTTTAGAGAATTTGGCTATGACAGCAATGGTACAAAAGTGACGAAAGAGTCACCGCAATTTATGAATATCAAATCGCTCTATGTATCCATTTTTGACAAACTCAAAGACAAAGACAGCTTGAAACCATGGCTCGTAGAGAATAATAAAGACTATAACAAATCGATCACAGATATCAACATAGAATCAGCAGCAACAGACAGTGGCACAACGACACTCTTTGGCAGCAACTTTTATCAAGGCATGAAAGTTACCGTCGGTGATACTGACGTGGCATTCACATTTGTCAGCGAAACTGAAATTGTCGTTGAGCGTGCACTCGCTTCTGGTGATAGTATGATGGCAAAGCTATTTGATAGTGAGGGCAAGCAGATTGCAGAATCAAATGTATTCGTATTGCCATAAAGGATGTTCGACAATAGGAGGGGCATATGGCATTATTAAAAATTGAGAACTTGAAAGAGGCCGTGTTCATCGACCGACCCAATCGATATTTGGCAAATGTCATGATAGATGACGAAATGGTATTGGTACATGTTCACGATCCAGGAAGACTCAAAGAGCTTCTTTACCCTCAAAACAGATGCCTTGTCAAACACGTTCCAGGTGACAAAAGGAAAACGCAGTGGGATATGATCGCCGCACAAAAGGCGGACGAGTATGTCCTTGTGCATTCCGGTTATCACCGCTACATAGCAGAAGCAATCTTGAACGATGAGGCTATAAATCCATTTGGGGTCTTTTCTACAATAAAAGCAGAGGTAAAGTACGGACAGTCGCGAATTGATTTCGTCGCACAAGTGGAGATGCCTGTGCAAAATAGGTCTCTAGTGACGACGCCGACTGAAACCATATGGGTTGAAGTGAAAGGGTGCTCCCTCTCTGAAGACGGTGTGGCCATGTTCCCAGATGCACCGACGGTGAGAGGCACGAGACATTTGGAAGAGCTGATGCACATCAAAGCTTCTGGAGACCGTGCGGGGGTATTGTTACTTGTTTTAAGCGATGCGCAGTGGTTCGTGCCTAAACGCGACACGGACCCTAAATTTTATGAGGCGTTCTATCGAGCGCTGGATAAAGGTGTGGAAATACACCCTATAAAAGTTCTGCTAAAACCAACGGGTGCGTTGGAATACAAAGGCCCAGTGCCAATAAAGGACGTTGAAAATGAGTAGTATTTTACTTTATCTTGGCCTTCTGATCTTTGGGGGAATCCTCAGTTACAAAGGCTTGATCCACAGCCAACTTATGAACAAGATAGACAAACTGCAGCTTGCTTGTTTATTTGCACTGCTTTTTATCATGGGTTTACGTATCGGTATGGATGATCGCGTAATTAAGGCGTTTGCACAAATCGGATTCCACGCCATTTTGTTTGCCATGTTCACAATTGCTGGGAGTGTTGGCGTCGTTCACCTCTTATTAAAAATTTTCAGAAAGAAAAGAGGTCAAGCCAATGACATTTAAAATTATCCTCGCGGTCATCATAGGTACCGTTGTCGGCTTCTTTGTACCTTCACAGTGGTATGGGGCTACAGACATGATGCTCACCATCGGTCTCTGTCTACTCCTCTTTTTTGTCGGTATAGATATTGGTAAAAATAAAAATGTGTTTCTTGATATTAAACGTACGGGTGCGCTATTTTTCATCGTGCCAATAGGCGTCGCAATTGGCAGCCTCATCGGTGCTATTGCAGTAGGTTACCTTTTGGGGTATCCTCTTAACGAATCAGGCGCCATTGGATCCGGTCTTGGTTGGTACACGCTCTCATCTATCATTATCGCGCCCTATTCATCGGAACTTTCTGTTTTGGCATTTCTTACAAATGTCATGCGAGAAATTTTTGCTATTGCGTTGATTCCCATCATCGCTAAGCGCATTGGATTTATCGAAGCAATTGCACCTGCGGGCGCGACAGCTATGGATACTACATTGCCAATTATCTCGAGAAATACAAGCAGTGACACCGCCATTCTTTCATTTTCCACGGGTCTGATCTTGTCAACACTTGTACCAATTCTCGTACCGATGTTCTTGTTCAGATAATTCACAATAAAAGAAGCACCTCAAACTTCAGGCCTTCGCCTAATTTTTGAGATGCTTTTTTATTAATGAGATATCATTAGATTTTATGCGCTTACTAAACGATGGTTTCCACAAATGCCAATACTTTATCGTAGTCAGGGTGAGAGCCCACTTCCTGGACGTATTCAACATAACGCACGTCGTTTTTGTCGTCGACGACGACGATCCCTCTCGATAAGAGGCGAAGCCCTTCGATTGCAAAGCCGTATTTTAAGCCGAAATCAAGGTCTTGATAATCGGACACGACGATGGAATTTTCGATGCTGTTTGCAACGCAGAATCTCTTTTGTGCAAAAGGTAGATCCACACTGATAGTCAGGACGACCACATTTGGATGTTTAGTGGCTTCTTCATTGAAGCGAATCGTTTGAAATTCGCAAATTCTCGTATCTATTGAAGGTACGACACTGATAATAACTATTTTTCCGTCTAGTTCTGAAAAGTCGAAGGGTGACATATCCGGTTTTACCGCCTTAAATAGTGGCGCTTTAGCGCCGACTTTCATTGCATCACCCATTAATTTAACGGGATTACCACCCATTGTTATTTGTTCTCTCATATTGAACCTCCATATTGTTTACACTTCTTTATATAGGTAACCTAATTGGGACCTGTCTAAACATATTTTTCAGTGCCTTACAATTTGTTAAAAAATGGCGTTCACAAGAAAGTCAAATCAGTGTATAGTTTAATAGGAAAGCCGAGGCTAACCCAATGAACTTCGAATTTTAAATTATTAGGAGGTATGAGATGTTTAGACCGATGCGTAGGGATAAAAAAGCGATGGCTCCAGATCGCGTAAATGCACTTATAAAAAATGCTGAATACGGGGAATTGGCAGTGCTTGATACCAATGGATACCCTTATGCGGTGCCCGTCAACTACATATCAGACGATACCCATATTTATATCCACTGCGCACTTGAAGGCGCTAAACTGGACGCCATCGCAGCCTATGAAAAAGTTTCTTTTACGATTGTAGGCAGACATGCGATTGTCGCAAAGCGTTTTTCAAGTGATTTTGAAAGTGTTGTTTGTTTCGGAAAAGCGCGTCTAATTAACGATCCTGAAGAAAAAATTGAGCTTTTAAAAGAATTTATCTACAAGTACGCACCTGATTTTGTAGTGGGTGGGCTCCAATATGTAGGTACCGACTTCATGAAAACGGCGATGATTGCCATAGAAATAGAACATAAAACGGGTAAAACAAATTTAGAAGATTAGTAAAGCTTACTTGATGATTAGATTAGGATACTTAAGATAGTTATGTAGGATAAGCTGGACTTAATAGATGGGATGAGCGTATGAAAATGATAGATACTAAGTACGAAGCGGTCATCGCGCTTGCAAAAGAAGCGGGCGCGTTACAAAAATCTTATTTCAGAACAGATGATTTTAAAATAACGACGAAGAGCACAGACGTAGACATGCTCACGGAAGTGGATATGGCTTGCGATCACCTCATTGTAGAAGGATTGCGCCAGCTTTTTCCAAATGATGCAATACTTTCTGAAGAAAGAGGCTATCAGCCCAATGAAGCGCTTTCGGATTATACTTGGATCATAGACCCTCTTGACGGGACAACGAATTATTCTATTGGGCATCCAATATTTGCCGTATCAATCGCAAGGTGGAAAGCCGGTCAGCCTGAATTTGGCGTCGTCTATGTGCCAATGCTCGACGAGATTTATTGTGCAGAGCGCGGCAAAGGGGCTTATCGGGGCGAGACGCTTTTGAAAGCTTCAAACAAAAAAATATTGAAGGAATCTGTAGTGGCAACTGGGTTTCCCTATGATAGAGCGACTGCAGCCAACAACAATTCAGAGAATGCTGCAAGTATCATTCCAAAAGTTAAAGGACTGAGACGCCTTGGTGCTGCCGCTTATGACCTGTGTTTAGTCGCTTCCGGCGTATATGATGCCTACTGGGAATTGAGATTGGGGTGGTGGGATATGGCCGCGGGTGCACTCATGATTACCGAGGCGGGTGGTCAATGTACCTACGACATCAATAATGGCATGTACAACCTCGTTGCAGGTGCCCCTGAGCTATGTATACAAATCAAAGAATTGGTCAATATGACCAATGATAGGAAGTAAATCATAATGAAAAAAAATGTGGTTTTAGTGATGGGTAGCCATCGTTCAAATGGGAATACAGCCTATTGGGTCCATAAAATGACAGAGAAACTGTCCGAAATGGGTATATTGAGCACCGTAATTGATGTCGGTAAAATGGCGATTACGCCGTGTATTGATTGTAGTTATTGCAAAAATAACTGGGGACGATGCGTCTTTGATGACGACATGACTCAGGTCTATCAAACACTTAAAGAGGCCGATATTATGATCATTGCGACCCCTGTTTATTTCAACGGCGTCACAAGTAGGCTCAAGACGTTGGTTGACCGATGTCAAATGATTTTCCATTGCGATTTTACGCATAACAAGCCATTTGTCGACGCACTTGACATTTGTGGCAAGAAGGGTTATATTGTTTCCGTCAGTGGGGCAAACCATTATCCCAATCAAT
Source organism: Peptostreptococcales bacterium (assembly GCA_038246775.1). Classification (GTDB taxonomy): domain Bacteria; phylum Bacillota; class Clostridia; order Peptostreptococcales; family Acidaminobacteraceae; genus Fusibacter_C. The sequence goes on along the minus strand of JBBRVO010000013.1, from coordinate 22,508 downwards.
TTATTGGAACGGAGATTACGCTCAAGCTCATCTTCAACAATTTGCGCATGCCGCTGACAGAACACATTAAATACAGTGAAACTGACCAAAACCCATTGAATGAACGCATTGAGGCTGAGGCTGATATCTTGAGACTTTCAAAGGCAATTTATAAAGAGGTGATAGAAAGTGAAGGATAAATTAAAACTAGGGCTGGTTCAAATGATGACGCATCGTGATAAGGCCCTTTCCGTAAAAAAGGCCATTGATAACATCGTATTCTTAGCAGATCAAGGCGCCAATATGGTTGTCCTACCCGAAATGTTCAATTGTCCCTATGAGACGCATCGCTTTTCAAGCTATGCGGAACCGGAAGGCGGTGAAACTTGGCAAAAGTTAAGTCAAGTGGCTAAGGAAAAGAAAATATACGTGATATCTGGTTCTATTCCGGAAATTGATGGGGCCAATGTCTATAACACATCGTTCATATTCAATCCAGAGGGTGAACAAATCGGCAAACATAGAAAAATTCATCTACTTGATATCAATATCGAAAACGGTCAGTATTTTAACGAATCCGAAGCGCTACATGCGGGGGATTCACCTACGGTGATTGATACCGAATACGGTAAAATTGGCGTCGCCATATGTTATGACATCAGATTTCCAGAGCTAGCTAGGATTATGGTTGATCAAGGGGCAAGGATGATTATTTATCCGGCTGCCTTCAATATGAACACAGGACCAGCGCACTGGGAACTTCTATTTAGGATGCGCGCCGTCGATAATCAAGTGTTTACGGTGGGCTGTGCGCCTGCTAGGGATTATTCGCTTGCTTACATTTCATATGGAAATTCCATTGTTGTCGACCCATGGGGAGATATCGTAGGAAGACTAGACGATTCAGAAGGTTACCTTCTTGGTGATATCGATTTTACGGAAGTCAAACAGATTCGCGATCAATTACCGCTACTAAAACACACGCGCGAGGATGTCTATGAAGTAACGCTGAAACATCCAAAGGGTTAATAATAAAAGTGTGAATCGACGCATGGTTGCGACGGTTCACACTTTTTTTGTTTATAGAGTTAATTGATCCTCGCTGATGATCTTAACACTAGCGTCAAGCTCATAAATGAGGTCCTTGCGTTCGATGATGATCACAGCTTTTTCCACTAGTTCGGGAGTGGCTTTGATATTGAGTAACAATTCCTTAGCTGGATTGATTGCCACAGGATGTCCAACTCTGCTGAGCATAGAAAAATCGCCGTTGGTATCACCGTAAGCATAGCTTTTTGAAAGGTCTATATCGTATTCTTTTACAAATTCATCGATGGCGTTATTTTTACTTTCTGAATCCCACATTGGAATGACACCGCCAGTGAACTTGCCTTCGAAATCGACGATGTACCCCGTGCCTTTATAGCCGTCGATGTTGTATTTTTCAGCCATTTTCGAGACGAGAAACTCTGGGCTTCCCGAGATGAAGAAGACCTTATGTCCTTGAAGTTGATGCCATAATATTCTGCTGCGCGTGTATTTGTAGACAATATCGCCATTGAGTGCAATGACTTGATTGGTGATGAACTCCAGATCTGCCGCGCGTCTGCCTTTAAGAACCTCATAATAGATCTGAACGAGCTCAAGCATATAGTGATCGTATTCGCCCACGCGTTTGCGCCATTCGTCGAAAGGTGTTTTTAGGCTCGAGTGCCAAAGACCCGGATCGACGATCTCATATTTCACCATTTTTTTAAAGTGTTCTATCATCAATGAATTGCGGTATAATGTCCCGTCAATATCTAAAAATGCTGCAATGTTCATATAAACCTCCATGATTTTATCTTTCAGAATATTATACCCTCAGTTAAGGGTAATATGACCTTTTTTTTACTATGATTTTGCTTGATTCAGATTATTTTTTATGATAATCTATGTTGAACTATAAAAATAGTGAAAGATTTATCAGTGGGAGGATTTATTAGTGGATCAAAATGAAAGAAAAATTTATACGGCAGACCCGTCTGCCCTAGGCCTTTTCGGTCTTGCGATGATTACCTTTGTTGCATCAACTCAAAAACTCGGTTGGACTGAAGGCACGTCATTACTCGTACCTTGGGCAATATTCTTAGGTGCGTGTACTCAAATTTATGCGTGTATCAATGACGCTAAAAAAGGCAATGTATTTGGCGCTACCGCTTTTGGCGCATATGCATTTTTCTGGTTAGGCGTAGCCATGACTTGGATGATTAGCAATGGTGTCTTCGGTGAAGCAATGGCAAAAAATGCAGACATTACACAACTTGGTTTTGCGTTCTTAGGCTACTTGATCTTCTCTTTGTTCATGACGCTCGCATCCCTTGAAACAAATAAAGTGCTTATGATTATATTCGTCCTTATCGATTTATTATTTATCGGATTATCAATGTCTGTTATCTGGGGCATCGAAGCTGGCCATACATTGGCAGCATGGAGTGAACTTGCCATCGCAATGGTTGGTTTCTACGGCTCGGCTGCAAATGTACTCAATCACACATTTGGTAGAACGTTCCTTCCAGTGGGAAAACCACTTGGTATCTTCAAAAAATAAGTGTTGCATAATGAATTCCCTTGGGTGACTATCCGTTGATAGGCGTTCAAGGGTTTTTTTATTGCAGTTAAATTTAAGTGTTTTTTAATCTAATGCACCATTTCATTTATGATTTTGATGATAAACTAAGTGAGTAATCAGTGATCAATATACAAAGGTCAGTTCACTATAAGGCGAAACAAAACGATTGATTAGGGGGATTTATGAATCACGTGATTAGATTGAAGGATTTAAAAATGAGATATAAAGAAGACGACGCTTACGTACTGAAAGGCGTGAATTTAGAGGTCTTACCAGGACAAATTATCGGTTACATAGGACCCAATGGTGCAGGCAAGAGTACAACTGTGAAAATTATGCTTGGTTTGATAGATCAGTATGAAGGAACCGTCGAAATATTTGGAGAGGATATCAAAAATAACCCAGTGACGTACAAGCATCATATAGGTTACGTGCCAGAAATAGCAACAATCTATGAGAGTTTATCGGGGTTTGAATACTTGTCCTTTGTGGGTGAACTATATAAACTCGAAAGGGAAACCGTTAAAGAGAAAACAGATCAGCTCTTTGAGCTGTTTGGAATCAAAGAAGCGCTTTACAATCGGATTGCTTCTTATTCAAAAGGGATGAAACAGAAGTTGATGATCATCGCAAGTTTGATTCACAACCCGGATATTCTATTCTTTGACGAGCCAATCACAGGGCTTGACGCAAATAGTGTTATGGTTTTTAAAGAAGTGATGAAAAAACTCGCGGAGCATGGCAAGACTATCTTCTATTCCTCGCATATTATGGAAGTGGTTGAAGTTATCAGCGATAGGATTGTCGTTTTAAATGACGGTGTTATAGTGGCGGATGGAAATTTTGAAGCGTTGAAACAATCGAGTAATGAAGGCACACTTCAAGAGATTTTTAACCAACTGACGGGATTTAGCAAGCACGATGAAATTGCCACTGAATTTGTGCGCGTCGTGGAGGGCTGATTATGGATACAGAATTTGTGCTGATCAAGATTATTTCTAAATTCAAGTGGGTATTCAGAAAATCAGGGATTGATTTTGACACATTGGTAACTATTTTAAAACTTAAGTTAACTTTGGATGACCGAAAAACCGCTTCAAATATGTCTATGTCAGTGGACACGCGTACTGGAAAGCTCCAAGGGATGAAAGCAAACTTGTTGATGCAGGTTTTTGTAGGATTATTTCTTGGATTTGTCATGTTCTTACCCCTTGACCTGTTTTTTAAAGTGACGACGATCGTGTCCATGGATTTCTTTTTCATGGTTATGTATATGATTTCAGATTTTTCTAGTGTTTTACTGGACGTACGCGATAAGAATATCATCATGACGAAACCCGTGGACAATAAGACGATGAATGCGGCGCGAATCCTCCACATTGCGTACTATATGATTTTGCTATTTTTGGCACTTAACTTGGCCAGTATCGCCATAGGCGTTGTGAAACATGGAGCGCTCTTTTTAGTCAGTTATATGGTCATGATGGTCTTTTTATGCTTTTTCATCATCTTTCTGACCACAATCTTATATAGTGTGTTATTAAACCGTTTCAACGGCGAAAAACTAAAAGATATTATCAATGCCTTCCAAATTGTCTTATCCGTTGTAACCATCATCGCGTATCAGCTCATGGGCCGCGTGTTTGAATTTGCTGAGGCAACGATGACGCTAAATATTGATATCAAGTGGTGGACATATTTATTGCCACCTGCCTGGTTTGGCGGACTGTTCAAAGTGATTGTCGAGCAAGATTTTTCAGCTCATTTTGTGGCGATGGCCATGCTGAGTATTATAGTGCCAATCATTTTAGGTGCTTTTTTGATCAAGACGGTCATGCCTAAATTCGAAAGCTATCTATCAAAGCTGCAAATAGAGGATGGCGTATTTGTCGACAAGCATACGATCGGTGCACGTTTAAAAGAACGGATCTATCAGTCTATTTCAAAAGATCATGTTGAGCGTGCCTTTATACGCTTTACAGATTACAACCTAAGTCGAGACAGGCGTCTAAAACTTGTGATCTATCCGAATCATACGATGAGTTTTATTTTCCCATTTATCATCATTTTGCCGTTTTTGCAGGATAAAGGTAGCCTTATTGAGGGGATTCAAAGTATGAATGGATCCTTCGTCTACCTTTCGCTTTATCTTGCCATGATCTTTTTCATTACAAACTTCGAGTTTCTTCAGTTCAGCGAGCACTATGAAGCTGCTTTTATTTATGACAGCTTTCCTATTGACAACAAACACGTTATTTTGAAAGGGGCCATGAAAGCCTATTATATAAAATATGTTTTGCCTGCCATGTTGGTTTTGAGCGTATTATATGGCTTTCTCTGTGGCACGACTGCGATACCAGGACTCGTATTCATCAACATAGTCAGCTTATTGCTGCTCACTATCCGAGTGAATTTATTTCCAGTGGAACTTCCATTCTCTAAACCTTTTGGTACCACAGGCAATAAAAATCTTGTGATGACTTTTGGCTTTATGGCCATATGTGGTGTTTTGGCACTTTTTCATTTTCTCATTCTTAGAAAATCTATTCTCGTCACAGCTATCATGTGTGTATTTGCACTTGCTTTTATCAAAGCTATTGACTATAAGAAAGTCAAAAAATATTCAAAACATAGGAACAGCGACTATTCAATGGACAAAATTTGATGTAAAATGTAGACATGAGGTTTGAGGAGGAAATATGACTGAGAATATTTTGAAAGTTCAAATTGAGCAAACTGAAGATTTGCCCTTTTCTGAAGAGGCAATTTTTAAAGCGGTAGCGGAAAATCTAGATCGAATCAACACGGATTCCGATGAAGCTTGCTTGCTTGTAACGGGACCTATGGCGATGATCCTTTACTGGGAAGGCGATTGCGTGATCGTAGAACGCGTTATGAAATCGGAAGATTTAAAAAACGGCTTATAGTTATGACAAAATAAATAGAGCTCTTACCAGATGATTGTCTATCACTGTGTAAGAGCTTTTTTAATGCGTTCATTTAATGCGTCAACTTAATACCCGTAATTGCCGTCGATCAAGATGACGTGGACGCGCGTTTTGTCGCGTTGGTGTGCCACAATTGAATACGTGCAGCAAATTCTACCAGCACTTTTACAGTCTGAGCAACTACCGGTAAATGTACATGGTGTCCCCATGTTTAGACGGACACTGTTAGCAGGGGCACTGACCTCACGGTTTCTCGTAACGGCTGCGTCGAGGTCTTTTACGATTTTATTGATGCCGGCAATGACGATGACTTTCTCTGGACCAAATGCAAGGGCAGCAACGCGATTGCCTGAGCCGTCCACGTTATAGAGTTCTCCATTTTCAGTGATGGCGTTGGCGCTCATAAAATAGGCATCTACTGAAAAAGCTTGTCTGTGAATTGCTTGAATCTCTTGCGGCGTTAAACCAGGTGCATAACGGTCATAAAAATGATAATCGTTAGTGCGAATCCAATCGAGCATGCCGGTTTCAGAAAGCGTTTGTGACCCACCGACGGCAATCGACGATTTTTTGGGTACTAGCGTTTGAACTAGCGCTTTAAGGGCATCAACATCAGGTACAAAGTAGCCATTCATATTGTTTTTTTCAAGGTTGGTGAGGATGCGGTTTACTTTTTCGGTAGTGACTTTTTTTAAGTTTTGATCCATAATGCCCTCCTAAGACGTAGGTGTCTTTCTATTTCAGTTTAAACAATTTGACTAAATATTACAACGACTTGGCTTTTATTCATAAAAAATTTAACAATTTGTGTATTATTTATTAGAACGATTGGGTTATAATGGTAGGTGTTAAGGTGTAACCTAGTCTTTTTATTACAATAATTAAGGTGAGTGTGACAGATGAAAAAATGTTCAGAATGTAAAAAAAATGTAGCTATGATGCGGACCGCCAAGATTGAGAATGGAAAGACGGAGTACGTCGATTTATGCCTTGAATGCGCGCAAAAAAAAGGGTATCCTGTCATGGATGAAATAATGAATCAAATCAACTTAAGCCCTGAAGAAATGGATAATTTGTCCAAACAAATGAACAAGCTTTTTGACAAGGCATCGGGTGATGAAGACAACCCACTCATGCATCTTATGAATTTTGATCAAGAGTCGTATGGTGAGAATGACGAGGATGACGAGGATGCCGATGTGGATGCCTATGAGGATGAAAGCCTTGAGGATGACTATGCGCTTGAAGATGAGGACGATTCCGATGATGACGCATATGATCAAAGCCATAATCCAGACAAAAAGAAACATAAAAAACTAAAACTTAAAACGTTGAGTAAATACGGCGCAAATCTCATAGAAAAAGCACAAAAGGGAGAAATTGACCGAATCATTGGTAGAAATCGAGAAATCGACCGAGTAGTCCAGATCTTGAATCGAAGAAATAAAAACAACCCACTTTTACTGGGCGAACCTGGTGTGGGTAAGACGGCCATCGCAGAAGGATTGGCCGTTAGAATCGTGGCGAAACAAGTTCCAGAAAAGCTGCTTGATACAGAAATATACTTGTTAGACATGACGGCTATTGTGGCTGGCACACAGTTTAGAGGCCAATTTGAAGGGCGCATGAAAGCAATTATCAACGAAGCGACCAAACATGGCAATATCATCTTGGTTATTGACGAAGTACACAACATCATGGGCGCTGGCGAAGTACATGGTGGCGTCATGAATGCCGCGAACATACTAAAGCCTGCACTGGCAAGAGGTGAAGTTCAGATCATTGGGGCGACCACACTGGATGAGTACCGTCAGCATATCGAAAAAGATGCGGCACTTGAAAGACGCTTTCAACCTGTTATCATCGATGAACCAAGCGTAGAAGACAGCATCGAAATTTTGATGGGCATAAAAGATTATTATGAAGCGTTTCATAAAGTGATTATAGAAGAAGAAATCATTGAGGCAGCCGTTAAAATGTCTGCAAGGTATATTACGGATCGGTTCTTACCTGATAAGGCCATCGATGTCATTGACGAAGCAGGTTCAAGAGCGAATCTTAAGAATCACGGGCTCGTCGAAGTGAAAGCGCTAGAGGAAGAACTTCAAAAGATCGAAGGACTTCGTGCAGAAGCAACGGAAGCTCAGGATTTTGAAAAGTCGGCAGAACTCAGGGCTGAATCTTTGAGATTGAGTGAAAAGATTGAAAAGCTTGAAATTTCAAGTGGACATGTTCTATTAACCGTTGAAGATGTGGCATATGTCATTGAGGCATGGACTAAGATTCCTGTGAAACGCATCACTGAAGAAGAGGCAGAGAAACTCATAGCACTTGAAAATAGATTGCATAAGCGCGTCATCGGACAACAGACTGCCATTGAAGCTATCTCAAAAGCTGTAAGACGCAATCGTTCAGGGTTTAGAAAAAAACGCAAACCCGCATCATTTATCTTTGTTGGGCCAACGGGCGTTGGTAAGACAGAGCTCGCAAAAGCCCTTGCAGAAGAGTTATTTGGCACTGAAGAGGCTATCATTCGCGTGGACATGTCCGAATATATGGAGAAACACACGGTTTCCAAATTGATTGGTGCACCTCCAGGATACGTCGGTTATGAACAAGGTGGCCAATTGACCGAGAAAGTCCGTAGAAAACCTTATGCCGTGATACTGCTTGATGAGATTGAAAAAGCACACAGCGATATTTTCAATATTTTACTGCAGATTTTAGAGGATGGCCGATTGACAGATGGGCAAGGTCGAACGGTATTTTTTGAAAACACGGTGATTATCATGACGTCCAATGTCGGTACAAATCTCAAATCCACAGGCATCGGTTTTGGCAGTGAATCTGATCTCAAAATCGACAATAAGATCAGGGAATTGCTCAGAGAGACTTTTAGGCCTGAGTTCTTGAACAGAATCGACGATATCGTCGTCTTTAAAGCACTGCTTGAAAACGAACTCAAGCAAATCATCGAACTACAATTAAAAGAAGTATCCGGCGAAGTGAAAGATAAAAAAATGACACTTGAAGTTTCAGATGAAGTCAAAGCGCTCATCCTTTCTCAAGGCTTCGATGAGAAATATGGTGCAAGACCGCTAAGAAGAACGATCCAGAAATTGATTGAGGATGAAATTGCAGAGCTTTACATTCGCAAGCTCATCAAAGAAGGCAACTTGCTCAAGGCCGTTATGGAAAATGATAAGGTCAAGATTAAAGTGGAAGTTTGATCACAGACGATTGATCAAAGACGATTGATTAAAGAGACCGTGCATCTTATTGATTGACAAAGGGTACTTACTCTACAAAAGGACTTCAACCAAGCTCAAGTGCATTCTGAAAAATGAACGCTGAGCAGGGATGAAGTCCTTGTTTTTTGAGTGACTCTTTTGAGAAATAGCTGTGACTTAAAACTCAATTTTAATGGATTTGCCTTTTTCAATGAAGGTCTTCATGACGTCTTCGGGGACGAGGCCACCGCCTGTTGCCCAAGAGATATGCATCGCATCTTTCATTTTTTCAAGTAATCCATTTGATTGTAAATAAGCAAAACCTTCACTTTTATAGAAAAGCCATATAGGGCCTGCAAAACCTGCCAGTGCTGACGGCTCGAGTTTGATACCGTCTGAAAGGGATAACATATAGAGTAGCCAATACATTCTGTCGTCTGAAATCGTATAGATACCATCTATAAGTGGCGTGATGACTTGGCCGACAAACCCGGATGCCCTTCCAACGGCAAGGCCGTCAGCATCTGTGATGTTATCGATACCTAGGTCGCCAACGCTGATTGCGTCATATTTTTCTGTCGCCATACCAAGGAGCATACAAGGCGCATGCGTCGGTTCAGCAAAGAATATTTTCACTGCATCTTTAAAGATGAGCTTGAGTCCAAATGCGATACCGCCTGGCGCGCCGCCGACACCACAAGGGAGATAGACGAACAATGGATGGTCTGAATCGACGGTTCTACCGGATTGATCCAACTGTTCTTTTAGGCGCAGTGCGGCAACGGCATACCCTGTAAACAAACCGATCGAATTTTCATCATCGATGAAGTAACTGTATGGATCGCTTTCTGTACTTAATCTGCCTTCAGCGACTGCCACGGAGTAGTCTGCTTCGTGTAGGATGACATTGGCACCTTTCTCACGGAGCATATTTATTTTCCATGGTTTAGCATCATGGGACATGTGAACAGTAACATTGAAGCCAAGTGCAGTTCCAACAATCCCTATGCTGAGACCAAGGTTACCAGTCGAGCCTACAACGATAGTGTACTTCGAAAAAAGTGATTTAGCAGTCGCTTCTGTCAAGACTTCGTAGGAAGTCTCGGCACCAATGAGTTCAGATTCAAGAGCAAGCTGTTCTGCAAATTTGATAACTTCGTAAACACCCCCGCGCGCTTTGATAGACCCGGCAATATCGAGGTGGCTGTCAAGTTTAACGGACCACTCACCTAAAGTACGTCCTCCGACAAATGTGATGATGCCCTTTTGAAATTTTTCGATAGACTTAAGTTCGGATTCAATGATGCCTTGTATACGCACTGTTTCAGGAAATAGAATTTGAAAGACGGGTGCAAATCGCCTCAAGCGTCGATCGGCATCTTTAATATCTTCAAGTGTTGGCACTTGTGGATGCTCAAGGTATATCTTTTGGATCGCGGCTTCAAATGGCAGTTTTTTTTGGTTAATCCATAGGACTTCCTCGTAATTCTTTAACGCTTCTAACAGGGTATTTATAGTCTCATTCATGACAAACTCCTCTTGTAAATTCTCTAGTAACATCTTATCAGATTTTCAAAGCATTTAAAATCTAAAAAAAGATGGTATAATAAGTTGGGTAAAGCAACAAAATATTTTTACGAGGAGAATAGTATGAATTTTTATCAAAGCCTTAATAAATACAAACAAACCATCAACATGGTTTTAAGTTTATTGCTCATTGTAGCTTTTTTTATCCCTTGGTTTTCTATCAACCCAGACTTTAAGATGTTTGCCGTATCCGAAACGAAGTTATCAGGTCTTCAAATTGTTCAAGGGATTCACTTTGCCGCACCAACGGTGTCATTGCTCGGTGAAGCCTATGGTTTTCCGCTCATTTCTAAATTGATTTACCTTGGCTATTTGATTATCCTGCTCCCTATGATCGGCACCGCCGGTATTGTCATGAGCGGTATGCGGCACCCAAAAGCAGCCTTAATTCACAAAATTCATTTTATTGCGACATTGAGTCTTTTGACATTTTTTATGATTTTAGCAAATTTCAATAAAGATATGAGGGCACTTTTCTTCTCAGTTATGATACTGGGGTTCGGTTTTTTTGCCAGCATGCTGATTGCCACCTTCGGTATCGTTTTAAACCAGATTAAAAGAGAAAAGTAGACCATCATTGATGACATGCCTACCTGAACAAAAATAACCCCCGAATCCACAAGCTGACTATCTTGCTCAGCGCGTTGACCGGGGGTTTTCTTTGATTTAGTAACTGTTTTTTGTGATTAAATTCTTTCTTTAGGCGTATATTGCGTATGAAGCAAATGATGTGCTTTTTTGCTGTTTGGTTTCTCTAAGAATTCTTCATAAAGTTGTTTGATGTACGGATTATCGTGGGACTTTCTAAGCACTTTGCCTTTATCCTCTTGGTAGATAGCCGCTTGTCGTTTCCTTATGATATCCATATCGCCATGATGATAAGGTTGACCACCACCACCGATACAGCCGCCTGGGCATGCCATGATTTCGATGGCATCGAAGTGAGATACACCATCCCTAATATCTTCAAGCAACTTTCTCGCATTGCCGAGTCCATGAGCGATGCCAATTCTAAGGTCCAAATCGCCTATTTTCACTGTAGCTGAACGTATGCCTTCAAGCCCGCGAAGTTGTTGGAAGTCAACTTTTTCAAGTGTTTCACCAGTGATCCAGTCATAAGCAGTTCTAACAGCGGCTTCTATAACGCCACCAGTTGTACCAAAAATGACAGATGCACCTGTGCTTTCACCAAGCAAGTGATCAAACTCACTATCAGGGAGTCCAGCGAAGTTGATGCCAGCTTCTTTAAGCATCATACCCAGTTCTCTAGTCGTGATGACGATGTCGACGTTTAAATGATGATCATGTGAAAGTTCTGTTCTAGCGGATTCAGCTTTTTTGGCGAGACAAGGCATAACGGACACGACGACAATATCTTCTGGTTTTAAATGCATCTTTTCAGCATAATAGGTCTTGATGACAGCACCTAACATAATTTGAGGGGATTTACAAGTTGAGGGGATATCCAACATATCGGGGAATTGATGTTCAAAAAAGTTTACCCAAGCTGGACAGCAGCTCGTTAACATTGGAAGTACGCCACCATTTTGAATTCTATTGATAAGCTCAGAAGCCTCTTCCATGATTGTGAGGTCTGCACCAAAATCGGTGTCGAATATGGCATCGAAATCAAGTCCACGAAGGGCACTGACAAGTTTTCCCGTAGAAATTGTGCCAGGTTCCATGCCAAACATTTCGCCGATGGCGACGCGAACAGCAGGTGCTACTTGGACAACGACATGTTTTTTAGGATCTGCAATGGCTTCCCAAACAGCAGGGGTATTGTTGACTTCTGTTAGTGCCGCTGTCGGACAAACCGCTACACACTGACCACAGTACGTACACGACGTATCGATCATATCGAGATTAAATGCAGGACCAACAAATACATTGAAGCCACGGTTCACGGCAGAAAGAATGCCGCAGGTTTGAACGTCGTTACACATGGTTTCACATCGCCTACACATGACGCATTTATTTGGGTCTTTTATCAGTGCGTAGGAAGATACATCTTTTGGATGGTCCATTTTTTCGCCTGAGTATCTAATCTCTCTTATACCTAGCTCTTGAGCGAGTGCTTGAAGTTCACACTCTAAGTTTTTAGGACATATGAGGCATTCGAAGGGATGGTTGGACAGTAATAACTCGACTGCCGTACGACGTGCCGAAATGGCACGGATGCTGTCAGTTCTGATGACCATACCTTCTGTACAAAGTTCTGAGCATGATGGCGCAAGTGGTGCTCTGCCTTCAACTTCGACGACACATACGCGACAGGATGCACTTTGGTTTACGATACCAAAGCCTTTGAGGTCCATATGGCAAAGCGTTGGAATTTTTAGACTGACGAGTTTTGAAGCTTCCAGTATCGTTGAGCCCTCTGGAACTTGTAAGGGCATGTCGTTGATTTTTATATTGATCATTTTCATTTGAAGACCCCCTTTACGGTTTCATGACGGCTTGGAATTTGCATGCCGTGTAGCATGCGCCACATGAGATGCACTTTGATTGATCGATGACGTGTTTTTGTTTTGGTGCGCCTGAAATACAATTTACAGGACATACGCGCGCACACGCCGTACAACCGATACAGTTCACTTCGATGATGCTGTATTTTGAAAGTCCTTTACATGCGCCAGCCGGACAATGTTTGTCGTTGATATGCGCGAGGTATTCATCATAAAAATAGTTAAGTGTGCTAAGAACAGGATTTGGCGCAGTTTGTCCAAGGCCACAAAGGGCACTTTCTTTAACACTTTTGCCTAAAGTACGTAGCTTGGTGATATCTTCCATGGTACCTTCGCCTTTTGTAATGCGATCGAGAATTTCAAACATGCGTTTTGTTCCAAGTCGACATGGGGTACATTTGCCGCAAGATTCATCTTGAGTGAACTCCAAGTAGAACTTGGCAATGTTGACCATACAGTCATCTTCATCCATGACGATCATACCGCCGGATCCCATCATTGAACCAATATTTTTAAGGCTCTCGTAATCGATAGGTGTGTCAAGATCGGCCACTGTGATAACCCCGCCTGAAGGACCACCCGTTTGAACGGCTTTAAATTTTTTGCCATCGATGATGCCACCGCCGATATCATAGATGATTTCTCTTAGTGTGGTGCCCATTGGCACTTCAACGAGTCCAACATTGTTAATTTTTCCAGCAAGTGCAAAGACTTTCGTACCTTTTGATTTTTCAGTACCTATAGAATTGAACCATTCGGCACCTTTTAGTAAAATAGGTGCAACATTCGCCAATGTCTCGACATTGTTGACGCTCGTCGGTTTCCCATTATAGCCTTCAACAGCTGGATAAGGTGGTTTTTTAGTTGGCTCGCCTCTTTTTCCTTCAACGGAATGGATCAGAGCTGTTTCTTCACCGCAGACAAATGCGCCTGCACCGAGTTTGATTTTGATATCAAAACTGAAATCTGATCCAAAAATATTTTTACCTAAAAGGCCAAAGTCACTTGCCTGTTCCATAGCCACTTCAAGACGCTTGATCGCAAGTGGGTATTCCGCTCTGATATAGATGATGCCTTCTGATGCGCCGATTGCATAACCCGCTATAGCCATGGCTTCAAGCACAGAGTGCGGATCGCCTTCTAGGATAGAACGGTCCATAAATGCACCTGGATCGCCTTCATCAGCATTACAGATGATATATTTTTGATCGGCTATGGATTTTCTTGTAAGCTCCCATTTGAGGCCTGTTGAGAAGCCACCACCACCACGGCCACGTAAACCGCTGGCTTTGACTGTTTCGATAACTTTTTCAGGCGTTGAGTTTGAAATAGCTTGTCCAAGTGCCTCATAACCGCTAAATGCGATATACTCATTGATATCTTCCGGATTGATAAGACCGCAATTGCGCAGGGCGATGCGGTATTGTTTTTTGTAAAAATTCATTTCATGGTGGCTTGATAACATTTCATTTGTATCGGGCTCTTTGTATAGCAAGCGTTCAACGACACGCCCTTTGATGATATGTTCATTGACGATTTCCCAGACGTCCGGTAGCCCAACTTGAACATAAAAAACGTTGTCAGGATGTATTTTGACGATAGGACCTTGTCCACAAAAACCAAAGCAACCCGTCTTAATCACGGAGACTTCTTCAGCATAACCGGCGGTCATTAGTTCACTCTTAAATTTTTCGACGATATCTAAGCTCTGTGCCGATACGCAACCCGTTCCGCCACATACCATAATATGCGTTCTTTGTGTAGTCATACCCCGACCTCCTTATAAAGCGCTGTGATATGTCTTAATAAGCACGTGATCATCTAAGATCTCGCCATTTTTAATGTGCTTATTGAGAATATCAGCAACAAATGCTTTATCGACATTGCCATATATTGTTGGTTCATGACCAGGCATATTGACTTGAACCGTAGGTTCACTGTGGCAATACCCCATGCACCCAACCTGTACAACTTTTATGTGATCAATACCACTTTCAGTGATTTGAGTCACGAGTTCGTTCATGACCTCTCTACTACCTGCAGCAATACCGCAGGTTGCCATCCCGACGAGTATTTCTATCGTTTGATCTTCTGATTCGCCGGATTCTCTCAATTTGACTTTTTTAATATGATCTTCTCTAATTTTTTTAAGTTCTTCTAAGGATTTGACTGACATTATGCCTCACTCCCTTCTACTGCTCTATAATCGGCGATAATTTTACTCACGTCGCCAGGTTTGACATGACCATACACCTTGTCATTGATCATCACCACTGGGGCAAGACCGCAAGCACCGATACAGCGCACATCTTTTAGCGAGAATAAGCCATCTGGTGTATTCCCTCCCGATTTGATACCGAGTTGTTCAGAAAATTCGTGCATAACTTTTTCGATACCCTTTACAAAGCAAGCCGTACCGAGGCAAACGCTAATGACATTTTCACCGCGTTTTTCTTGCGTGAAGTACGAGTAAAAACTCACAACGCCATAGACTTTTGCCGCAGGTATATTCAGTTTTCTCGCTACATAAAGTTGAAGCTCACTTGGCAAAAAGCCAAAGACCTCTTGTGCCTTGTGAAGAATTGAAATCAGTGCTTCCTCTTGTGCATCATGTTCTTTGATAAAGGCATCTAGCGCTTTCAATTTCTCATCAGCATGCTCTAGACTAAAAATATCTGACATATAGACCTTCCTTTCTCCGTGAATAATTTAATTATTCAGACAATTATATTATATACCTTTATTTGAAAATGAGAAGTGTAGGATAGTAAAAATAAAGTGTTGATATCGCCAACAAGACCTTGATTTTTCCAGAAAAAAGATTACACTATAGTTAATCGTTTTTTTTTGAATCGATGCATAGAATTCACTGAATTCCCCAGAGCACAAGGGACAACCTTTGTTTTGGGGCTTAATTATTTATTAAAGGAGCCAGACAATTATGTCTTTTGTACGCAGTGGTCCTCGCATGTTAATCGTGGAACCCAAGGATGAAACGTTATTTAGAAGTTTTTTGATATCACATTTTGATCACTTTAAGATTCCAGAAACTGTGAAGACATTTGAAGATATTGTATCGGTGATGACGCACCATCAAACGCTAATTTATATCACAAAGAATGCAAAAGAGAACGTTACGCATTTTGAAATTGAAAGCTGTGTCATTCTTGAAGAAAGCTGCCAATCGTTTTTGATGAAGGCACTTAATTCAAATGGATCAAGCCTCATTACTTTTGTACGTCGTGCACCGAGAATCATCATCATGAAAGTCATTGGCAGTGTTGAAAAAACAGTGGAAGATATCGCAGAGGATTTCAAAGCGACCATCGAACCGACAAAGACGATACTCAACATGCATTCCGATGGCACGGTAATATTTTTTACTAAAGGCAATATCAACAAGAAATTGGAGTTTTCGGAATTTTATGCCAGAGCCGTCTATACGACGGATCATTTCTCGACGACAATCAATATGCTCGACCACCATGCCCTCAAATACATCAACCGGAATTCAGAAAATAAAGATTGGTATGATTTGACCATAAATATACGCGATAAATATGAAGATTACAAAACACATTACGACCGATTGATTTATACGCTGGACTGTCTTGGTGCGGGTATGGTATTAAAAGAAGGCTGGAGTGAAGAAACCGGTCGATTTTTCTCGACGACGGGCGTCTATAAGTTGTCACTTTATACCTATCTTGAACCGATAGAAGTGAAAAAAACTCTTTTGGCACTTGAATATATGGAAAATAGTGAACGCATTGTCGATTTAGATTTATATTATAAGAAAAAGAAAATCCATTGGGAGGATGTCAAAGTCAAAGGGATAAGCTCGAGAGAGAGTTTGAGCCACCATTATCGCCAAAATTTATACAAGAGTTTAGCTGATGAAGATATTGAGTATTTAAGATCGATTGAAGATTATATATTTGCATCAAGGTAACTGTCTCTTTCGAAAGTCTCCGTTTTTTGATATAATAATTTAGGGAATCGAAACATTTAAGCTGACATTGCCGTCGGCTTTTATTTTATTTAAAGTTAATACTGGAGAATGACATGAAAACATATAAAATGGAAATACAATATGAAGGGTCGCGCTACAAAGGTTGGCAACGACTTAAGACGTCAGATGCCACTATTCAGAGCAAGATCGAAACCGTTTTAACGCGCCTATTAAATGAATCCATTGAAATTCAAGGTTCAGGTAGAACAGATGCTGGGGTTCATGCGAGAAATCAAGTTGCCAGTTTTAAGACGCAAAGTCAAATGCCGAGTAAAGAACTCGTTTTCGAAATGAACCATTACCTTCCAGAAGATATCGTAATAACTTCATTGGCGCACGTCGACGATAATTTCCACGCTAGGTTTAACGCTCTGAAAAAAACCTATGTTTATCAGATCTGGTTAGCTGATCATCCGCCTGTTTTTGAACGCCATTTTGTATTGGATTTAGAGGGCAAATCGCTCGATATTGAAGCGATGAAAATAGCCTCGCGGAGGTTCATCGGTAAGCACGACTTTAAGGGGTACTCAACGGATAAAACTAAAAAATCAACGGTCAGAACCATAGAGACGATAAATTTTATCAAGGAAGAGAATCTCTTGAAAATCGAATTTACAGGAGATGGTTTTTTATATAATATGGTCCGCATCTTGGTGGGCACACTGCTTGAAATCGGATTTGGCAAACGCGACCAAACGACGATTGAGGCTGTGTTTCAAAGTAATACGAGAGAACTTGCTGGGGAAACAGCACCCGCTAAAGGTTTGATTTTGGAAAAAGTCATCTATTGATTAAATGGGAGGATACTATGAAAGCTTTATATTATGACTGTTTTGCTGGCCTCAGTGGCGATATGAATCTTGGCGCCATGATTGACCTTGGTGTCGACTTCGATTTACTGCGTGGCACACTTTCCAAACTAGGGCTTGACGCTGAATTTGAACTCAAGATGTCACGTGCGGATAAAAACGGCATTTTTGGTACTAAAATAGACGTCATTGATAAGCATGTTGTGCATGGCCATGATCACGACCATGCGCCTCACGACCATGAACATGAACATCACGACCATGAACATCACGACCATGAACATCACAAGCATGCGCATCACGGCCATGATAAACTGCGTGATTTTAAAGATATTAGGACTATTATTGCGTTGAGCACACTATCAAAACGCGTTAAAGAAGACAGCTTAAAGGTCTTTCAAATTATTGCTGAAGCAGAGGCCAAAATACATGGTAAAGCTGTGGAAGAGGTGCATTTTCATGAGGTCGGCGCAATTGATTCTATAGTCGATGTCGTCGGTGCGGCAATTTGCCTGGAATTGCTTGATATCACTACGGTACTCGCGTCAACGGTTGAAGTTGGTAGCGGTTTTGTGCGTTGTGCACACGGCTTGATGCCCATTCCAGCACCTGCGACAGCCGAGATTTTACGCGGTGTGCCCATTAAAAGCGATGTAAAGAAATTCGAACAGACCACGCCGACAGGCGCTGCACTATTAAAGGCTTTCGTCACCGAATTTACCGATGAGAAAGCGTTCAAAATCGAAAAAATCGGGTATGGGCTTGGCACGAGAAACCTCGACATTCCAAACCTAGTGCGCGTATTATTGGTGGAATTGAGCGCATTTAAAATAATAGAGACAGACAAGATGAATAGCGACTCACACACTAAATCTGACGAGGCACAATGGATTCTTGAAACCAATATTGACGATATGAGTTCTGAATTTCTTGTCTATGCCGAGGAAAGACTTTTTGAATTGGGTGCACTGGATGTTTATAAGACGTCGATCATCATGAAAAAGGGCAGACCAGCTATCAAATTGACTATATTGGCGAAGCATAAAGATATCAAAGCGTTACAAAAGGTCGTGTTTAGCGAAACCACTTCCATCGGCATGCGTATGTATCCGGTTGAAAAGGTCAAAATCCATCGAAAATATGAAATCGCAGACACCTCATATGGCCCGATTTCACTTAAAATGGCCTATTTTGAAGAGGCATGTGTCAATGTTAAACCCGAGTACGAGCAGATTAAAAAAATTGCGTTAGAAACGGGCTTACCAGTTAAGCGCGTTTATCAAGACATATTGAGTCAGATAAAATAGAAAGGAAATCACATGAGAACAGGGGCATTTACTTCAGAAATCAGCACAGTGGAAGCGTTAAGAACACAGTTTTTAAAATTTGAGAGGTTATGTGCAAAAATTGAATCATATAAAGAAGTTGCTGTTGCATTTTCAGGCGGCGTTGACAGCACCTTTCTGATAAAGGTAGCAAGTGACTTACTCGGCGGAAATGCCGTTGCGATAACGGTCAATGCACCTTATATCGCAAACTGGGAAATAGAAGAGGCAAGAGACTTATCAGACCGATACGGCATTAAGCATATGTTTGTCGAACTGGGAATCCCGGAAGAAATCTCGAATAACCCAAAAGACCGTTGTTATCTATGTAAACTAAAGGTGTTCTCGACGATTAAGGAAAATGCAGAAAAAATAGGGATTATAACGGTTGTAGATGGTTCAAATGCAGACGATACCAAGGATTACAGACCGGGGATGAGAGCGCTTTCCGAACTGGGGATAAAAAGCCCACTCCTCGAATGCGATGTGACAAAAGATGAAATCAGACAATGGTCAAGACTATTAGCGCTTGAAACTTGGGACAAACCGCCTTATGCCTGTCTTTTGACGCGTCTGCCTTACGGCACGATGATAGATATGGAAGATCTGAGAAAGATCGAAGCGGCTGAAGCGTACTTGATCGGCCGTGGGATAAGAGCGGTTAGAGTAAGAAAACACGATGGCATTGCGCGGATTGAGATAGAAAAAAATGATTTGCCCAAAATTTTTGATGTGGCAATCATGTCAGAAATTGCTGTAGAACTGAAGCGTATAGGGTTTGAACACGTTACGGTGGATTTGGAAGGCTACACTATGGGAAGCTTTAACAAAGGAGTTGTTTAATCGTGAAATCAAGTGAAATAGAAGCCCTACTTGAAAAAGTAGCAAGTGGTGAAATGTCAGTACAAAGTGCATCAAAAGAATTGGAAATACTGCCATATGGTGATCTTGGTTATGCGATGATCGATCATCACCGTGCGCATCGCACCGGTCATCCAGAAGTGATTTACTGCGAGGGAAAGACCATCGAACAAATCGTGGGCATCGTGGCACATATGAATGAAAGAAACGCCAATATACTTGCGACCAGAGCATCGGAAGCTGTTTATGACGCCGTATCAAAGGTTTGCCAAAATGCCAAATACAACAAATTGGGTCGCGTCATATCGGTTTCAAATACGCCGCACGTCGTACCCGATGCGTATGTTGCCATTGTTGCGGCGGGCACATCGGATCTCCCAGTCGTTGAAGAAGCCTTTGAAACGATTACGGCACTGGGATTTAGAGCGGAAAAAATCGTAGATGTGGGCGTTGCAGGGATTCACAGATTATTTTCTAAACTAGAGCTCATAAGGGGTGCGAAAGTCGTCATCGTCGTTGCTGGTATGGAAGGAGCACTTGCCAGTGTGCTCGGTGGTTTGGTTGATAAACCCTTGATTGCCGTACCCACAAGTATTGGTTATGGTGCGAGTTTCGGTGGACTCAGCGCGCTGCTTACCATGTTGAATAGCTGTGCATCCGGTGTCACGGTTGTAAATATAGACAACGGATTTGGTGCTGCGTTTGCAGCGGCGCAGATTATGAGGTTGTAAGTATGTAATTAAATGCAAGTGTGCCGTGGTGGTTGAGGTCTTCGGACTTGACCAAGCAAATCATCGTGAAATCATTTTTCATAAGTCGTTCCCCATTTCAAGAGTTGATAGGATTTTCATTAATTCAACAGGATCCTATTTTGATAAAAATGTAACACATGTTACCGACTAATAGTTGTATTTAAGTTAAGATGAGAAAGTAATAACGCTAGAGTATTTGTTTCGGCGTGAAATTGGAATCATTCAGTTTCCTCAACAAGGAAATAATAAATACGATACTATAAGGAGAATCAATATGAGCATGTTTTGTTATCAGTGTCAAGAAGCTGCCGGCGGTAAAGGCTGCAACAAAATCGGGGTATGTGGTAAAACAGATGACGTCGCAAATTTACAAGATTTACTCATCTATACGTTAAAAGGTGTTTCTGAGTTTAATCAGCAAGCGAGAAAAGCGGGATTAAATACTGAAATTGCAGACCAAGTTATCTTAGATGGATTATTTGCAACCATTACAAATGCAAACTTTGACCCTGAAGCGATTTCTACAAAAATCGAAGGCGCGATGGCAACGAGAGATGCCATTAAAGCGGTTCTTGAAGCAGCAGGCAAACTCGAAGCGAAAGTTTATCACGAATCAGCAACTTGGACTGGCGCAAGATCAGAGTTCGAAGCAAAATCAGTTGAGCCACAAATCGGCGTACTTGCCACAGAAAATGAAGATGTAAGAAGTCTTAGAGAACTTATCATCTACGGATTAAAAGGCGTTGCGGCCTATGCAGAACACGCTGCGAACTTAGGTAAAAAAGATGATTCAATCAGCGCATTTATAGAAAAAGCATTGCTAGCTACAATCAATGAGAGCTTAACAGCTGACGAACTCGTGGCATTGACACTTGAAACGGGTACATTTGGCGTCAACGTTATGGCACTTCTAGACAGTGCACATACAAGTGCTTACGGCAATCCAGAAATCACAGAAGTTAACATCGGCGTTAGAAATAACCCAGCGATCCTCATCAGCGGTCATGACCTTAAAGATATGGAAGAGCTTCTTGCTCAAACAGCTGGCACTGGCGTAGACGTTTATACACATAGCGAAATGCTTCCAGCACATTATTACCCAGCATTCAAAAAGTACGATCACTTTGCTGGCAACTACGGTAACGCATGGTGGAAACAAAAAGAGGAATTCGAGTCTTTCAATGGACCAATCGTATTCACGACAAACTGTATTGTGCCACCACTTACAAGCTATAAAGACAGAGTTTATACAACGGGTTCTTCAGGATTCCCAGGCTTCAAGCACCTTCCTAATAGAGTAAGTGGCGCTGCAAAAGATTTCAGCGAAGTGATTGCACATGCGAAAACATTGCCATCACCTACAGAGATCGAAACGGGTACAATCGTGGGCGGTTTCGCACACAATCAAGTACTTGCTCTTGCGGACAAAGTGGTTGACGCAGTAAAAACTGGCGCAATCAAGCAATTCTTCGTAATGGCGGGTTGTGACGGCCGTATGAAATCAAGAGATTACTACACAGATTTTGCAAAAGAATTGCCATCAGATACAGTGATTTTGACAGCTGGCTGTGCAAAATACAGATACAACAAACTCGGCCTTGGCGATATCGGCGGTATTCCAAGAGTGCTTGACGCAGGTCAATGTAACGATTCTTACTCACTTGCAGTTATCGCACTTAAGCTCAAAGAAGTCTTCGAGCTCAACGATATCAATGAACTTCCGATTTCTTACAACATCGCATGGTATGAACAAAAGGCAGTCATTGTACTGTTAGCCCTCTTATCACTCGGCGTAAAAAATATCAAGCTCGGACCAACACTTCCAGCGTTCTTGTCACCTAATGTAGCAAACGTTCTCGTTAACACGTTTGGCATCAATGGCATCGGCACAGTAGAAGAGGATCTTGTTCAATTCTTAGGTTAATT
>JBBRVO010000012.1:0-43274 GCA_038246775.1 Peptostreptococcales bacterium | reverse complement strand
GGGATATCTTCATTCCAAGCGTATCCGTCTCAATTGATGTACCCAACCATAATATTGTCATTTATTACGGTGTCATTCTATCTATTGGGTAATAAACTGTCAGATGTAAGTGAGCCGAAAAACTATGAATAAAATATTAGATATTAAAAATTTAAGCGTTGCATTTGAACTGAGAGGCAAGACGCTTAAAGTGATCAATAACGTGGATTTTGAACTCAGTAGAAATGAAGTGCACGCGATTGTAGGGGAAAGTGGTAGTGGCAAAAGTGTCTTTACAAAAGCCATAGCAGGCATGTTGGATGCGAATGGCCGTATAACGGAAGGCTCAGTTTCTATGAACGGACAGAGCCTTGTAGATATAGGCAAAAGAGAATGGTTAGCCATTAGAGGAAAAAAATTGGCGTTTGTCTTTCAAGATCCGATGACTTCCTTGAATCCACTAAAAAAAGTGGGCAATCAACTGATTGAAGTCATCATGCTGCATCAAAAAATCGGACGTCAAGAGGCTAAAAAAGAAGCACTAAAGTTACTTCGAGATGTTGGGATTGAGGACCCTGAAGTCAGGGTCAAACAATATCCATTTGAATTTAGTGGCGGCATGCGTCAGAGGGTTGTTATTGCAAATGCCATTGCATGTAAACCGGAGATTCTGATTTGTGATGAGCCGACGACAGCACTTGATGTAACCATACAAGCTCAAATTTTGAAATTGTTAAAAGATCTAAAAGACAAATACGGCATGAGTATCATCTTTATTACCCATGATTTAGGCGTCGTTGCCAATATAGCTGACAGGGTAAGTGTCATGTACGCAGGTGAAATTGTTGAATCTGGTACGGTTGAAGAGATATTTTATAATGCGCAGTCACCTTATACTTTAGCCCTTTTAAAGTCCTTGCCGCAACTTGGTAAAAAAGGGGAAGATTTATTTACACTAAAAGGAACCCCACCAAATCTAAGTGAAGAAATTATAGGTGATCCTTTTGCCTATAGAAATGAATTGGCTCTAGAAATTGATTTTATTGAAAGACCACCTTTTGTAGAGCTTACAGAAACACATCGTGTTAAAACGTGGGCATTAGATCCAAGAGCACCGAAGAGAGAACCTATTGAGTTTTTAAAATGCATCGATGATTATGAGCAGTTAGATGAAAATGTAGCACTTTATCACAAGGATAGAAAGAAGATTTTATCTTTTGATCAATTAAGTGTTGAATTTAAAAAGGGCAAAAGATCTATAAAAGCCGTTAACAATGTCTCTTTTGATATTTATGAAGGGGAAACGTTTGCCTTAGTTGGTGAAAGTGGTAGTGGTAAAACGACCATAGGTCGAACCGTCATTGGTGAAAACCCTATTAAAAGTGGGGATATTATATTTGAAGGCAAAAGTCTAAAAAAGGGTTTGAGTAAGAATTTAAAAAAAGACATTCAAATGATTTTTCAGGACCCTATGGCCTCGTTAAATGAACGGGCTAAAATCGAATACATTATCTCAGAAGGATTGAGAGCGCATTACTCTAAGAGTGAGCTAGTAGAGAAGCGAGATGTGCTCAATGGCATTTTAGATGCTGTGAAACTCCCAAGAAATGTTATCAGTAGATTTCCGCATGAATTTAGTGGGGGTCAAAGGCAGCGCATCGGCATAGCTAGAGCGCTGGTTATGGAACCTAAATTTGTGATTGCAGATGAACCGATTTCTGCACTAGATGTTTCTATAAGAGCTGGGGTTATTAATCTACTGAATCAACTGAAAGAAGATTACAACACAACTTACATGTTTATTGCACATGATTTGTCCATTGTAAAATTTATGGCGGATCGTGTGGGCATTTTGTACAAGGGGAGATTGGTTGAGCTGGGCTATGCCCATCATATATTTAATCACCCACAGCATGCCTATACGAAGAGCTTACTAAATTCAATACCGCATCCAGATCCTAAAACTGAAAAGGGCAAGACTGTTGTAAGGTATGAAGGCGTTTTTACGGGGGATGAAAAGCTCGTAGAAGTCAGTGACGGCCACTTTGTACTTCGGAGGGAAAATGAATAAGCAAATCATAGACAGAATCGAACACGATAAAACTGAAATTATCAATATTAGCCATGATATCCATGGGATGCCAGAGTTAGGTTTTGAAGAATTTAAAGCATCAAAACGACTATGTGACTATCTTGAGGGATTAGGGTTTCAAGTTGAAAGAGGGATTGGAAAATTTGAAACGGCTTTCGTTGCCAAGTTGGGAAAGAAGACCGAAAAGGGTGTTACCGTAGCAATCTTAGCAGAATATGATGCGCTACCTAAAATAGGCCATGCCTGTGGACACAATATTATTGCTGCAGCGGCGTGTGGTGTTGCAAGTGGTTTTTCTCAACTATTGTCAAATCCGGCGTTTGATGGTGAACTACACATTATTGGGACGCCTGCAGAAGAAAGTGGCGGCGGAAAGATAGAACTTCTTAAGCTTGGTATTTTCGAAGACGTGAATTACGCGATGATGGTGCATCCAAGTTCAACAAACATGGTGCATAGGGGGGGTACAGCCCTAGTGGCTTTTCATGTAGCCTTTGAAGGCAAAAACGCACATTCATCATCCCCGGAAAACGGTATCAATGCCCTTAAGGCTTTAATCTGTACATTCAATGGGATTGATGCCATACAAGGCGAGTTTCCTATGGGAATTAACATAAATGGAATCATTCGCGAAGGTGGCGATGCGTCCAATATTATTCCCGATAAAGCGTCAGGAGAATTTCTCATCAGAGGGTTACGGCTTATGGACCTTAAAATAATTAAGGAAAAGCTCATTCGAGTTGTTAAATCTGCGGAGATTCTAACGGGTGCTAAAGCAAACTATTCTTTTGAACTACCCTATGCTGAGCGTTATCCTAACCATGTAATGGGTGACTATTTTAAAATGATTATGGAAGAACTAGGCGAGTCAGTTTCTTACCCCGATAAAAATATAAAATTGGGATCGTCTGATATTGGCAATGTGTCTTTATGCATACCGACAATACATCCCTATGTAAAAATCGGAGATGACCTTTATGGCCATACCTTGGCGTTCACTGCGGCAGCGATTGATACACAGGCGGATGATATGCTTATTAAAGCGTCAAAAGCGATGGCTGAACTCACTTATAGAATCTTTGTGGATGAAACGCTAAGAAACGAAATCAATCATGAGTTTAAAACGACAGTCCCTGATTATAAAGGGTTTGAATTTTAATGTTGTGGGGTTGGGAGTCATAAAAATGAAAAGATTGTTTGTAACACTATTTTTAATGTTGATCGTACTAAGTGGTTGCCAGCAAGAAGACGGCCAACCGGCCGGACAAATTCAACCGCTTGGACAAAGTATCGGGGAAGCGGTAACAGCACTTAATATCGTCACAAAAGGTATAAATATTGGCGATGTCCAACTAGGATTTTTGCCGCCTACGGGCTATAAAGCCGTTCAAGAAGATTTTGTAGGGTGGCTACTACTTTATGATGACCAGAGTTTTGATGCGGTTTGGAAAAAACTTTCAGCGATGACAAAAGACGAGATTCTCAAACTGTCGGATAGTGAGGGTGATAATCGAGGCTATTTAATTGATCAGTTTGACTGGGCTGATGCAAAGGGGAATACTTTTAATCAAAATCAGAAAACGCTATTAGCGGGTGAACTCTTTGAAACAGGAGCCTATCACTTTTATGTGGCAACAATAAAGGCTCAAGGGGTCGTTGGTCTTGTTGAAGCTGAAGAAATTATGGATATAAAACCAGCAGCTCAAAATGTTCGTGTCATCGAAGAACCTCAAGGCTTTTCAGTGTCTTTTGATCCAAGAGTAGATGAACGTCTTGTAGGTCATTTTGTCGGACTATCTGAAAAATCTATGTATGACTTAAAAGACGCTTTAATAGGTTTTTCCATGAAGGATTTTAAGAAAATGGCTAAAGAGAAAAAAGGCGTTTTAATTGAGGGTGAGGGTCATGATGTATTTATAGATCATGACATGTTGACGATAAGTGGAGACAGTGTTGGCGAAGGGGTTTATACAGCCTATGTCGTCAGCTTAGGAGAAAAAGGGATGTTAGACCTATCAAAATCTAAAAATTATATCGATGAAAAAGCCCCTTTAATTGTTTCGAAAGGCCCAATCAATGACGGACTTGGGACGATCCTATTAATTGGGGGAGGAACAGTCTCTTCAGATCCCAAGGACAATAAAATATTTGAAGCCATGTATGAAGCAGCAGGTGGTGGCGTACCTAGACTAGCGCTCATTTCAAGTTCGAGAGTAGATAGCAATGTCGTCTATAATCATTTTTATTACTCTGATCCTGAACTTGGATCGTTTGAAGAAAACTTTGCGAAAATGGGATTTGAACCGGTCTTTATTCCTTTAGCGATAGATAATGCCCAAGACATTAGAAACAATCCATATTGGGTATCTGTTCTTGCCAGTTGCCAAGGTGCATTTCTTCAAGGCGGCGATCAATACAAACATGTCAAAGCACTTTTGAATCCAGATGGTACACCCTCTGATATGCTAAAAGCATTAGATGGGATTGTGGCAAATGGTGGGGTTGTTGCTGGCACCAGTGCTGGGATGGCAGCTATGGGCGATGTAGCTTATGGCTATGGTTATTCGCAAGAAGCATTAAGCTATAACGCCATGGAGGTCTATACCGTAGCTCAGATTCCAGAAATGGATGAACTGGTTTCAACGCTTCTTAATAATAATCTTGCAGTGCCGGGTATAGGTATTGTCAGTGACAACGTGTTATTAGACACTCATTTTGACCGACGCGGCAGGCTTGGGCGATTAATCGTCGCCATGAGGGATACGCAGAAAACAATAGGTATAGGCGTTGATGAAGGCACGAGTTTCAACATTCAAAATCAGATTGGAACAGTTGTCGGCCATCAAGGGGTCTTTGTTATAGACGGCGCTGAGGCAACCTACGGTAAAAAGGGAGCGGACGCACTATTTTCTGTAGAAAACCTTAAGCTACATTACCTGACAGAAGGGGATCAATACGATTTTTGGACCAATAATGCTATTCAAAGCAAAGATAAAAAAAACTTGGTTGGTAAAGGTGCTTATGCAAGTGTGCATCAGTTATTTGGAACGGACTATGAAACAACAAAGCTTTTAATGGCCTTTATAAGTTCTGAGGAAATACGTATTGAAGTGCCCTATAAATTACTCAATGGCAGCGTGTTAAATGTTGCATTTGAAAAAACTGAAAAGACAAAGGGCTATACATCTTCACTTGATTATGAGAGTCCCACCTTAAAAGGGGTTAAAAAGTTTGCGATTGAGAACCTATCACTGTCTATTTATGAACATAAAGGTGAAGATATAAGCGCACCTGTCATTGGGTACATGAAAGCCTATACTAAGCCCTATAAAGCCTA
Source organism: Peptostreptococcales bacterium (assembly GCA_038246775.1). GTDB lineage: Bacteria > Bacillota > Clostridia > Peptostreptococcales > Acidaminobacteraceae > Fusibacter_C. Next base: position 37,866 of record JBBRVO010000012.1, on the reverse strand, counting down.
TCTAGGTGTCACTGATGCGCTCAGTGGCTTAGATGAAACAAGTATAAACGGCGAGACTGTCAAATTTGTGAGCACAGTGAATACATTATATCGTGAACCTTTTTATGAGGCAGAGTACCAAGAAATCGCAGTTGTAATATCAGAAGACAGTTTTACTTCAGGAGATGAAGTCCGCGTTGAGGGTGTTAAAGATATGGCTGGTAACGTGTTAGAAAAACAGATTTGGACATATGATGGCACAAAATGGAACAAAAAGTAAACGGGAACTAATTAAAAGACCAATCACAATCATGCGTTAAAGCTTGAGGTGATTGGTCTTTTGAATTTAGTCTGTTGATGACAGATACTATTTTGGAAGTTCATTCAAGGCGCTCAAAAATACTTGTTTTTAACTGATCTTAGATTAATAAGTTCTCAAAGGGGTAATGAATACATAGTTAGTGACAGGCATCGTTTTAGGCGTTAAATTTTTTTTTGATGTGGAGGAAAATTTTGGTTACTAAAATATTATTTCTATTTATATTAATCGCTGTGAATGCTTTCTTCGCAGCATCAGAAATTGCACTCATCTCATTAAATGACAATAAAATAAAGATAATGGCTGAAGCGGGGAATAGAAAAGCGAAACAGTTAGCTAATCTGTTAGGGGAGCCGAGCCGATTCCTGGCAACCATTCAAATTGGCATAACCTTAGCTGGTTTTTTGGCGAGTGCCTTTGCAGCAGAAACATTTGCTGACCCCCTTGTAACTGTACTAAAAGATCTTAATCTCCCTGGATCTGAATCTCTATTAAGAGTCATTACAGTCATTGTAATCACCATAATTTTGTCATACTTTACTTTAGTAATGGGTGAGTTAGTCCCCAAACGCGTCGCCATGAAAAAATTTGAGGGGATTGCATTTTTCGTTGTGACACCCTTAACGGTATTGTCGAAAGTTACTAGTCCATTTGTTAAACTCCTTACGGCTTCGACTAACTTTATTATAAGGTTGTTTGGCATTGATCCATATTCAATGGAAGATGATGTAACTGAAGAAGAAATTAGAATGATGGTCGATGTTGGCGAAGAAAAAGGCGCTATTAATAAGCGCGAGAAAATAATGATCAATAAAGTCTTTGAGTTTAATAATAAAACGGCAGAAGATATCATGACACACAGAATGGAAGTTTTTGGAGTGCCTGCAAATATAGAATTAAATCATCTTCTTGATATTATTAAGGAAAAACCGTACTCTAGAATTCCAGTTTATGATGAAAGTATTGATAATATTATCGGCATCTTACATGTCAAAGACCTTCTTTCATTAATTTCTCTAGATGTGGAGAAGGCGTTCAAATTACAATCATTTATCAGGAAACCACTTTATGTTCCAATGCAGAAAAAAATCGATAAATTGTTTATGGATCTACAAATGACACACACACATATTGCAATAGCAATAGATGAGTATGGTGGTACTGCGGGCATTGTCACCATAGAAGATCTTGTTGAAGAAATAGTTGGAAACATTTTTGACGAGTATGATAAAGAAGCCGACAAGGAAATCAAACAAATTGATGAAAATGCTTTCGAAGTAAGTGCCATGATAAGCCTTGATGATTTTGAAGACTATTTTGATTTAAAGCTCCCTGTTGGTGATTATGATACGCTAAATGGATTTTTAATTAGTCTATTTGGGCGTGTTCCGCCTAAAGGTAAGCTTGGTGAAATAAAATTCAAACACTTGCTTATTAAAGTCGCAGAGGTAACGGATAAACGGATAGAGAAAGCAATCGTTTATATTGATCATGAATTTGATCCATAATAGAAAATGATAAAAAAAGACCAATCACTTCAAGCGCTTGCGCATGGGAGTGATTGGTCTTTTGAGTTTATATTAGCGTTTCATTATTCAAGCCAATAGCCTTTTTGATTGTAATGTTCATGTAAACGCGTTTCATAGTCACGGTCTAAGCTTGCATCTTCTGTGTATTCAGGAGATTTTTTTATTTGATCTGAGCTTAGATTCACAAATACGAGTGACTCACCCCAGTTGATTTGACTAATCCACTCTGGAGATAAAAGAACTTTTTTCCCTGGAAGCCAATTAGATGTATCAATTTCCAAATAATGAATACTCCAAGTTTCAACATCAATTATAAAATCAGCGACATGACCGAAATCATCTTCTATTGCCTGAATGCCATAACCGTTTACATTGTCCATGCTACGTAAATGTGGATCCCATCCATTTTCGTCTTGAAAGTTAAACATGGATGTATCGTTCTTTGTTTCTATAGGTTTAATGGGCAAAATAGTCCCAACGCCTGGATTTCCCATATTTCCAGCATACCTCATACCTCCAGCATACAAAGGGAACGCATAATAGTTATTGAATGCTTTCTGAAATTGTTCCGAGACAGGCTTTTCACTTTCTAAATTCGGACTATTTTCAATCTGATCTTTAGTCAAATTAGTGGTAATGTATTCTTCTTCAAAATTAACAGACGCGATTGAAAATGGTGAAACTAATACTTGCCTGCCAAATAACCAATTACCAGTATTAACGCGTAAGTATCTTATGTTCCAATCTTGATCATCAAAATAAAAATCTTTCACTTTGCCTATTTCTCCGTCAATACATTTTAAAGTAAAATTTTTGAGTTTTTTAGCTTTACTTAACATAATAGGTACTCCTTAAGTATTCAAGTTCTGTTGAAAACAAACGAAAAAATCTATTTGTTTATAGCTCACGTGTTACCTATTTACCCGAATTTCATCATCTTAATCCATTTTTGGTGACAGGCACCATTTTGGAAATTGAGAATCCTTATTATTTAATCAAAGTTTAAATAAACCTTAAAAGGGTAAAAAAGTCATATGACTATTAAAATTATTGCACTATGGAGGTTAACATGAAGAAAAAACAACTTTATATATTGGGTTTAGTTTTAGTTTTGGCAATTTCGTTGTTATCAGCTTGTAGTTCTCCAGCTGATTCAAATGATGTAGCCAAAGCAATCAATCCCGATGACCCACTCATTTTAGGGTCATTTGTAGATACTGAAGGTGGCATTTTAGGCAATATGATTCTATTAGCTCTTGAAGAAAATGGATATAGGGTGACTGACAAGGTTCAATTTGGAACACCGGATGTTCATAGAAATGCGCTTTTACAAGATGAGTTAGATATTGGAATTGACTATACTGGAAACGGACAATATTATTCAGAAGGCTTTGATGAAAGCATATGGGGAGATGCAACTGAAGGCTATAATGCCATAAAGGGCTATGATGAAGCAAACAATAGTTTGATTTGGTTGGAACCTGCAAAGGCTAATAACACTGAAATGTTAGCCGTAAAAAAAGAATTTGCAGAGAAAAACAATCTTAAATCATTAGAGGATTTTGCAAATTATGTAAATAATGGTGGTGACGTTAAATTTATTACGAGCCAGCTATTTGCAGAAAAAAACATGGGGCTTTTGGGTATGGAAGAAGGCTATGGATTTAAATTAAAACCTGACCAACTTATAATGCTGCCTCACGGCAATACTGCTGAGACAATAAGTGCGCTTTCTAACGGGACGGACGGCGTAAATGTCGCACTTGTCTATGGTACTGATGGCTCGCTGCCTGACTTAAATTTAGTTGTATTGAATGATCCACTTTCTATTCCACCAGTATTTGAACCATCCGTAATCGTTAGAGCGGAGGTTTTAAATAAGTATCCAGAAATAAAAGATATTATTGAAAATGTATTTAAAACATTAAATCTTGAAAATCTACAAATTATGAATAAAAAAGTAATCGTTGAAGGATTATCACCAAAAGATGTTGCTAAAGAACATCTAACACAAGAAGGCATTTTAAAGTAAATTAACAAGATAGGTGATTATATGAGTAGAATTAAAGATAAGACTTTGCTGTTGTTATCCTCTTTAGGAGCAGCAGCATTTCTTTTTATGACATTGGTTGAAAATAAACCTAACAGAATTTTACATGGGGTAGCCTATTCAAGTTTCAAGTTTCTTGGCGCTTTGGGAATCGTAATTTTAGTGGTATGGGTCATTTTATTGGCTTTGGCTTTATACGAAACGAAACATAAAAACACAATTGTATTTCTATTAACATCAATTTTAGTGATATCATTATTTTGGGGGTTTCAGACAAGTACAGGAGACTATGCAGTGGATAATCCCTCTTCAAGAATAAGTTTTTCCTCAGGATTTTATGTTCAGATCTATTGTGTCTTTATGTTGTTTTCTACATATACGCAGCGCATTAAGACCTATAAATACATTAAATGGATTGGCGTTTTAAGTATATTTGGAATTCTATTTTACCTTTTGTTTACTGGCGCTTATGATGGTTTATCTTTAATCAAGGAGTATAACATTAAAAAACTCCAATTCTATAACAATCTTAGAATACATGCGATGCTCACTTTTGGATCGGTAATCACAGGTGCCTTAATAGCCGTTCCATTAGGATTTTTTGCCTATTCCAAAAAGAAACTTGAAGATAAAATTATGGTTCCGCTTAGTATCATTGAAACAATACCGAGTCTTTCTCTATTTGGAATTTTACTAGTGCCACTTTCAGGCCTTGGAAAGCTACCTTTTTTTGACGCAATTGGCGTAAGTGGCATTGGCTGGGCGCCTGCATATATTGCACTTACCCTTTATACACTTCTTCCAATAGGTAGAAATACTTTAACAGGGTTTTACTCTGTAGATAAAAATATTATTGAGGCTGCAAAGGGAATGGGCATGAGTAAAAGTCAAGTTTTAAAGAGGATTGAATTGCCATTGGCTTTTCCGGTGATATTTACAGGAATAAGGATTGCCTTTATTCAAACCATTGGAGGCGCGGTTCTAGCAGGTCTTGTTGGTGGTGGTGGAATGGGTACTTTTGTATTTTTAGGCCTTGGTGAAGCTTCGCCTGACTTAATCTTATTGGGTGTTCTCCCTATAGTATTCTTCACAGTACTACTCGATTATGTTTTAAAAGCCATTGAAAAAACTATGCGGAGGATTGTCTATGATTAAAATAAATAATGTGACTAAAAAATATGGTGATTTTACTGCAGTTAATAGGCTTTCCTTAACAGTAAATCAAGCAGAATTCTTGGTAATTATTGGACCTTCGGGCTGTGGCAAGTCAACGCTACTTCGGCTTATAAATAAAATGATTCCAAGAGATGGTGGCGAAATAGAAATTGAAGGTGAAAATATTGATAACATAAAAGGAGAAGACCTTAGAAAGACAATTGGGTATGTCATCCAAAGTATCGGATTGTTTCCTCATATGAATGTCAATAAGAATATTGCAACAGTGCCTCATCTTTTAAAGTGGAAAGAAAATAGAATCGATAAAAGAGTGGATGAAATGCTAGAGCTTGTTGGACTGACGCCTGATAAATATAAAAACAAAAAGCCATCTGAATTATCAGGAGGTGAAGCACAAAGAATTGGAGTAGCCAGAGCAATTGCATCCAATCCAGATATTCTGCTTATGGATGAGCCGTTTGGCGCTGTTGATCCTATAAATAGATTGAGACTTCAAAAAGAATTTAGAAAAATTCAAAGAAAGCTTAAAAAAACAGTCGTATTTGTAACACACGATATAGATGAAGCACTTCTGTTAGCAGATAGAATTTGTATAATGAATCAAGGTGAAATCGTACAAGTAGATTCACCTGAAAAAATTGTACTCGATCCAAAGAATGCGTTTGTCAAAAGTTTTTTTAAAGGTGACGGTATTTTAACAATCCTTTCAAGAAAACCCGCCGTAGATTATGCTGAAGCTACAACTTTAGATGAAGAACCACTGGATGAAAATGCGACATTGAGAGATGTCTTAACCGATATGTTGACTACTGGAAAAGACAGAGTCGCACTTATCAACGGAAGTATATCTTGGGATAATATTTTGAAAATAGCAGGAAGTGATATCAATGAAAACGCATAAAAGAGGTTTGTTTGTTGCAGCTTTTTTAGCTGTTGTACTTACAGTTATCGTTATATATTCTAAAGATTTTGAAGCTGTTTTATACAAATGTTTTAGCTCTAAAAGCACTGAAGGGTCTCGTACGTTATTGGCGGTATATTTTATGGAACATATCTGGATGGTTTTATTATCAAGTATCATTGCAGTTGCACTTGGAACTGTTTTAGGCGTATTTGTCACTACGAATTATGGTCGTGAATTTAAAGAATTGCTTTTAAAGACAGTCAGTCTAGGACAATCTTTTCCGTCTCCTGCTCTACTTGCTCTTGCAGTGCCTATTTTAGGATATGGCATAAAAGGTGCACTAATAGCTCTTGTCGTTTATGCTTTAATGCCTATTATTTATAATGTCGTCATAGGCATTGAAGAGGTGCCACTGGACATCATAGATGCGGCAAAGGGCATGGGTATGACAGAAGCTGAAATATATATTAAAGTAAAAATACCTTTAGCTTTAAATGTAATTCTTGGAGGCATTAGAACCGCAGTTGTTATAAATATTAGTGCTACAACTTTAGCAGCAGCAGTCGGAGCAGGGGGGCTAGGGGTTTTAGTTGTAAATGGTGTAAGAACTTTTGATATGGTTTTAATATTAGAAGGTGCAATTCCTGTTACACTACTTGCGGTAATTGTCGAACTTTTATTAAAGGCATTGCAACAAAAGCTCATTTGGAATGCTTAATAGCAAGTGACAGACATAAAGGAGTAAACTATGCAATCGTATGTATCATTATATAAAAGATTATTGAAAGCCGGAATTTACAAGAAAATTGATACTGAAATTGAGACAATCACTTCTGGAATGGACTACGATAAACATCATTTGGATTGTTTGCTTAACCCACAAGAGCAACCACCAGTTATTAGATTATCTAAATGCTCATGCTCTGCTGAGGAAAAAACTAAGTGTGAAGAAATAACAGTATTTATCGGTCCTTGTATAGCTAAGAAAGCAGAATCTAGAGAAGCGGATATAACGCAGTCTGTTGACTTTGTACTGACATTTGAAGAAGTTAAGGATATTTTTGAAGCGGCTGGGATTAACCCTGTAGAATTAGGTGAAGATTTGAGAGATCATTCCTCAAAAGCAGGTAGAACTTACGCAATTACGTCAGGTGTAAGTGAAGCTGTTAAAAGTACACTTGAGAGATTAAGCCCAGAGCGAGATATTCCTTTAAAGGCTCAGCATGCTGATGGGATTAAGGCATGCAAAATAATGTTGAAGGATATCTTGGACGGAACAATTATATCAAATTTTATTGAAGGAATGGGTTGTGTTGGGGGATGTGTAGGAGGGCCGAAAGCATTGATTGATAGGGAAGAAGCCAAAGTCAATGTTATAGAATATGGCAATAAAGCGGAATATATGACTCCAGTCGATAACCCATATGTCATTGAATTGCTGGGAAGACTTGGCATTAAGTCAATACAGAGTTTGTTAGATGAGGACAATTTGTTTACAAGGCGTTTCAAAACCTTAGACTAATCCCCAATGCCAAGTCGTTTAAATGAGTTTTAGGTATCTTTGTTTATTTTTGTTTTTTTAAAAAATGGGTAGTTGTTTAAAAAGGAGGCTATAAAATGAAAAAAAGTTATATTAAGTTTTTGGGAATGATTTTTAGTGCGGCTATCTTAATGTATGGGGTAATGTACCTAAATACTTATCAACTAGATCATGTTTTTTTTAGTGAGATGCGGCTATATATGACTATCCTATCAACCTGTGTAATGGCAGTAGTCATGCTTTTATTTATGTTGAATATGCTTAAAGATATAAAGATAAATATGGCTATTGTAGGGTTAAGTTTTGTGGTATTTGTCTCTTCATTTTATTTAATGAGAAATCAGACAACCATTGATGATATAGACTACATGGAAGGCATGATTCCACATCACTCTATTGCTATTTTAACGAGCAAGCGTGCAAATATTACAGATCCAAGAGTTAGAGAATTAGCGGATAACATAATCGAAGCTCAAGTAAAAGAAATTGCAGAAATGAAACAATTAATAAGTGATCTTAGAAATAATGATTAAAAAATCCGAAGCCCCCTTGAGAAATCCGGCATTCAAGGGGGTTTATATCTAAAAACACTAGTTTTTACCCCGCCTTAGATTGATAGAGCTCTTAAAAGGGTAAAGACTCCATATAAGAACATAATCTGTATTGGGGATGATATTACGTGGATATAAATCAAGGTTACATAAAAAGTATTAGAGGCAGCATAATTGATGTCGTATACTGGAAATTGCATCCTATATTGATGATGAAACCATCAGTTCAATTGCGTTAACATCTTCCCATGGAAGTTACAGAGCAAATAGGCGTTCTACTAACTGTGACAACTGGTGTACTGGACAATGTTCCGCTGGATAGAATTGATGAAGCAGAGGCTTATATAAGAAAAGATGTCGGAGAAGACGATTTGTTCCGAGACAATATATTGAATCAAGAAAAAATTGGAGATGACGCAAAGAATACTTTTATATAGAAGAGAGAGGCAAAACAATATCACTGAGGAATTAAATGATATAATTTCGGGCTTTAAGGCGATAAGAAACTGATTAAGAAGGTGTTGTTGGCAGTTTATCTTGAAAAAGGAGGATTTATCATTATAAATAAAAAAGTTTCCACTAAAAAAGAAAATATTTCTACACCACCATTTTGGTTATCACTTATTCCTTTAATTGTTACAGCTATAGTTCTTGGGTATTCAGTTTTTGTACTAGATGCCCAACCTCATTTTTCACTATTTATAGGTGGTGTTACTGCTGGTTTATGTGCCTATTTTTATGGTGCTTCATGGGAGACAATCAAAGAAGGATTTAAAAACGCAATTGCTCGTACGATTCCGTCGCTGATTATTCTTCTTATAATTGGAATGCTAATCGGAGTCTGGATAGCGAGTGGAATTGTTCCGGCTATAATGTACTTTGGCCTAAAATTCCTAGTGGCTCGTTGGTTCTTACCACTGATTTTATTGTTTTGCAGTGTAATGGCTCTTATTACAGGTAGTTCATGGTCCACTATAGGTACAATTGGTGTAGCAGCAATTGGTATAGGAGAAGCTTTGGGGATACCAGCAGCTATGACAGCTGGGGCTGTAGTATCAGGTTCTTTTTTTGGGGATAAAATGTCTCCTATGTCCGATTCAACTAATTTAACACCTTCTGTACTTGGTGTTAATCTGTTTGATCATATAAAAAATATGCTATATACAACTTTGCCAAGTTTGTTTATAACCCTAGTGGCATTTACTGTCATTGGATTTACGGTTTCAGGAAGTGGTGATGCTTCAGATGTATCTATGTATACCGAATATATTCAACAACATTTTAACATGACGCCATGGTTGTTTATACCGCCGTTAACAGTCATTCTTATGATTTCAAAGAAGATTCCTGCAATTCCAAGTTTAATAGCTGGCGTAATTCTAGGGGGGGCAGCATATATTATGTTGCAAGGGGGTAGTTTAGGTGAATTTTCTGACATGATTCATACTGGTGTAAAAATGGAAACGCTTAACTCAGAACTGGATATGTTGTTTTCTCGAGGAGGACTTGAGAGCATGTACAGTGTTGTTATATTGGCACTTGTGTCTCTGTCATTAGGTGGGATTATGAACCATACTGGTATGCTGCATAGTATAGTTTTGAAAATGTCAGGATTGCTCAAGTCAGTTGGAAGTTTGACAACCACAGTCATAGGCACTTCAATCTTTGTAAATGTTATCACTGCGAATCAATACCTTGCTGTTATCATACCAGGTCAAATGTTTGAAGAGTCTTATAGAAATCATAAATTGAAGCTTAAAAACCTGACGAGTGCACTAGAGGCTGGCGGAACACTTACAGCACCTCTTATTCCATGGAACAGTAATGCTGTGTTTGTATTTGCAACCCTTGGAGTCCCAGTAATAGAGTATGCGCCTTATGCAATTTTGTGTTGGCTGACACCAATAATTGTGATCGTATTTGCCTATTTGAATATTGCAATGGATAGAACAAAAGTGCCTGATGAAGAACCTGAAGATCAGCAATAAGTCCATTGAAATAATAAAAGTAATAATTGGATTATTTTAACAACTACAGGGTAAAGGGAGTGTGAATTATGGACAGTGTTAAAGAATTACAACCACAAAAAGTTTTTGAATGGTTTCACAAATTGAATCAAATACCGAGATGTTCGTACAACGAGAAAGGTGTTAGTGATTTTTTGGTAGATTTTGCAAAAGAGAGAGACTTAGAAGTTTATCAAGATGAGGCATTAAATGTCATTATTAAAAAAGCTGGCACAGCGGGTTATGAAAAATTAGAGGCGGTTATTCTTCAAGGCCATATGGATATGGTGTGTGTAAAGGGGAAAAAAAGTCAGCATGACTTTACAAAAGATCCAATCGAATTGATCGTAGAAGGTGACTTTGTAAGAGCAAATGATACGACACTCGGCGCTGATGATGGGATTGCAGTTGCCTTTGCACTTGCGATATTAGATTCTGATGATTTAAAACACCCACCACTTGAAGTGCTTATAACCACAAGCGAAGAAACGGGAATGGATGGTGTGCATGCACTCAAAAATGATCATCTACAAGGAAAGACTTTATTGAATATTGATTCTGAAGAAGAAGGCATATTCCTAGTTAGCTGCGCTGGTGGCGCGACTAAAATCACAAGATTTAATCTCCAAAGAGAAGATGTCAATAAAGAGGCTTTAGAAATAAGAATATCAGGCCTCAAGGGCGGACATTCTGGTATGGAAATTGTAAAACAAAGGGCAAATGCAATTAAACTTATGGCAAGAATTTTAAACAAAGTGAGAAAAAATTCTGATATTACGATTGCCAAATTTGTAGGTGGTAGTAAACACAATGCAATTCCAAATGAATCCGTTGCTAGTTTTATAACCAGTAATGCGAATGACTCTAAGCAGATTATTGAGAGCTTTACAAAAGAACTTAAGGAAGAATATCGGGTAGAAGATCCGGATTTAAATATCGAAGTATCCGATATAAAAACAGAAAGCCTCTATTCAAAAGAGTTATCTGAAAATCTTATCGATTATCTTATGATGTGTCCAGATGGCGTCATATATATGTCAAGAGATATCGAAGGGCTTGTACAAACGAGTTTGAATAATGCAATCGTAGAAGAATTGGACGACACTCTTAAAATTGTTACATCCGTCAGGTCAGCCTCTAGCAGTTCACTTAGAGAAGTGTTAAATATGCTTGAAATAATAGCTAAAAGAACTGGCGCCCAATCAGAAGAAGAGGGGAATTATCCTGCTTGGCAATTCGAAGAAGATTCTAAAATTAGAGACAAATCACTGGATGTTTACAAAACATTATTTAAAAAAGAGGCACAGGTAAGCGCGATCCATGCAGGACTTGAATGTGGTTTATTAAAAGAGATTCTTCCAGATGTTGATATGATTAGTTTTGGACCGAACCTGTACGATGTTCATACTGAAAAAGAGCATATGAGTATTTCTTCTGCTCAAAGAGTATGGTCGTTTTTAATAGCATTGCTTGAAAGTTTAAAATAAAATTTGCAATCAAACGAAAAGGGAGTGTCAATTATGTCTGAGAGTTCTAAGAGATTATCAAGATCCGCTTATGGCGGCGTTAAGGGTAAAGATTATATACCCTATATTGCCACAACAGAAGTGGTACCAGAGGTAACAGGGTATTCAATTATTTTGGGAATAATATTTGCTGCGATATTTGCTGCTGCAAATACCTATTTAGGCCTTAAAGTAGGGCTTACCATTTCAGCAGGGATACCAGGTGCGATTCTGGCGACAGGTTTATTAAGATCCGTATTTAAGAGAAATAATATACTCGAAGCAAACTATGTGGCTTCACTTGCAGCAGTTGGTGAATCTATAGCAGGCGGTATAATATTTGTCTTGCCAGCGATTATTCTGATTGGATTTGGCTTATCTTTGACTACCGTAGCCATTGTAACCATAATAGGTGGATTTATGGGTGTTTATTTTGTAACACCTGTCCGTAAATATATGATCGTAGAAGAACATGGTAATTTAATATATCCAGAGGCAATGGCTCAAGCTGAGGTTTTAGTCAATTCCAGTCAGGGTGGAGAAGGTTTTAAATCTGTGTTAACAGGACTTGGCGTAGGGCTTGGCTACAAAACGTTATCAGGAGGACTTGGTCTATGGAACGAATCCTCAAGTTATACAATTGCTTCTTACCAAGGGGCTGTGATAGGAATGGATACGCTTGCCTCTCTAATGGGCGTCGGATTTATAGTCGGTACTAAAACATCTGTGTTGATGTTTGGTGGCTCGGTCATAGCATGGCTTGGTTTGATTCCACTCATAAAGTTTTTTGGTTCATTTGCTAATGTTGCTATTTTTCCATCCGATCTTCTAATATCTGAAATGACAGCCAGTCAAGTGTGGTCAAATTATATCAGGTATATTGGTGCTGGTGCAGTTGCTACAGGAGGATTTATATCTTTAGCGAAGTCGCTTCCTACCATTTTTGCTTCTTTTAAAGAGGCAATGGGAGGATTTGGAAAAGGTACAAAAACGACGGATAGAATGAATCAGGATGCGCCAATAGTTTGGGTTATTGCAGCTGCAATATTTGGATTTCTATTAACTTGGGTCATACCGTCATTGGGTGCAGGCCCAGTCGGCGCATTTCTTGCAGTTATATTTTCATTCTTCTTTTCAGTTGTTTCTGCGAGGATGGTTGGCGTAATTGGTGCAAGTAACAACCCGGTATCTGGGATGACTATTGCAACATTACTTGTCATTACATCGGTTTATAAAGCGATGGGCGCAACGGGAACTGAAGGCATGAGAATGGCTTTACTTGCATCTGGTATTGTGTGTGTTGCAATTGCCGTTGCGGGAGGTGTTGCACAATCTTTAAAAGCAACCTATGTGTTAGGTGGAACACCTAAAAAGGTTCAGCACGGTATGTTTATAGCGCTAGCAGTTGCCTCTGTTATGGCTGGCGCAACAGTACTTCTTTTGCACAGCGCATATGGCATAGGAACAGCTGAAGTTACTGCACCACAAGCGACTCTTATGAAACTTATCGTTGAGGGCATTATGATTGGCAAATTACCTTGGACGCTTGTGATAATAGGCGCTATGATTGCTGCGTTTTGTGCACTTGCAAGTCTTCCGATTTTGCCAGTAGCACTTGGCCTATATTTACCAATTTCATTAAACAGTGCCATATTCTTTGGTGGTCTTGTAAGAAAGTTTGTAGATTATAAATATAAAGATAATGAACTAGATAAGGACACTGCCGTTGAAAGAGGTACTTTAATTGCATCGGGGTTAGTCGCCGGAGATGCACTTACAGGTATTGCAATAGGTGCATTTGCTGCACTTAATGTAAAAACTAAATTCCTAGCAGGCATCATACCAAATGAAGGCTTTAGAAATCTTTTGAGTATTGTATTATTTGTAGGATTGGCAGTATGGTTATATATGTATTCAATAAAAATTAAGAAAAGTAAGTTAACAAATGAGTAAAACGAAACCAGTAACTGAAGATAAAGAACAAAAAGATAAAGAACAAAAAGATAAGTATAACTTCGTACTATATGTTCCTGAAATAACCCATCATAATTGGAAATTAAAGGATGAAAAAGTGTTGTTGGAATTTGAAGTTAAACACTTTTTAACAAGATTTTTAAGTTTTATGACAAAAAAAAAGCCAAAGAAAGATATGCTGTTCGATGATATGTGTTCATCTGCATGGTTATTGATTGATGGTGAGAGGTCAATTTTTGAAATAGCAAGAATACAAAGTGAAAAGACAGAGGATGCTTTTCAGGAAGATCTTAGGCGCGTTGTAGAATTTGTAAAATTCATCTCCAAAAAAGGCTGGGTTAGATACAAGAAGGTAAAGAATAAAGAAGATGTAGAGATGACTGAAGCATAAAAAAAGTCATGTCAGTTCTAAGGTTTGATTCTGTTTGTAGATTTAGACAAAAGGTTTTCAAAAGCCAAACATTTTGAAATCATTTTGTCTTTTCTTTAAGAAAATGATTTGAAATGTGAGTAATAACCCTATTAATTTGAAAGGATTTTTTTATGAATGAAAATGAAAATCACAAGATGCCTAAACACAATCATCATAAGATGATGATTGAAGATTTCAAAAGAAGATTCATTATATCGCTAATCGTTACAATTCCCATACTCATTCTTTCTCCCATGGTTCAAGGCTGGACAAACATACAGATTGATTTTATTGGAAGTAATTATGTGCTATTTGCCCTCGCAACCTTTATATACTTTTATGGTGGTTGGCCCTTTTTAACAGGATTTAAAGATGAATTAAAAGAAAAGAAACCTGGTATGATGACACTGATTGCTATGGCAATTTCTGTCGCATATTTATTTAGTACAGCTACTGTATTTGGGCTTGAAGGAAAAGATTTTTTCTGGGAACTTGCGACACTCATTGATATCATGCTTTTAGGTCATTGGATTGAGATGAAATCTGTATTAAGTGCATCAAATGCACTCGATAAATTAGCTGAACTTATGCCAAACACAGCGCACTTATTTAAAGAGGGAAATGTAGTGGAAATAGATATAAGCGCGTTAAGTTCTAATGATAAAATACTCATAAAGCCAGGTGAAAAAATTCCTGCTGACGGGATTATTGTAAAGGGAAAAAGTTATATCAATGAATCAATGCTAACAGGTGAATCGAAACCTGTTGAAAAAAGTGAAGGCGACAAGCTTATTGGTGGCTCTTTAAATGGTGATGGGTCATTAGAAGTAGAAGTTAAAAATATTGGGAAAGATTCATACTTATCAAAAGTTATTGATCTGGTTGAAAAAGCACAGGAGTCAAAATCTAAAACTCAGAACTTAGCAGATAAAGCAGCCTTTTGGCTAACCATTGTAGCACTAACCGTAGGGTTTACTACCCTTGTTGTTTGGTATCTTATATCTGGAGATTTAACATATGCTATAGCAAGAATGGCGACTGTAATGGTCATAACATGTCCACATGCCTTGGGACTTGCAATGCCTTTAGTAGTGGCAACCTCAACAGCCCAAGCTGCTAAAAATGGTTTGCTTATACGAAACAGAACTCAATTTGAGAATTCAAGAAAAATTGATACCGTCGTATTTGATAAAACTGGAACCCTTACCTATGGAGAATTTAAAGTGAATTTTATCGAGTTATTTGATGATAACTATGACGATAAACACGTGATAAAACTCGCCGCAACTCTTGAAAGCAATTCAGAGCATCCAATTGCGACGGGAATAATGAATAAATTAAGAGAAGTGGAAACAGAACTCTTTGATATGCGTGATTTTAAAGCCATAAAAGGAAAGGGCGTAGAAGGAACAATAGAGGATAAACAGATCATGGTAGTAAGTCCTGGTTATTTAAGAGAAAATAATATTGAAGTACCAAGAGAGTTGCCGGCACACGGTGTATCAACAGATGTATTCTTGCTTGTAGAGGGTAAATTAATTGCAGCAATAGGCCTTTCAGATAAAATAAGAGAAACATCCTATCATGCAATAAAAAGACTTAAAAAAGAAGGTATTAAAACATGGATGCTTACTGGGGATAATGAAAAAACAGCAAAACAAGTGTCTGAAGAATTGGGATTAGATGGCTATTTTGCTGAGGTACTACCTGATCAAAAGCAAGAGAAGATCAAAGAATTACAATCAGAGGGTAGGTTTGTGGCTATGACTGGCGATGGCGTAAATGATGCACCTGCTCTAGCACAAGCTGATGTAGGTATAGCCGTTGGTTCTGGTACGGATATAGCCGCAGAAACGGCTGATATTATACTTGTAAATTCCAATCCAGAAGACGTAGTATCATTAATTGATTTTGGAAGAGCTACCTATAAAAAGATGATACAAAATCTAATATGGGCAACGGGATACAATATCATTGCAATACCGCTTGCAGCGGGTGTATTATATAGCGTTGGAATCGTTATTTCTCCTGCAATAGGCGCAATACTCATGTCTCTAAGTACCATCATAGTCGCAATAAATGCAAAACTTCTCAAATTGGAAAGGTGAGTTTTAAACTAATGCCATCTTCGAATTGCTTTTTTATTGACTAAAATGGCTAAATTAGCTAAAGTGTAATTATAATATAGGTTCGTCATGTTGTCATCGCAAAATTATTGAACCATACATTAGAAGATGAGATCATAGAGCAATCAGGCAATTTACGCCAAATATTCGACGTGGACACCTTAGAGAATAAAGCTTATGAACCAGGACGTGGGGCTGAGGCCATTGAAGCATATAACCTGAGTAGCGTACAGATGACTTACGAAGCGTTTATAAGCATGAATGAAGAAGCGAGTAACCGTTATGAATACATTGACGGCGAAGTGTACATGTTGGGATCCCCAAATGTCTATCATCAACGCATTGTTTCCAGACTTCATGTAGAAATGGATCTGTATCTAAAGGGAAAACCATGCGATGTATTTATGTTGCCATTTGATGTGACCTTACTTCGAAGAGGGAACGATAAATTCAC
Organism: Peptostreptococcales bacterium; assembly: GCA_038246775.1. Classification (GTDB taxonomy): domain Bacteria; phylum Bacillota; class Clostridia; order Peptostreptococcales; family Acidaminobacteraceae; genus Fusibacter_C. The sequence continues at coordinate 21,341 of JBBRVO010000012.1, read as the reverse complement.
TAACAGTGTCCAGCCAGATTTGTTGATTCTATGTAACTGGAAAGCGGATACCAACGACAGCGGTAGATATAGCGGCGTTCCACATCTGCTGGTCGAAGTGCTTTCTCCTGGAAATTTGAGAAAAGAAATGTTTACTAAATTAGACCTTTATCGAGATTCTGGCGTTGAAGAATATTGGGTCATCGATCCGTTTAGAGGCAATGCAATCATTTATAGATTCCATGACTATGGCATTGTGGAGACGAGAGCTTTTAATGGAGACGACCTTTGTGAATCCATGATTTACCCTGGACTAACTTTTCGCGTTTTGGAATAAATCGTAGAATCACAATCGGCTTAGAGAGGGACCTTAAATGAAAGCAAAACAATATAAAATAGTTCTCAGAATGTTAGCCGTTTTTTTTCTTGTCTTCGTCTTTTTTCTGCCATCAATAAAAGCTACCTTAAACCAAACATTTCATAAAATATAGAGATTATTCAAATGCAACACAGCAACAATGAAAATGTGCGCTCAATTGCCGTTTCTGTCGGCGCAAGTGGGGTGATTTTCCGAAAGGAAAGCAATAAGTACTACGCACTTACTGCCTTACATGTGGTTGCGGCACTTGATCATATCGATAAAACGGAGATAAAGTTGCCACTATGGGAAATCCGCACGGTAAAAGAAATAGTGTGACAGCGGGAAAAATAAGCAGCAAAAAACCAAGACCATTTGGCGATAATGCGGGTGACATGTTGGGTGGTAATGAGAATTTGATAAGGCAGTTTATTTCTGGAATGGCGATGCCGAGCGATCGAATCCGTGCGTTTTTAGAGGGATGCGAACACTAAAGCAAAACATGCGAACACAAAAGCAAAACATGCGAACACAAAATAATTTGATAGACAGGAGGTGAGAACGTTGGAAACAACTGTCTCCTTTTTACAATATTACCAAGATGCAAAAACTAAAGGCAAAAGAGAGTATAATCGAATAAAAGCGAAAGGGTTATCTGGTCATTTAAGTTCACTTGACGGTATTCTTCACGATGTAGATATCGTGGGCAATGTGGGGCTAGGAACTTTTGAAATTCCACTATCCAAAGTGGTGGGGACTTACTATAACGCCAGGAGAATGCTCTTTTCAAAAAGTTTTTTCCCAATGGGTGCAGAGCAAAGTGAATTCAGTAATAAATGGACTGAAGTTTGTCGCGCCCATATTGGGGAAGGTCTTAGAGACCCAATCAAAGTTTATGAGTATCTAAATTATTTCTATGTCGTAGAAGGCAATAAACGCGTTAGTGTTTTGAAGTATTTTAATGTAAGCGCTTTTCCTGCTGAAATCACACGCATCATTCCAAAGTATGATGAAAATGACGAAGCAATTGTCAATTATTATGCATTTATGGCGTTTTACGATCAAACAAAACTTAATACCATCTGGCTCAGCAAGCATTATAGATATGAACGGCTTATAAAATATCTTGAAGACTATCATCCAGAAGGTGTAACAGAAGAGGACCGTTATAAGCACTTTAATAAGTATGTCTATCAGCCTTTTAGAAACTTATTTAAAGAAGCGGGTGGCGATGCGCTAGCCATGACCACTGGCGATGCATTTCTTTTGTATGCGAAGCTTTATAAAATTACAGAGGCTGTTGATGAGAGTCAATTAGCAGGCCTGATGCCAAATTTGTTAGTTGAACTTTCCAATTATGGAACTAATGAAGCCCTTGAAATTCTCACGGATGCAGAGGCTATTAAACGCAGCAATCTTTTAGGAAGCATCAGTGCATTATTTGCACCTAAGTCACTTAAAGTGGGGTTTGTTTATGCGCGTAATGCAAAAAGTTCCGGTTGGACCTATTCTCACAACTTGGGAAGAAAGCACGTTGAAATTAAGTTTGATGGTCAGATTGAAACGGGCACCATCGATCAAGTGCCCGAAGATGACACCGCTTATGAGGCCATTAAGGATTTTGCACTTGAAGGAAACTATGATGTTATATTTACCACCAGTGAGGTGTTTAGACGCGCTACAGTAAAATGCGCCATTGAGCTTCCAAAAATTAAATTTTTTAACTGCTCAGGGAATCGCCCTTATGTGCATATGGCCAACTATTTCGGTCGTACTTATGAACCTAGGTTTTTATCAGGCGTAATCGCTGGAGCGATGACGCAATCGAATCTTATTGGTTATACCGCAACCAACTCGAATCCAGAGGTGATTAGCTCAATTAATGCCTTTGCATTAGGTGCTAAACTCGTTAATCCTAATGCCCATGTACTGGTAGCGTACACAGGCGAGTGGAACAATCCAAGGAAAAGTACGGACATCTCTGAATGTTTGATTGAACGCGGAGCAGATATCATCAGCAATAAAAACCTTATCGTACCAAGTGATGTCACATGGGATTATGGTGTGTATGCGATGCTTTGCGACGTTGATGACGTAACGAAACAACCCAAACATTACTTAGCAGCACCTATTTGGAATTGGGGTGTGTTTTACGAGAAAATTATCAGCGGCCTTTTAAATGGTTCCTATCAGCGCATGATTGCCACGTCAAGTCCTACGCAAAGAGTGATCAATTTCTGGTGGGGACTTGACTTAGGTGTCGTTGACCTGTATATGGCAAATGAATGGATCCCGAGAGATACTGTGAAACTTGTTAATCATTTAAAACAAATGATAATCACTGAACAGTTTCACCCATTTTCTGGACCAGTGGTTGGTCAAAATGGGAAAATAATGATAGAAGACGATCAAATTCCAACGCCTGAAGAGATCATGGGCATGGATTGGTTTGTGGACAATGTTGAAGTCGTTTTATAATTCGATGATAGTATGATCAAATGCGTTGATTATTCGCGTGCTTTTATACTGATGTTCGCGCTGGCAAATCCCGTAATTAAGGTGCATGTGGCCATGAATCATCAGCTTCGGCGCGTATTTATCTAGTAGTTTTATGAAACTTTTGTAACCGGTATGGGCTTGATCTTTTCCGTCTCCAAGCGCATAGGCAGGCGCATGTGTGAGCAATATATCGATACCTTTTCTGTACTTAAAGACGTTCTTTTTGATGCGCCAGGCCATCTCAGATTCAGTATACTGTAATGTTTTCCCGTTGTAGGTCATGCAACCACCAAGTCCAGCAATTCGGAGACCTTTAAACTGTACAATATTGTCCTCAATGCATTCGCATCCTTCTGCAGGCACGCTTAACAAGCTTACATCATGATTCCCATGGACATAGAGTAATGGTTTGTTAAGCACTGTAACGACATAGGAGAGATAGGTGCCTTTTAAATCTCCTGCGGAGAGAATTAAATCAACGTCTTTATATTTAGAGGCATCAAAAAAGTCGATGAAATGTTTACTTTCTACATCAGAAATTGCAAGTATTTTCATATTTCCTCCAGAAATCTACTGATATTGTAACACATCATTAAGGCGAGTGACAGGCACCATTTTGGAAGTTCACGATAATGCAACCTTGAATGAGTGGCAATGCTTTACTTAATGCAACTCTTACGTTTGTTTCTGGAATTGGAAAACTAAAGCAAAGGCCCCCTTAGAGTGATACTCAAGGGGGCTTTTGACTATTTGTTAGGGTGCCACTGCCAGTTGATGATTTCTGGCATGTCCATACCGTGTGTTACAATATACAGCTTATGTGCTATTAATTTATCCTGAACCAACTGCTTCAGATGAGCACCACTTGCGCCTAACGCTGGCAGACGATCGATCACATCTTGCACCAGATGGAAGCGATCGATATCGTTGAGCACAGTCATGTCAAAAGTTGTTGTGATGGTCCCTTCTTCCTTATAACCGCGCACGTGGATGTTTGTATGGTTCGTTCGGCGGTATGTCAAACGATGAATTAACGTTGGATAACCATGAAAGGCAAAAATAATGGGTTTATTATGTGTGAATAAGCTGTCAAATTCTGCATCGCTGAGCCCATGTGGATGTTCTGAGCTTGGCTGCAGTTTCATCAAATCAACGACATTGATTACGCGTATTTTAAGTTCAGGTAGATGTTCACGGAGGATAGAAACAGCAGCAAGCGTTTCTAATGTGGGTACATCGCCACAACAGGCCATTACGATATCTGGTTCGCCGTCGTGATCGCTGCTGGCCCATTCCCATTCGCCAATGCCTAGTGTACAGTGTTTAATAGCCGCTTCCATGGTCAACCATTGAGGCGCTTGATATTTGCCAGCAATGACGACGTTGACGTAATCTCGGCTACGCAGACAATGGTCCCAAACAGACAGAAGACAGTTGGCATCGGGCGGTAAATAGACGCGCACGATGGTGGCTTTTTTGTTAACCACATGATCGATAAAGCCAGGATCTTGATGTGTGAACCCATTGTGCGCCTGCTGCCAAACGTGCGAGGCAAGTAGGTAATTGAGGGAGGCTATTTTCTGTCGCCAAGGCAGCCCAGCAGTTACTTTAAGCCATTTGGCATGCTGGTTGAACATCGAATCAATGATATGAATAAACGCTTCATAGCAATTAAACAACCCGTGCCGACCCGTAAGAAGGTATCCCTCAAGCCAACCTTCGCACTGGTGTTCACTGAGCATTTCCATAACTCTGCCATCGGCGGACAAGAACTCATCGTTATCTTCCGTCTGTGCGATCCACTGCCTATTTGTTTCTTCAAAAACAGCGTTTAACCGATTCGAAAGCGTCTCATCAGGGCCGAATATCCGAAAATTTCGTGCATCTTGATTGAGTTTCGTGACATCGCGCAGAAACTCACCGAGAACATGGGTGTCAGCAGCCTGAACGGAGCCTGGTGATAGAACGGTTACGGCATACTCGCGAAAGTCGGGCATAATCAGATCATGTAGCAAAAGGCCCCCGTTTGCATGAGGATTAGCACCCATTCTTCGATCGCCTTTAGGTGCTAGTTCTGCCAGTTCTGGAATCAGCCGCCCGCTCGTATCAAAAAGTTCTTCTGGTCTGTAACTTTTCATCCATTCTTCGAGTTTGCGTAGGTGCTCCGGATGTTGTGAATCTACTAAAAGAGGAATCTGATGTGCTCTAAATGAGCCCTCAATCTGTATACCGTCAACGATTTTCGGTCCTGTCCAACCCTTAGGTGAACGCAGGACAATCATTGGCCATCTTGGTCTTGCTGGATCATTTTTATCCCTTGCATCCATTTGGAACTTGCGAATATCTGTAATGGCACCCTCTAGTGCTTCTGCCATCTTGTGGTGCATCGTCTCTGGAACATCACCCTCCACAAAAATTGGCGTCCACCCATAACCCCGGAGTAACTGATCCAGTTCCTCATGGGGGATACGGTCTAAGACAGTGGGGTTCGCAATCTTGTAGCCATTGAGATGTAGAATGGGCAGTACGGCGCCATCGGTGATTGGATTTAGAAACTTATTGGAATGCCATGCCGTTGCAAGTGGTCCGGTTTCTGCTTCTCCGTCCCCAATGACACAGGCGACAATCAGTCCAGGGTTATCAAACACCGCTCCAAAAGCGTGGCTCAGAGAATACCCCAGTTCACCGCCCTCATGGATGGAGCCCGGGCACTCTGGAGAGACGTGGCTTGGGATTCCACCAGGAAATGAGAATTGAGTAAATAGTTTTTTTAGTCCGGTCTCGTCTTGAGTTATCTCAGGATAGACTTCACTATAAGTGCCTTCCAAATAGGTGTTTCCAACTAGTGCAGGTCCACCATGGCCCGGACCAGAAATATAAATCATGTCAAGATCATACTTATTAATCACTCTGTTCAAATGGACATAAATGAAATTCTGTCCCGGGGTCGTACCCCAATGTCCAAGTAGCATCGATTTCACGTGAGACAGCTTGAGGGGTTCTCTTAGAAGCGGATTATCACGTAGATAAAGCTGCCCCACAGAAAGATAATTGGCAGCGCGCCAGTAGGCATCCATGCGTTGGAGCAGTTCCTGTGAAAGTGTCATAGTCATCATCATTTTAGTCCCCATTTCTCAGATAAGGTATTTATCAATGCGTCAAAGGAAGTTTGAAATTTTTCTACGCCTTCGTCTTCGAGCTGTTGCGTTAGAGTTTCAATTTTCAGGCCAAGTTCTGGCAATTGTTTTAATAAATTAACGGATTCTTCAGTATCCTGTTCGAGGCGGGTTTCTGGTTTGCCGTGGATGCGATAAGCGTTTAATGTATCAACGGGAATCGTGTTGACTGTATCTGGCCCTATCAAGGCTTCAATATATTTCACATCACTAAAATTTGGATTTTTCGTGCCCGTGCTGGCCCAAAGTAGTCGCTGAGGACGTGCGCCCTGATCTGAAAGCTTTTGGAATCTATCAGTTGTGAAAATTTCTTTGTAAATTTGATAGGCGCCCTTGGCACTAGCTATGGCAATTTGTCCTTGCATCTGCTTTGCTAGAGATGAGTCCTCGCCACCTGAGTCAACAAGTTTTCCAAGCATCGGGTCTAATAGCGAATCAATGCGACTCACAAAGAAGCTAGCAACTGAAGCTATATGGTCAATGGATTTTCCCGCCGCTAAACGTGCTTCAAGTCCACTAATATAAGCTTCTGCGACCTGACGATAACGGGGCAAACCGAAGAGTAGCGTCACATTAACACTGATGCCCTCGCTGATTAGTTGTTGAATGGCTTGTAAGCCTTCTGTTGTCGCTGGAACTTTGATCAACACATTCTGTCGATCCAGCGCAGACCATAAACGACGGGCTTCATCAATCGTTCCTTTGGTATCATGTGCCAGATGAGGATTGACCTCCAGACTAACGTAGCCATCGTAGCCGTGCGTCAAGGTATATACGGGCCTGAATATATCGGCTGCCCCCTGTACATCGTTTTGGCTGAGCGCTTCATAAATAGCTATGTAACTTTTACCATCACGAACCATAGAACGTATATTATCATCATAATGATCACTGCCGCCGATTGCCTTATTGAAAATCGCTGGATTAGAGGTCATTCCTCGCAGTCCATCCTCTTCAATCAGACGTAAAAGTTCACCGCTGAGTAATAGATCCCGCTGGATATAGTCCAGCCAGATGGATTGACCTTTGGCCCCTAATCGTTTTATTGGGTTGTCTTTCATATTTTGCCTCCATTATCTCTACATGCAATGCGCATGTTGGCTTTTTACCCGTATTCTATCTTCTCAATCTCATTGACGGCATTCGCCATATCGCCAAATATATTTTGACTTTAAAAAAAGTCTGCAAATTGCATACTTAATTGTGAGAAATGCAAGGTATAATAGGCATAGAAGGCAAGCGGCGCTATTGTAAGAAGATTGATTGAATCATATCATATTCGCACACTGATCAGTTCAGGGCGAAACGTACTATTTTATCTGTTAAAACGTAAAGAAGAGAATGCTTTATTCGTTTTAAAGGACTTAATGCATCAATCAAATTCAATGGATAATGAGGAAGCAATAGCGCCGGCTCAATGCCGTGAAAGTAACTGAATCGAAGAAACTAAAAAGCCACATCATTTATGATGTGGCTTTTTAGTTCTTTATTCAGCGCCTTCAACGTTGATTTCATTAAACTTAAGTTCGTAACCCTTGTTCGTTTTTTCAATTTGAACTTGGATATCTAAAAGTTGAATAATGGATTCGATTGAAAGATATGTTCTTCCGTTAACCGATGTAGGTAAGGTATCAAGTTTTACCGCTTTACCGTTTACGTAAGCAATATTGCTATTTAGGTCAAAGACGAGTTTTGTTCCTTCTTTTTGAAGAACGACTCTTCCTGCTTTACTAGCGCCAGCACCTTTTAACCATTGAATTTCAAAACCAAAACCTTCAGTGACAAATCTCACAGGAACGAGAACTGTTTTCGTTGTTTTATCAACTATGAAAGGTTTAACGTCCACCTTAACAGGTTGATTATTCACCATCATTACTGAGTTTGTAATGTTTCTAGTTAAAGTCATTGATGTCATTTTGGCAAATGATGTTTGAAGATTTTCAACAGTCTTAACACTTTCAGTTTTCACTTCTTCTACTTTAACAGTAATTTGTTCTTCAGTTAAAGGCACTCTTGTTACTTGAGTAACACGCGTTGGTGGAAGAACTGGAACTGGTGTTGGTGTAGGAATTTGAGTTGGTGTTGTTACTGGGGTTACTGGTGTTGGTGTTGGTTCAGTAACTACTTTGTTAATATTTGATATTGAAATCATTTGAGTAGTCACGTTTCCAGCACTATCGGTTGCTATGAACACAAAAGAGCCATTTGCAGTGAAGGTATACTTTGTAGCATTAAGAGTTCCTTTATTAGTTGTAGCCATTACGATGATATCAGTGTTAACTGTTGTTGTCGTATAAGGCGCTACTGTAATAACAGGAGCCACTTTGTCAATGTTGCTGATTGTTACAATAGTAGTCACTGTATAACCATCTTCAGTTACAACAAATTCAAAAGTACCGTTTTCAGTGAAAGTATGTGAAGTGGCATTTAAAACACCTTTATCTACAGATACATACACTGTTAAATCTTGATTTGTTGGACTTGTAGTGTATGGCGCCACTGTGATTACAGGAAGCGTATACGCTGGTTCTTCAGGTGCAGATTTATCAATGTTCGAAATTGTAATTGTTACGCTTGAAATGTTTCCTGCGGTATCAGTAGCAGTAAACTCAAATGAACCATTTTCTGTAAATGTGTGTGATATCGCATTAAGTGAGCCATCATTAACAGAGGCTGTAACTACAATATCTTGATTTGTTGCTTCAGTTGTATAGTTTCCAATTGAAATAACTGGAGCTATTTTATCAATATTCGTAACCGTAATTGTTTCGTTAGTTACAAGTGAACCATCATTTGCAGTGAACGTAAACGTGCCATTTTGTGTAAATGTAAAACTTGCCACATTAAGAGTGCCTTTATCAGTTGTCGCAATAACTGTGACGTCTTGATTTGTAAGGTCTGTATTATATGAAGCAATTGTTATTACAGGCGCTACTCCAGGCTGTACTGGTGATTTATCGATATTGTTAATTGTTACAGTTTGCGTTGTTGTGTTGCCAGCTTCATCAGTTGCGATGAAGTCGAAAGAGCCATTTGCGGTAAAAGTCTTGCTTACTAAATTAAGTGTTCCTTTATTAGTTGTAGCACTTACTGTAATATCTTGATCAGTTACTTCTGTTGTATAATCACCAATGGTGATTACGGGAGGCACTTTATCAATATTACTAATTGTTACGGTTTGCGTTGTTGTGTTGCCAGCTTCATCAGTTGCGATGAAGTCGAAAGAGCCATTTGCGCTAAAAGTCTTGCTTACTAAATTAAGTGTTCCTTCATTAGTTGTAGCAGTTACAGTAACGTCTTGATTCGTTGCTACCGTTGTATAGCCACCAATGGTGATTACGGGAGGCACTTTATCAATATTACTTATTGTTACCGTTTGCGCTGATGTGTTACCAGCTTCATCAGTAGCGACAAACTCAAATGAGCCATTTTCTGTGAATGTGTGTGACGTTGCATTAAGTGAGCCGTCATTAACAGAGGCTGTAACTACAATGTCTTGGTCTGTTGTTTCTGTTGAATATGCGCCGACTGTAATAACAGGAGCGGTTTTATCAATATTAGAAATCGTGACCGTTTTAGTTGTTACATTTGCGCCATCTGTTGAGATGAAATCAAATGAACCATTTTCAGTAAATGTGTGAGTACTTGTATTCAAAACACCTTTATCAGTAGTTACACTGACAACGATATCTTGATTTGTTGGATTTGTCTCATAAGGTGCAACTGTAATTACAGGTGCTGTAACAGGTTCAACTATTGGTGCAACATAAACGCTTGTAGCTATTGGATAGTTTCCAATAATCCAATTGTGTGTTACATCTAAAATGTCATTAGAAGTTAAAAAGAACTTATCTTCTTGACCAGGTGAAGTGTCACCCCATGTTGTATCAAAATGATACCACTGTCCATCAATACTTACCATGTTCCAAATATGAGCACCGCCCGCATCACCAAGAATTAACACACTTGATAATCCAACTGCACTAAGCATTTTTGAAGCCATTAATGCATAAGCTTGGCAAACGACTACACCGTCATTTAATCCATTTAATAGATTTCTTTCAAGTAATACTGATGAATAACCATAAGTGTATTCACTTAAAATAAAATCATAAACCGCTCTAGCCTTTTCCGCTTGAGTTAATCCAGAGTCAAGCCCTGAAACAAAACCATCGATAACTAACTGAACTTGTTCCAAATTAGCTTCTGAGTTGTAATAGACAATTGAAAAAACGCCTGTGTTATCAAGTGCGTCATATGATACTCCACTACTGTAAACATTGTACTCTTCAAAGTCACTTACTATTTCGGTTTGAACCTTTTCAAAAGACGCTTCTAAATCGGTTTCACTTATCGTGTCTGTAAATTCTGCTGAAAGTTCAAAATCAAGAACTGTGTCTTGACCATGAATTGCTTGTGCAATCCCAGCTTCGAGTTCTGCCATTGAATCCACTTCGTATAACGAAAGCCAATCTGTTCCCATGTCATACGACGAGGTGCCTGCAGATGTAGTACCATAAAACATTGAAGTTATGATTAATGTGAGCATTAAAGTGATAGAGATAATTCTTTTTAATTGATGTTTTAAATTAGTTGCATATTTTATTTTCATTTTTATTTCTCCTTCTATTTTTCATACTTGTTAGAAACAATTCAAAAGCCCACATTATATAATTTGCATTCTAATATCATTAAAGCTTAAACACCACCTTTCATAAGAATAGCTTTTATATTTTAAGACAATATAATTTTAATATAACAACTAATTAAAGTACTGCACATTTTGCATTAAATGTTGAAGCAATAAAAAAAAAGGCCACTCAAATGAACATAACTGTTCATTTGAGTGGCCTTTTTGATTAAATATTTTATGCTTTAAGGTTGATAAGGATCGGTGGTAAAGTAATAGCCAATAGGTTTTTTATCCGCATCAAAGATCAAGACACAAAAGTAGTCATTGTCGTGTGCAGCTTCATTGAAGCCATCACTTGTATATGTTTGAAAGCCATAACCTAATACAACCGATTGCGATGCTAAATTATATAAACTACTTTTGGCAAAAGGCGTTTGACTGTAGTAGACAGAAATGTATTTGAAATCTTTTAAAGCATTATCCATTATTGATTTGTCATAAGTTACGTTTACATAAGAGGGGATTTTCAAGAAAATTAGTCCTTTGCCGGCCTCCTTCATATTTGCGACATCTTCCTTTGTAAATGGAACAGATGCATTTTTATTTTCAGTAGTCTCTTGCGGATAGATGAAAACTGGCTGTCCAGCAGGCTCTGTTTTGGGTTCTGTTTTGGGTTCTGTCTTAGGTTCTGTTTTGGGTTCTGTTTTAGGCTCTGTTTTGGGTTCTGTTTTAGGCTCTGTTTTAGGTTCAGTTTTAGCTTCTGTACTTAGGTCTGTACTAGGTTCTGTACTAGGTTCTGTGCTCAGCTCTATACTTTCATCTGGTTGGACCAAAGTCTGCGAATCAATTTCTGTATAGTCTATTTCATTAGTTTCTATCTCAGTAGTTTCTGTTTGGGTTGTGGCTATTGCAACGATTAATTTATTGTTGACCGTTTTATATATAGACATTCCAAATCCAGTTGCCATGGTTAAGATGATCAATAATGAAGTCATAATTAATATTTTCTTGAGAAAGAAGGGTTGACTCATAGCTTTTCTAAAATTGGCGATATTTTGGTAACGGTCTTTAGGATTAAATCTTGTTGCCCTTAAAATGATAGACCGATTCTTCTGACTAAGCATTGATGATTGAACCTCTTTTTGGAACAAACTACCAACGGCAGGGACTTTACCCGTTAGGAGAAAATATAGTGTTGCACCCAATGAATACACATCAGAGGTTTCCGTGCTTTGCGCATAGCCATAAGCCTCAGGAGCGGTGTAGCCCCTTGAACCGATATAATATGTATCTGATTGACTACAATCTTTTTTCATTCGCACGGTATTAATATCTATTAAAGTAATTTTACCGTCTTTTGATACCATTATATTAGAGGGTTTCAAATCGCGATAAATAAATCGACCATCATAGTGATGATGTAGATAATCAAGCGCTTGATAAATTTGATGAATATATTTTTCAGCCAATTCAGATGAACAAGGACCAAAAATTTCGATATGTTTTTCAAGTGTGGTGCCTTCTATGAATTCCATCAACATATAATAAAAATGTTCTGATTCTCCTGTTTCTTCGACCAAAACGATATGATCATGTCGAATTTTTTTGAATCCATTTAAATCAAACGTTAAAAAAGGTTTCTTCTTAATTGCTTTTAAAACACGAATTTTTTTCGAACCTAACTGCCTAACTCTAAAAAGTTGACTATTTTCTGAACGGTATATTTCTTCTAATATGTCATAATGTGAGAGTATATATTTTCCGAATTCGGATCGATGCAAATCTAATTCAACGGCGATGTAAGTTTCTTTCATTAATAAGCTCTCCACTTCATTTACTTTTGCAAATGGTTTTGCTATACTAATATAACATGAATTTAAGTTTTCATCTAGTCTAATGGGGTGTTATATGCAAAAGGTGAACACAGAATTTTTAAATGAGAAATTGCTTGAATCTACTGATATTAAAGATTTCATTGAAAGACATAGTGATAATCTTCGCGTAGATTCATTTCATCATTTTCTATATGATTTAATCGAAAAAAGTGGTAAAAAAAATTCTGAAATTTTTAATTATTCATGCCTAAGTGAAAGCTATGGCTATCAACTTTTAAATGGTAAAAGACAACCTTCTAGAGACAAAATTATTCAGTTGGCTTTTGGTTTCCCACTTAGTATCGTCGAAACGAATATGCTGTTAAAACTCGCTAAAAAAAGTCAACTCTATGTTAAGCATAAAAGAGATGCAATCATCATTTTCGGATTAAATAACAAACTGTCTTTAATTGATTTAAACGAACTTCTTTTAGAAGAGGTGTGTGAGATTATCGAATAGGGTTTAAATAGTTTTTTACTTTTATAACAAAAAATGCCACCAGATGGATGTGATATTCATTGGGTGGCTTTTTTAATCAGGGCACGTAAGGCTCATTCGTAAAATAATAGGCAATTGGCTTTTTCATTGCATCGAAAATAATTACGTATATAAAATCCCCTTTTTTAACGAATTCATTAAAGCCTTCATCGGCATATACTTGAAAACCCCACTCATTCACAGCTGCACCATAAGCTAAGTCATAAAGACTTATTCCATCGAATGGGCCATTACTTGTACCAACAGATATATACTTAAAATCTCTTAAAGTACCATCCATAACAGCTCTATCATAGGTTATATTCACATAGTTATCAAATTTCAATAAGTTAATGCCTCTACTAGCTTGCTTCAAATCTGCAAAATCTTCTTTAGTAAATGGGGGCAAAACATAGTTGCTTTCCGTTGTCTCTTCAAAAGTATCCTTAGTTGACTTCAAACTTTGTTCTTTAGGGAACTCAAATTTTTTTTCCATTTGATCCGATTGATACATATTTATTCCAAAGCCACTTGCAATAGTTAAAATGATTAAAAACGAAATAATATAAAGTGCTTTCTTAAAAAAGAAAGGCTGAAAAATGGCTTGTTTAAAATGAACGACATTTTGATAACGATCTTTAGGATTGAACTTTGTTGCCTTACAAATAATTGATTTATATTTAAGTTTGAGTGCAGAAGTGTTGATTTCATCATGAAATAAACGACCCACAGCGGGAACCTTACCCGTTAAAAGAAAATATAACGTTGCACCCAATGAGTATACATCAGATGATTCAGTGCTTTGTGCGTACCCGTATGATTCTGGTGCCGTATAGCCTCTTGATCCAATATAATATGTATCCGACTGACTACTATCTTTTTTCATACGAATCGTATTAATATCTATTAAAATAATCTTATTATCTTTTGTCACCATAATATTTGATGGTTTTAAATCTCGATAAATAAACTGACCCTCATAATGATGATGAAGATATTCAAGTGCTTGATAAATTTGATATATATAGAATTTTGCTATATCAATTGTACACGGACCCGATCTTTCAATATGATTTTCAAGTGTCGACCCTTCTATAAATGCCATCAACATATAATAAAAATAGTCCGATTCACCGGTTTCTTCAACTACAACAATATGCTCATGTTGAATTCTTTTAAACCCGTCTAAATCAAACAATAAAAACGGTTTTTTCTTTATTACTTTTAAAACATTAATTTTAGTAGAGTCATGTCGCCTAACTTTAAAAAGTTGACTGTTTTCTGACCGGTATATTTCTTCTAATATGTCATAATGTGATAGTACATATTTTCCGAATTCGGATTGATGCAGATCTAATTCTACAGCTATGTAATTTTCTTTCATTGAGGCGCACTCCACAAGACTTACTTTAGTAATCTATTTTGCCATATTAATATAACATGTATTTAAATTTTCATCTAGTTAATTGAGGTATTTATAGATTACAATACAATTTTATATTCCAGTGATTGGAAATTGGTTTACAACTACATATAGTAGATATACGGACAATGAGATTATTAATTTAATAAAAACTATTGAATCATTGAAATAGAAGCCTTAAATGGAATGAAAAATTTGAGTTTATGATTTAACATGGGCTATCTTTTCACATTAGGGAATGAGCACGACTATAGAGGGTACTAATATAAGATGATGTATTACTGGATTTAGGTAAAGACGCAATCCCAAACTTAGTCAAGGAGGCAATGATGAAACTTATAATTATTGGCGCTGTTGCAGGTGGAACGTCGGCAGGCGCAAAAGCAAGAAGAGGCGATCCAACACTTGATATAACCATCTACGAAAAGGATAGTGATATTTCCTATGCGGCCTGTGGCCTGCCTTTTTATATAGGTGGGGTTACAGACGATATTGACGACTTAATTCCTAGAACGCCAAAGGATTTTAAATCAAAATACAATATTGATGTATTGATTGAACATGAAGTCGTAAAGATTGATGCGGCAAACAAAAAACTGACAGTCAGAAATCTTAAAACAGGTGAACAATTTGAAGACAGTTACGATACATTAGTTATTGCCACCGGTGCTTATGCATTTGCACCTGAGATTGAAGGCAAGGATTTGCCGCATGTTTTCAATATTCGAACTGCCAATGATGGCAAGGCAATTAAAGCATTTATCGACGCGCATCATCCTAAAAAAGCAGTCGTCATTGGAACGGGATTTATTGGACTTGAAATGCTCGAAAATTTAGATGCTATTGATATAGATGTGACCTTGGTAGACAATGACGATAAATTAACGCCGCACTTAGATCGTGAGATGGCTGACTTACTCTATGAAAAATTGAAGAATAGAGGCGTCAAACTAAAAATGAATGCCGTGCTAAAATGTATCACAAAAGAGTCGGTATTTTTTGAAAATGGAGATACGCTCGAAGCGGATCTAGTTATTCTGTCAATAGGCATACGCCCGGAAACTAGGCTAGCGAGCGAAGCGGGTATTGAACTCGGCGTGACAAAAGCTATAAAAGTTAATACAAAGATGCAGACAAACATTGAAAATATTTATGCCTGTGGTGACTGTATTGAGACGTTTTCACTTATTACAGGGAAGCCCGTATATATTGCACTTGGTACGACGGCAAATAAAACGGGTAGAATAGCTGGAGATGTGATCACTGGGGGGAATCTAAGGTATAAGGGCAACCTCAAAACATCTATCTTCAAGATTTTTGAAGTGACAGTAGCGATGTCCGGTCTTTCATTAAAAGAAGCCAATAAAGAAGGGTATGATGTTGTTAGCGTGATACATTCAGCTCGGAATAAGCCGGCCTACATGGGCGGAGAGAAAATGACTATTTTTGCAATTGCAGACAAAAAGTCACATTGTTTATTGGGCGTTCAAATTATTGGTCAAGAGGGTGTTGATAAACATATTGATCTATATGTTCTTTTGATGACCTACGGAATAAAGGTTGAGGATTTCTTTCATCTTGATTTAGCCTATGCACCACCCTTTGCAAATGTTAAGGATGCGGTTCATTATACAGGCATGATTTTAGAAAGTAAAATGTAAATGTCACGATTGCGCTGTATCTAATGACTCGGATTGGAACCGCAAAAGCGACAACAAATACCTTCTATGCCCTAACTGGCAAAACGCCTAGAACGTTCGAAGACTTTGTGAAAGAAAATATTACCGCATTTATGAATTGACTTGTGTTAAAAAATAAATTATAATTTCAAATAGAACAGGTGTTACACGATTTGTAATAACCGGGCCATATGGCAGCAAGCAAGACTTGTGGGACTGTGAAGATCATTCATAGTACTATAGGTCTTTTTTTTTTACTTTTATCTGAGTAAAATAGCCCGTTTGAAGGGCATATCAAATTTTAAGGGGTGTATAATGGAAAATCAAATAATTAAAGAAGAAATGAGAAGCAAAGAGGCTAAAAAGGTGACTTTAATCGGATTTGCGGTGAATGCAGTTTTAACGGCTTTTAAAATTTATGCGGGCATTCAAGGGCGAAGTGCAGCAATGATAGCAGATGCAGTACATTCATTATCCGATTTTTTCACAGATATCATTGTATTAATTGGTTTTAAATTAACAGATAAACCAGAGGATGACGATCACAATTATGGACATGGTAAATATGAAACACTTGCTACGGTGATTATAAGTCTTGCCCTTTTTTTTGTAGGCTATAAAATTTTAACCGTTGGCATTACAAATATATACGGCGTTTTATTTAAAGCAAAAGTACTTGAAAAACCAGGCTATATTGCCCTTATTGCCGCACTCATTTCAATTGTGAGTAAGGAATTGCTATTCCAGTACACCAGTGTTGTCGGTAAAAGAATCAATTCTGCTGCTGTGATCGCAAATGGCTGGCATCATCGATCTGATGCCTTTTCATCAATAGGCACACTAATAGGTATTGGTGGTGCAATCCTTTTGGGACATAAATGGACAATTTTAGACCCAGTTGCTTCAGTTATAGTAAGTATCTTCATTTTTAAAGTGGCAGTTGAAATCTTAACGCCAGCTGTCAATGAATTAATGGAAGTTGCCCTTGAAAAAGAGGAATTGACATATATCAAAAATACGATTGATGGTAGACAGCAAATCTTAAATTTCCATCATTTACGTACGAGGAAAATAGGGGTTAGAGTTGCAATTGAAGTACATTTAGTCTTTGATAAAAATCTTTCTATTCTTGAAGCACATGACTATGCAAGCGACTTAGAAAATGAACTCAAAAATCATTTTGATCAACAATGTATTATAACAACGCATTTAGAACCGAGCTTGTAATGCTTTACAAAAATAAAATTGTTAAAAGATAATAAAAACAGTCTAATAAGATTATAAAGAGACCAAAGGGGGTATCATGAGTCTAAAAGAGAGAGCCAGACAACTCAAAATAGATATTCCCGCAGTCTTTTTGAGCTTGAAAAGTAAAGACACACCTATAGTAGCAAAAATTTTTGCTGGAATAACAATCTGCTATGCACTTTCTCCAATTGACTTAATACCTGATTTCATTCCTATCTTGGGTTATCTTGATGATATTATTATTTTGCCTGTGCTAATCACGTTAACAATTAGGTTTATTCCGAAAGAAACTTTCGAAAGTTTTAGAAAGGAAGCTGAAGGTCTTTGGCAAACTGGAAAACCAAAGAAATGGTATTTCGCGATCCCAGTTATATGTATTTGGCTCATCTTATTTTTTTTATGTATTAAATACTCTATTTCAAAATAAGATTTTAAGGGGCGTAAATATGTCAAATAACCTATATAACGGCAATTTAGGAACATTGAGTGTGGATACACTTTTAGAAATAATTCGGATTCAAACAGAAGTTGTACAACAGGGACTTGACTTGAGTGGGGTCATGTTTTATGTGGCGCGAAAAGCGGAGCAATTGTCAGAAGCGAGTGGTTCGGTGATAGAACTTGCCGAAAATGATGAAACGGTTTATACGGCAGCTTCGGGCATCACAGAAAATCAATTGGGATTAAGAATTAAAGCAGAGGGTAGCCTATCGGGACTCTGTTTAAAACTTGGATATCCTTTGATTTGTCAAAATGTCCAAGAGGATGAACGCGTAAACAAATTAGTTTGTGACAGAGTTGGGGTTAAATCTATGATCGTCGTACCACTGAAATACAATGATACTTCAGTGGGTGTCCTTAAAGTTGTTTCAAAAGAGATCAATGCTTTTGAAAAGACTGACATTAGAATTCTTGAACTCATGTCAGATTTGATTGCCGCATCGATGTTAAATGCAGCAAAATATGAATCAGATGAGTTATTTCAGCGCGCGACTTATGATGCACTAACGGGTGTAGCAAATCGCGCTCTTTTTTATGATCGCCTGAGACAACGTTGCTTTCAAGCCAAACGAGAAAATGAGCGTTTTGGCATTATGACCATAGATATGGATGACTTTAAAGCAATCAACGATACATTTGGACACCGAACCGGCGATGCCGCACTTAAAGAGGTCGTCACGCGTATACAAAAGGTCGTTCGCGAGTCGGATACAGTCGCACGACTTGGTGGCGATGAATTTGGTATTTTACTTTACAAAACGCAAAGTGTTGAAGAAGCGGCTCAATTAAGTGACCGAATTGAGGCAATGGTTGGCGGACCTTTCAAATTTGAAGCCTTTGATGTTTCCCTTCGCATCAGCATAGGCTTTGCAATTTTTGATGAGTCGCTTAATGAAATGGAAGCGCTTATCGAAAAAGCGGATCGTGAAATGTACTTGTGTAAAGAAAGGCATAAAAAAAGATAGAATTTGAGAGGATAAATGATTATGGTAAATGCATACTTTCAGTGGAACACTAATTTAGTAACAGGCATAAGTTCAATTGATCGGCAACATCAAAACCTGATTGAAATAATCAATAACGTTTTACAGTTGTGTTTTAACAATAAACGAATAGATATTGACAATATTGCTGAGATTTATAACAGTCTTTCTACCTATGTAGATGAACACTTTGCGACTGAAGCGCAATTGATGATACAATTTAAGGTTGATTCGCGTCATCAAGAAGAACATATCCGTCTTCATAAAGAGTTTAATCAATCAATTAAGAGTCTTTTCTCTGACCATTCTATTTTAATGGAACCGGAGAAGTTAGGCGATATTGCTGAGTTTTTAATACGTTGGCTGGCTTATCATATTTTAAGTACGGATAAGAGTCTGACAAGACAAATAAACTTAATACAAAAGGAGGGCATTTCTCCGGAAGTGGCTTATGATACAGAGAGTGAATTCATCGAGTCCTCTTCAGAGCCACTATTAATAGCACTTAGAGCCCTTTTCTATTTAGTGACTGAAAAAAATAATGATTTAAGTAAAGCAAATGCTGACCTTGAAGAAAAAGTTCGGATGAGAACCATTGAACTTCTAGAGGCAAACAAAAGGTTGGAACAATATTCTATGCATGATGAACTCACTGGTCTTCCCAATAGAAGATATGCAATCGGAGAAATTGACCAACTTTTAAATAATTGGAAAAGGTATGGTAAAGTTTTTTCACTATTATATATTGATGTTGATAAATTTAAAGCTGTCAATGACAACTATGGCCATGAATATGGCGATAAAGTATTAAAATGGATTGCTGTCTTTTTAAGAGCACACTTGAGAAATACGGATATTCCATGTAGATTGGGCGGCGATGAGTTTTTGGTGATTTGTAGCCATTGTGATGCTGAAAGTGCCATGAAGCTCAGCCTTAAATTAAATGCGGCATCTAAAGAGTATGCACTTGAAGAACTCTCGAATTGTTGGAAACCTTCATTGAGCATTGGTGTTGCAGAAATTGACACTACGTGTGATACTGTAAATGATATTCTGAAGAAAGCAGATCGTGGCATGTATTTATCTAAGAGTCATGGTGGCAATCTTGTATCTCTTGCAGAAAACGGTTAAGGCATAAAAAATGGGAGGTAACTTATGAATAAAATTATTTTGTTTGAGAACACTGAAGTACTACGTTTTAGAATAGAAACCATTCTTACCCGAAATGAAGACCTGATTGTTGAAACAATCAGTCGCAATTTACTAGAACTGAGCACATTAAGTAACCTGTTAAAAGATACGAAACAGCTCATTATAGATATTGATAATTTTGAAGGCAAAGTGGATTCAATTATTAACGAAATCAGACAGACTGAAACAATAAAAAAATTACCCATACTATTGATTTCTTCAAAACCTGATAAAGATTTGATTACTAAGGTAGCTAAGTTTGGCAATACAGACGTCTTATTAAAGCCATTCAAGGATCTAGAACTATTAGAAAAGGTATTAAAGTACAAACCAGCGCCGTTAATTGAAAATATAAATGTTCCCTTGAAAGTAGATACAAATTTTTCACTCAAATGGAACGATGGTTATAAGGTAGGTGTTACTTTAATCGATGAAGATCATAAGCAAATCTTTGATAGTTACGAAAAGTTATACTTGAGTATAAGCGATGGACATGGCCTTGAATATTATGGTGAAATCTTATCGTTTCTTGAATACTATATAAGTAGTCATTTTGAACGTGAAGAAAAATTTCAAGCTGAGATTGCATATGATTTAATAGATCTTCACAAATCTTTACATGATAATTTTAAGGCTCAGATAAAACAACTTATTTTAGAGCAAAAAAATATAATGGTATCAAATCAAGCTTTAATTCGATTGACTTTATTCATTAAGGAGTGGTTGATCCATCATATTTTAGTCGAAGATAAAAAAATCGAGTTATTCTTATCAAGTCAAACTAAAAGCGTTTGATTTATCAATAAATATTTTAGAGAGTCTAATTTGACCAGGAGGATTTTGAGCATGCTAAGTGTACTGTCATTTTTGCCAATCGTCGCCTTACTTGTTGGACTCATAGGACTCAAATATTCAGCCATTAAATCAGGCATGATTGCTCTGATTCTTACTTTGGCCATTGCAGTTGTATCCTTTGGATTGACGACACAAGGTTTGACTATTGCTTTTGGTAAAGGGTTGTCCTTGGCATTTTATGTGCTCGTTATTATTTGGTCTGCAATGCTTCTCTATCACGTCGTTTGGAAGTTCAAAGCAATTCACACGATAACCGACAACATTATGCACTTTATCAGTGATCCTTTTGTTCAGTTTCTCATGCTCGCCTGGCTATTTTCAGCGGCACTTCAAGGCGTTGCAGGGTTTGGTGTACCAGTAGTCATCGTGGTGCCTATCTTGCTATCATTGGGTTTTGACCCTATAAAATCAACGGTAGCGGTCCTTTTGGGGCATTCATGGGCGGTGAGCTTTGGCTCCATGGG
>JBBRVO010000011.1:0-43313 GCA_038246775.1 Peptostreptococcales bacterium | reverse complement strand
TTTGTAGACATAAAAAAACCTCCCCTTTTTCTTCGTTTGTAGGAGAAGATCGCAATCTTCTCTTCTTAGCCTCACAGGACCAAATTAAAAAGCTTTATATAATTCTTAAAGATGATACCATATTATAAAATCAAAAGCAACGCAAATTTTACATTTTATCGAACCTTAGTTCATGTTATGATGGTTTCAGTTGAATATGATTTGGACAGACAACGGAGGAATTTTGTGGGAGAAATATTTGAAAAAAAATACGCGCTAAATTATTTTGATTTTGATAAAAAATATAAACTCAAACCAACGACCCTGATGAATTTTTTACAAGATATCTCCACACTACATTTCGGCGTGCGAACGGCACATCTTTCAGAGGCTCTACTGCCAGGATTTTGGGTAATTGTCGAATGGCAAGTGGATCTCTTTGAGATGCCTGATACGGTCATGGATTTGACCGTTAAAACAGAACCAAATTTTTTTAGAAAATTTATTGCTTACAGGCGTTATGAAATAGAGGACGACAAAGGTAAGCAATTGGGACAGGCAATCAGTAAATGGGCCTATATTGATCCGACGACGAAAAAGCAAATCAATATTCCAAAATTATTGAATGAAGTGTTCGAAGTTGAAGAAAACTGTGAGAAACCTGGAAAAATCGAATTCGAAGAAATGGACGGTGCCGTTTTAACTGAAATGACGAGAACGAGCGTCTATTCAGACATCGATGTCAATCACCACGTGAACAATGTCACCTATATCAAATGGGCGATAGACGCACTTGGAAGCGAACTGCTCGACCATTATCAACTTAAGACATTGAAAGTGTCCTTCAAACACGAGGTGTTTGAAGGTGAAGCAGTCGTTGTAAGCACAAAAGTAAAAGAGACCGCACAATGTGCAGTCTCAAAACATGAAATATTATCCTCGGATGGAATGGTCTGTGTCGTGGTTCAAATTGATTGGAAAAAACTAGACTAATCGTTTGGCCCATTTGTTGGACATGACACGCGGCAATCCCAAAAATAATTTGAAAATTTCTTCAGTATTGACGAGCGCAACAACAAAATAGACGGGAAGGTCTAAAACAAAAGCACCGACAAAAGCCAGGGGCACACCGATTAACCAGACACATGAAACCTCTAAAAGCATTGAGAACATAGTGTCGCCACCACTTCGCAGTGTGCCGATGATGATAATCGTGTTGTAGAATTTGAAAGCCATAAAGCAAGCTAAGATTTTTAAGGTTTTTATCGTGATATCATAAGAAGCGGGGGATAGATTGTAGAGCGTCTTTACAATAAGGGGTGCTGTTAAAACGATGAGACCGCCAACAACGATGCCGAGTAGGATGCTCAGGGTTAGAAATTTTTTATTGTAATCGATGGCTTTTTCGATTTCTCCTGCCCCTAGTGTATTGCCTAACATGATTGACGAAGCATTACCTAAACCGAAACCGACGACCATAAAAATGCTGTTTACAGTATTGGTGATCATGACAGCTGCGATGGCATCTGTTCCAATGCGTGCATACACAAGGGCATATGCGGTCATGCCAAGTGACCAGAAGCTCTCATTTAAAATAACGGGAAGCGCTGTCTTGGCAATTAATTTTACCAGAGTCCATTTGATTGTGAAGAAGTCTTTGAGAGTGACAGCAAGAACTGGAATCATTCGATAGATGCCAGAAAGAATGATGACCATCTCAACGATACGTGCGATAACGGTTGCGATCGCAGCACCTTCGATGCCCATCGCGGGAAAGCCGAACTTACCGAATATTAAAATATAGTTAAGGCCGGTATTAATTAGCAGTGAGAGAATGCTTGCCATCATGGGAAGTTTAGGATGGCCGACACTACGGGATGAAAAACCGAAGGCAAAACTTACCGCGGTAATCATATAGCTCAAGCTGACGATGCGCATATAATTTGCGCCAAGGACAACAACAGAAGCATCTTTTGACATTAAACCAAGTAGTTCAACCGGAAATAAAAAGCCGATGATGAAAAATAGTGCGGAGAGACATAACGCAAATATGAGACCTATGGACATAACCGATTTAATTTTATCGGTTTCTTTTTTGCCCCAATATTGAGCGATGTAGATACTGATGCCGCTGTTCCCGCCAAAGAGTATCAATGTCATGACAAAAAATACTTGATTGGCAAGACCCGCTGCGGCGATGTATGTTTCACCAAGTTGGCCAACCATGACATTGTCCACCAGATTCAGTGAAGATGAGATTAAATTTTGAATGACAATCGGTATCGATATGGTAAAGAGTAGTTTGTAAAAATCCAAGTTTTTTTTGTAACCAAGCGAGACCATGTGTCCTCCAAAAATAGTGTGTCGTGGTGCTATATGTCTTTATGAATTACTCGAGTAATTTTAAGAGGTCGTTCACAGTCAGTACTTTACCGATGGATTTGACTTTTTCGTCGATCACTAGTGCTGGTGTTTGCATGACGCCAAATGCCATGATTTGTTTGAAATCTTCAATTTTCTCGACTTGAGCATCAATGCCAAGTGACTGGATGGCTTCTTTTACGTTGGCCTCAAGTTTTTTGCACTTGTCACATCCTGAACCTAATACTTTTATAATCATATAAATCTCCTTCATAAATGGTCATAACTATTATAATGCACGTTAATCATATCAAATTTTACTATAAAAACAAATAGCCAAACGCGTTGAATGTATACCCGATGATGAGAATTCCCAAGGTTACAATGCTCACAAATACGACGAGCAGTTTCGTTTTAACCACTTTCTTAAGCAAGATAAGCGATGGCAATGAAAGCGCTGTGACGGCCATCATGAAAGCAAGTGCTGTTCCGATGCCCACGCCTTTGGAAACGAGTGCTTCGGCGATTGGAAGGGTTCCGAAAATATCAGCATACATGGGAATGCCGATGAATGTTGCGAGCGGCACTGAATACCATTTGTCTTGGCCTAAGACAGCCGAAATTACAGATTCTGGAATCCAGTTATGAATAGCTGCCCCAATCCCGACGCCAATTAGAATATAAATCCAAACTTTTTTGACGATGTCTTTGACTTGATCTTTTGCAAAATGAATGCGATCTTTGACTGTTAGGGCGTCTTCCTCAACTTCAAGCACCATATTGCCGAATACAAAGGACTCAACATATTTTTCCATCTTCGCCTTACTGATAATCGTTCCGGAAACCACGGAAAGTATCAAACCGACGATAACGTATGCGATGGCGATCTTCCAATTAAAAATACTGGCTAGTAACAATACCGATGCCAGATCGACGAGTGGGGATGAAATAAGAAATGAAAAAGTAACGCCAATAGGAAGCCCTGCACTGGTAAAGCCGATAAATAAAGGAATCGACGAACATGAACAAAAGGGTGTAATCGTACCTAGTAGTGCCCCCAAAATATTCGCTGAAATACCATTAAATCTACCCAATATCTTTCGCGTGCGTTCAGGCGGAAAAAAGCTTTGAATGTATGAAATAGAAAAAATCAGTACCGAAAGCAGTATGAATATCTTTATGACATCATAGATAAAAAAGTGCAAACTACCGCCAAATTTTGAGTCAACAGTCAGTCCAATCAAGGTTTCGACAAACCATTTGACAATTTGACTCAGCCAATCCATTTTAAGTATTTGGTTGTTTAGCCATTCCAGTATAAACATAGGATCACCCCATTAAAATTCAATTTGATTCACAGTCAAGAACTTTTCTTTATCAACGAGTTTGCTTCGATCCAATAAAAGGATTGGATGATTTTCAATGTCTGAGAAAATGTTCTCTAACGTTTTATAGAGCGTATGCTGATTTTTATTGAGCGTATAAAACACAAATTTTTCTTTTCGTGTATCAATCACAAAGTTCATATCGCGTAGTTTCGAAAGATTTTTGGAGATTTTGGGTTGTGAGGCACCTATAATGCCATTGATTTGGCAGACGCAAAGGTCATCTTGTAACAAAAGCATAAGAATTCTCAGTCTTGTTTCATCAGACAGTGTTTTATATAGATTGGTAAGTTGATTCATGGCAGACTCCTTCCCAGCAAATGTACATATGTGTATATTTGCATATCACTTTGTGCTTAGCATATTCCAAAGAGAATCTTTTGTCAATTGACAAAAATAATAATAGGATTATTTTTTGGAATGGGCTACAATAGTGTTATTAGAACCTCTACTGAAATTAATTACAAATTTAGGCGAAAGCCAACTTAGAGAGAGGGACATATGATGAAAAATAGACTTCTTATTATTGACGACGAAGTGCATATCCTAGAGCTACTTAGGTACAATCTTGAAAGTAGCGGGTACGAAGTCGTACAAGCGGAAACAGGGGAAGAAGCGCTTGAAAAACTTAAAAAAATAAAAGTGGATGGTGTGATACTTGACTTAATGCTGCCGGGAATTGATGGCATAGAAGTATTAAGGCAAATTAGACAGTCCGACCATATGTATTTGCCAGTGATTATGCTAACGGCAAAAAATGAAGAGATCGATGCTGTCATTGGCCTTGAGATGGGCGCAGACGATTATATTGGTAAGCCTTTTAGAACTAGAGAACTTATATCACGTGTAAAATCCGTTTTGAGGCGCGCTCAGCTCAGAGAAGAAAGCTATAAAAATCATGAAGAAGTGATGGGAAATGGTCTATATGTCAATAATGAATCACATCAGATTTTCAATAATGGCGTTGAATTATTTTTGACACTCAAGGAATTTGAACTGCTTGAGAAACTTCTCAAATCTCCTGGGCGTGTGTTTACGCGTGACGAGCTCCTTGAGTCCATTTGGGGTTATGACTATATGGGTGAAACCCGTACGGTTGATGTTCACATTAGACAGCTTAGAAAAAAAGTGGAACAAGATGATAAGAACCCCGAAAAAATACTTACAGTAAGAGGCATCGGGTACAAATACAAATCATAAAGTGGAGAAATCATGAGAAAAAAAATTATTGCTTCTTATATTATTTTGACGGTTATCTTGACGATGCTTTTTGCATTGATCATGATGAACAGTTTCAATGACTTGATGACTTTGCAATTCAAGGAGCGTTTTGAAAATGAAGCACTCCTTGTCAAGGACATCTATATTAAAGCCTATGCGTTGGATCCAAATCTCGATTATCAGAAGTTTGTAGACGCGATTAATTTCGATACTAAAACACGTGTGACCATCATCGACAAATTCGGCGTTGTTCTAGCAGACACCATTGAAGACCCTAAAAACATGAACAATCATCTCAATCGAGATGAAATCAACCAAGTAATTAAAACGGGTGACATGGGAATGTCCATTCGTTATAGCAACACGATCAAGACAGATTTCTTATATGTTGCGGTCCCAGTCCAAATAGGGGATAACTACTGGATTATACGCGTATCGAAACAGCTAGTGGCACTTCAGCAACTGAATAGGCAGATCATAAATGTGGGACTTATACTAATGTTGGGTGCGGCAGCCATTGCACTGCTTATGTCTATCGTTATTTCTAAGCGCATCACAGACCCAATTGATGCCTTGACGATAGCGGCCAATGAAATTGCAGACGGTGATTATGGCAGAAAGATATACATCACAGGGAATGATCAAATAGGTGCGCTCACTAGAGCCTTCAATAAAATGAGTAAAAATCTAGGCGCTTCTCTTGAGGAACTTAAACAAAGAAATCTTGAACTTGAAGCGATACTCAACAGCATGATCAACGGCATCATCGCTATTGACCAGAATAAAAATATCATACTCATCAATAAATTTTGTTTTGAAATATTGGATTTGCCACGAGACTATGTCGTTGAAAATGAATCCATGTACAAAATTATTCGCAACGAAGAAATTGCAGGCATGGTTGAACAAGCCATGACAGATGGTGTTTCACAGACTAGGGAGCTACCGTATGTGCATCTAGACAAAGTACTTCGCATTTACGTCAATCCAATCCTATCATCTAACCTAGAAATCATGGGCAGTATCGTCGTCATTCAGGATATTACGCAAATACGGAAACTTGAGCAGATGCGAAGTGATTTCGTATCCAATGTATCGCATGAACTTAAAACGCCTCTAACGTCCATACGCGGCTTTGTGGACACCCTTAAGAGTGGCGCAATCAATCAACCTGAACAAGCTTTGAGATTTCTTGACATCATCGACATCGAATCAGATAGGCTCTATCGACTGATTAACGACATTTTAGTGCTCTCAGAAATTGAAAGCATGAATCAGGAACCAGAACAAATGGACGTTGAACTCGGCGACATCGTGCGTGAAGTCTTCAACATACTTGGGCAAAAGGCGGATGAAAAATCACTAAGTCTCGTTGCTAAAATAGACGGACCGTTTATACTGGTTGCCAATCGCGATCGCATCAAACAGATGTTTATCAATCTCGTTGACAATGCCATCAAGTATACCGAGCAGGGTGAAATCACCATAGAGCTTCAAAGACGAGATGGCTGGACGATGTGCATTGTAAAGGACACAGGGATTGGTTTCTCTGAAAAACATAAAGATAGGCTTTTCGAACGCTTTTATCGCGCAGATAAAGGTAGAAGCAGAAGTCAAGGTGGAACAGGACTAGGGCTATCCATCGTCAAACACATTGTGCTCTTATATAAAGGGAAAATTTCTGTAGAGAGCACACCTGGTCTGGGAAGCACTTTTGAAATCCTATTGCCTAATACCCAAAACAAATAGCAATCAAGCCATGTAGACTACCCTCTGCGTGGTTTTTTTTTACTGCCATACGATTTTTAGACTTTACACAGTCTTAACATAGGGATTATTTGAACCTAACATTAACATGTTAAATTAAGAATGTAATTAATGACAGCAAGAGAAAATGGTATGTGAATACAATAAAAAAATATCAGGTATATGGAGGATTTGTAAAAAATGAAAAAACTTAGATTAATGGGACTGTTGATGCTTGTAGCTGTGATGATGTTCACAGTGACGGCATGTGGTCAAACGGAAACTGAAAACGAATCGACAGAAGCAGTAGCAACTACCGAAACTGTTGAAATGACAACGGCAGCTGAAGTCACTAAAATTGAAGGCGATGTCATCGTCGATGGTTCTGGAACAGTTTATCCACTTATGGCACATATCGCTGAAGAATATATGACAAACGTTCAACCAAACGTAAGTGTACAAGTTGGTCGAGCAGGTTCAAGTGCAGGCTTCAAAAAATTCATTCCAGGCGAAACGGATTTATCTGATGCATCAAGAAAAATCAAGGATGAAGAAGTTGCTCAATTGGCTGAAAAAGGATTAGTCATGGGTGAAAATGTCATCGAACTCAAACTCGCATACGACGGCCTAACGATGGTCGTTAACAAAGAGAATACTTGGGCAACTGAAATGACAAAAGATGAAATCGTCAATATGTATTTAGCAGGCAAATTCAAAGAAAATGACGTGGTCCTTTGGTCAGACATCAGAGCAGATTGGCCAGCTGAAGAAGTGAAATTCTACGGTCCAAATGAAAACCACGGCACCTATGAATTCTTCGCAGAAGTTATATTAGGCAAAGAGCCAATGGTTACAACAGCAAACCTTCAACAAGAGTATTCAACACTTGTCGATTTAGTATCAAAAGATAAAAATGCCATTGCATTCTTCGGATATGGCTACTATGCTAGTAACATGGACAAATTAACTGCAGTAAAAGTGGATTTTGGAAAAGGCCCAGTAGGACCGGAACTTTCAACAATCGGCGAAGATCTTGATTATGCTGGATTTACAAGATTGGTTTACACTTACCTCAACGCAGATTACGCTAAAGAAAAACCTGCAGTTTTAGACTTTGCAAAATATATCGTATCACCTGAAGGCGCAGCGAGATTAGCTGGCGAAAATGGTTTTGCGCCGCTTCCTGAATCAGTATACGCAGACTATGCCGCACAACTTGATTCATTAAAATAAAGGAAATCCTTATAAGTGCATGGTATAAGATGATGGCGCTAACGCTATCATCTTATAGCCATGTAAAAGAGAAAATATCTAGAAAGAGTGAGTCTATGGAAAGAGAAACGAACGTAAGATCACAAATACGCACCAATATTAGCAATAGAAAGAATAATGTGGATAAGTTCATGCCAAGATTCTTTTTCTTGATGGCAAGCGTTTCAGTTGTCACGACATTAGGCATCGTTTTAACCCTTGTAACAGATGCAGCTAAATTTTTTAGCAAAGTTTCTATTTTTGAATTCTTTGGAACAAATCTATCTCCACTTAGTGAAAATCCAACTTTTGGCATTCTGCCACTGATAACAGGAACCGTGTTATCCTCACTTATCGCCATGTTAGTGGCTATTCCAGTTGGTTTAACTGCAGCTATGTACATGAGCGAGTTTGCAAGTTCGCGCACAAGAACAGTACTCAAACCCATCATGGAAGTATTGGCGGGTATACCGACGATCGTCTACGGCTTTTTCGCTTATTCAGTCGTGACGCCCCTGCTTATGAATATCATACCAACACTTGGGGCGAAAAATGTACTCAGTCCTGGAATCGTTATGGGCATCATGATTATCCCCATGGTCGCTTCATTATCTGAAGATGCGATGAACTCAGTACCAAATGCTATGAGAGAAGGGGCTTACGGTTTAGGTTCAACAAAACTTGAAGTGACTTTAAAAGTCGTTTTACCTGCAGCCATATCTGGAATCATGGCATCTTTTGTACTCGCGATTTCAAGAGCGATTGGTGAGACTATGATCGTGGCGATTGCCAGTGGCAGTTCCAAAAACTTTACATTTGATATCACACAGTCGATGCAGACCATGACGGGTTATATTGTTGAATTTACGAGCGGAGATGCAGGTAGTGGGACTACGGGCTATTATAGTTTGTATGCCGTCGGACTCTTGTTGTTCGCATTTACTTTTGTCATGAACATGCTGGCGCACCATATCTCTAAGAAGTTTAGAGAGGAGTATTGATATGACTATAGACCATGCACTCTATAAAATTGAAAAAAATAAAATAAACATAGAAATAGATCATAAACGCATTGAAAGACGTGTACGAATCAATGGCATTGCAAAAGTTATATTTTCAATGTCTACTGTCTTTGCCTTGGTTGTTCTCGGCATCTTACTATACAGAATTATCGCAGGAAGTATTGGTTGGCTCGATTTCAAATTTTTAACAGGTAAATTATCGATTTTCCCGGAAAAGGCAGGCATATTTGGCGCGATTGTCGGTTCACTTGGACTAATGCTCATCGTCATACCCGTGACGCTCGTGTTAGGTGTCTCTACCGCCATTTATCTGGAAGAATATGCGACAAAAGGCAAGCTACAAAATTTTATCAAAATCAACATATCCAATCTAGCCAGCGTCCCTTCTGTCATTTTCGGCCTCCTCGGTCTATCTTTTTTCAGTAGAATCATGCATTTAGGCTCAAGCATGGTCGCAGGTGGTTTGACGCTATCACTACTGGTACTACCAATCGTCGTCGTGTCAAGTCAAGAAGCTTTGAAAGCGGTACCGGGCTTTCTTCGGGAAGCGTCTTTCGCCATGGGAGCAAGCAAATGGACGACGATCTGGAAAGTGGTTATCCCAGTTGCTATACCAGGCATATTGACCGGCGCTATCTTGTCGATCTCTAGAGCCATTGGTGAAACAGCGCCACTTGTCGTCTTGGGAATCCCAGCGCTCATCATGAGAGTGCCGACAAGCCTTATGGATAACTTCACGGCGCTACCCATTCAAATCTATTACTGGACACTGGATACTGTATTAACCCCAGAGTATGCCAATCTAGCAGCAGCCACGATTATTGTATTACTCGTCGTACTGTTCTTGATGAACTCTGTAGCAATAATCATTAGAAACAAATCGCAAAAGGGCTTTTAAAGGAGGCGTACAATAGTGGCTAATTCAAATGAAAAAATCGTGTATGACGTTCGCGACCTAAACCTATGGTATGGTCAGGATCAAGCGCTTAAAAATATCAACATTCAAATTGGAAGAAATGAGGTAACTGCAATCATCGGACCATCAGGTTGCGGCAAGTCGACATTTATTAAGACGTTAAATAGGATGATCGAAAATATCCCGAGCGTAAGAACGACGGGTGAGATCCTCTATCATGGCACCAATATATTCGATAAGACGATGCGCGTTGAAGAACTGCGCACACGCGTCGGCATGGTGTTTCAAAAGCCGAATCCGTTTCCAAAGTCCATCTATGAAAATGTTCTTTATGGGCCAAAGATACATGGCATCAAAGACAAACAAATTTTACAGGAAGTCCTTGAAACGAGTTTGAAAAGCGCTGCCTTATGGGACGAAGTCAAAGACAGACTACACGATAACGCTTATGGCTTGTCTGGAGGCCAACAACAAAGACTTTGCATCGCCAGAGCACTAGCTGTCCAACCAGACGTCATCCTCATGGACGAGCCAACATCTGCACTGGATCCTATCGCAACCGCCAAGATCGAAGAACTGATTGATAGTTTAAAAGCAGACTATACCATAAACATTGTAACGCACTCCATGCAGCAGGCGGGTCGTATTTCCGATAAAACGGCATTTTTCCTTATGGGAGAATTGGTGGAATTTGGAGCGACTGAAGCCATATTCTCAAACCCGAGAGACAAGCGAACAGAAGATTATATAACGGGCAGATTCGGTTGATTGCGCGTAAATAAGATGGTAAAATAGAGTGAATGTAAGGAGATAACTATGAGAACACCGCTAGATAACGAATTAAGAGCGATTCATGTTGACATAATCAAGATGGGTACGTTGATTGAAAAAACCATTGAAGAAACGATAACCGCTTTGGTTAGTCACGATGTAAAACTTGCGAAAAGTGTTGCAGAAGGCGACGATCGATTTGATAAAATGGAGCTTGATATTGAAAACAAATGCATTTCCATCATGGCGAGGCAACAACCCGTTGCTTCCGATTTGAGAAAACTGTTCTCAATCGTGAAGATTGTCACTGACCTTGAAAGAATAGCCGACCATTGTCAAGATATATCGAAATTGACCCTCGATCTCGCAGGACAAACCTATGTAAAACCGCTCATCGATATTCCGAAAATGGCGAAGCAAGTGAGAGAAATGGTCAATATGACGATTGATTGCTACATCGATCAAGATGTGGTAAAAAGCAAGATTGTCTGTGCAAATGACGATATCGTGGACGACTACTTCAAGACCATCTATGAAGACCTTCAGATCGTCATGAGAGAAAAGCCAGACGGCATCAAGCAATGTATGGATTTTCTGATGATCGCCAAGTACCTCGAACGTATGGCAGACCATGCGACCAATGTGGCTGAATGGGTCATCTACGGCGTGGAAGGGACACATTTTGACGGCAATGCCTAGTATGAGACTACAGACCTAATTGGTCTGTTTTTTTTTTGTAATAATTTAGGGGAGCTATGTTATAATGATAGAAAGAGACATAACTTAATTAGAGTGAGGCTGACAGAATGAGTATCTATTTAGATAACGGCGCAACTTCCTTTCCAAAGCCTTTAAAAGTTCAGGAAGCAATCTTAAGTGCCCTTACGAATTATAAAGGCAGTGCCGGCAGAAGTAATTCTACCGAAATTCACACACTCGAACGCCTCGTTTATGATACGAGGCTTCTTATAGCAAAAGTATTCAATTTTCCACATCCTAATCATGTGGTGTTTACAAAGAACATCACAGAAAGCCTCAATCTTTTTTTATTCGGATTTTTGAAGAAGGGCGATCATGTGCTTATGAGTGCGCTTGAACACAACGCAGTAGCCAGAACACTTGAAGCACTCAAAACGGTTCGCAATATCAAGGTGACGGTCATACCATGTGACGCATTTGGTCAAATGGATTTAATTGTTCTAGAGGATGCATTAAAAGAACATCCGAATCTCGTCATCGTCAATCATGCATCCAACGTCAGTGGAGATATACAAGATTTAATCAATATAGGACGCCTTACAAAGCTATATAAGACGCCACTGGTCGTCGACGCGGCACAAACGGCAGGCGTCATCCCAATAGACATGCAAAAGATGCACATCGATGTTTTGACTTTTACTGGTCACAAAGCGTTATATGGGCCTCAAGGCATAGGTGGTATCCTCTTGTCCCCAGACATTGCGACAAGGGTTTCCCCATTGATCTATGGCGGGACCGGTAGCTTGTCAGAACAGTTAATGCAACCGTCCATCATGCCTGATAAGTTCGAATCGGGTACACCCAACAGTTTAGGCATACTGGGTTTAAAAGCGGGCATAGAATTTGTTAGAGATATAGGAGTTGAAGAAATTCATAAAAGAGAAACTGCGCAGATAGGCAAACTTCAAACATATTTTGAAAGTGATCCAAGTATCCAGATGATAGGCAATCCAGATCCTCGAAAGCGCGTCGGATTATTGGCCGTCAACTTTGTCGGCAAAGACAATGCCGTCATCGCCCATGAACTGGTAAAAAAATATGACATCATCACACGCGTTGGTATGCAGTGTGCGCCGATGGCACATAAATCCTATGGCACTTTTCCACAAGGCACGATAAGGTTTAGCACATCGATATTTACGACGGATGATGAAATTGATCAAACAATTCGAGCTTTAAAAATGATAAAAGAAGTATAATTCGTTACTATAGGTGGGTGGACTATGGCACTGAATAATTTAAGCACGAGGTTGTCTGAAGATCTCGAAGAGGCATATGATATTATTAATAAAACGAATTTGGTGATTTTCAAATGGACATTATCAGAAGATATCCCCACCGATTATGTTTCAGACAATATCAAATTGTTCGGGTATGCACCTGAGGATTTTTACGTTGGATTGCTTAAAGACTACTGGGAATTTGTCTTTCACGAAGATAGAAATCGGGTAAAAACCGAGCTGTATTGGGCGCGTGAACACGGTAGACAAAATTATAAAAATCAGTATCGTGTCATCTGTAAGAATGGTGAAGTCAAATGGGTGGAAGAATGGGTGATTCACGAACGCGACGAGCAGGGAAAACTCATTCATGAAAAGGGCATTATAAGGGATATTACCGAAGGTGTTATCGTCTCAGAGAAGTTAAAAGAAAGCGAATCGCGATATAAAGAACTCTTTGACAATGCGTCTGCACTAATCTGGACATTTAAAGAAGATGGGCGACTCACAAGTTACAACAATTCTTTTGCAAAGACAATGGGGATTACGTTCAACAACACAGGTCATACAATCGAGCGATTTCTTTCAAAACCTACAATGGATGGGATTGGAACACAAAGTGTTTTTTCATACTTTTTAGATCATATCAATGCACGTATTGAAATCGAGATGACCAATGAAACCGGCGCAATTTACACCATCGAGCTTCAAACGCGAATCGTCTATAAAAACGATCAAATTGATGAACTTCAAGCAGTTGGCAACGACGTCACTGATAAAAAAATTGCAGAGGCAAAAATCAAGTACTTGACGGAACACGATACCCTTACAGGCCTTTACAACCGATTGTATTTTGACAGACAACTGAATCGACTTGAAAATGAAGAGGTACACAACCTCAGCATCATCAGTGGCGATATCAATGGCCTTAAAATGGTCAATGACGCATTTGGACACCAAATGGGCGATCAGATGCTCATAGAGGTCTCAAATGTATTGATGTCAATATTCGAAAAAGAGGACGATGTCATATCAAGATTAAGTGGTGATGAATTTGCCATCATCACACAGACGCGCAATATTCCGGCTAAGATAGAAGCGATTCAACTTGCCTGTCAAAAGTTGATTCAGTTTCCGTTTGTCGTCGACATCTCACTTGGCTATGCCATTCGCAAGAAAATGACGCAAAGTCTAGACAGCATCTTCAGAGAAGCGGACCATCAAATGTACCGAAACAAACTGCACAGGACTAAAAAAATAAAAATGACTATGATCGAATCGCTCAAAACACAACTTGAAGAGAAATCTATTGAAACGGCTATGCATTCCGAAAGAATGACCGTTCTTGCAGAAAAAATGGGACGATTTTTGAATCTAAATGTCGCAGTTATCGAAGAACTGATGCTGGCGACGTCGATGCACGATATTGGTATGGTTTCAGTAGATAAACGCATCGTCACTAAAACTGGTAAGCTCACACATGAAGAATTCAAGGAAATTATGAAACACTCTGAGATTGGCTATCATCTGCTCGTTGCAACACCTAGTTTGGCGGGTATTGGTGAATATGTCCTAGCCCATCACGAAAACTATGATGGCTCTGGTTATCCTCAGGGATTAACGGGTTTAGAAATCCCAATTTTATCCCGTATTATCGCCATCGTAGATGGCTTTGAAGCGATGACGCATGACAGACCTTATCGCAAGACGTTAAGTCAGGAAGAAGCGATAAGTGATTTGATGGCACAATCGGGTAAGAAGTATGACCCTAATCTTGTCATGGCATTTGTCAATTGTTTAAAAGAATCATAAAACTGGTTTTTACAGCCGTTTGAAGGGAGGACGATTATGGAAAGAAGACGCGAGAAACGGTTAAGCCAATTGGGAATGATTGAGTCGTTTAACTTTCATGCCTCGCAACATAATATTGTCATTAATGCACCTTTGGAGATTTCTTTGATAGACTTATCAACTGGTGGTCTAGGTATTAAATCAAATGTCGTTTTGGAAAACGAGACGACGATAAGCATCAACATTCAACTAGAAGAGACGAACCATGTTGTCATTGGGCGAGTGGTTTGGTGTGCCAAGGAAGGCAATCTGTATAATTGTGGTTTGAAGCTGATCTATATCCCTTCAGAACTTAAAGACTATCTAGAAGGTAAAGAAGAACAGCAGACTAAATATATCAATTAATCGTCAACTAATGGAGGGACTATGCTAAGAGAAACAATAGAAGAAAAGTACTTATGGGATCTGAGCGATCTTTTCAAAACCGATGACGCTTGGGAAATTGAATTTTTGAATGTAAAGGCGATTGCTGAGCAATATAAAGCATACAAGGGTATCCTCACTGAAAGCTCTGAAACCTTGCTCGCTGCTATCAAGTTACAAGAAAAACTCTCGAGAAGTCTGTCGAATGTCGTCACCTATGCTAGATTGAAGCAAGATGAAAACACGAAACATTCCACTTATCAAGCATTAGTGGCACGATCTGAAAGTTTAATGACAGAAGTTGGCGAAATCATGTCTTTCGCAGTTCCTGAAATTCTTAAACACGATTATGAATCGTTTTCAAAACTTTTGAAGCATCCTGAGCTCGATTTGTATACGCAGTATTTTCAAAACCTTTTTAGAGGGAAACCACACACATTGACCGCTGAAATTGAAGGCTTACTGGCCCAAACTGAAGAAATGGCAGGTATTCCAAGTAATGCCTACGGCATGCTGCTCAATGCGGACATGACTTTTGAAGACGCTGTAGATAGCGCAGGCAATCGACACAAATTGACCAATGGCAGTTATATTTCTCTGCTTATGAATGAGGATCGCACACTGCGTGAAGATGCCTTTAATAAATTTTATAAAGTATATGAGGCACATATTAATACGATATCGTCCCTTATGCAAAGTGAAGTAAAGAAAAATGTTTTTTATAGTCGCGTAAGGAACCATCCTTCATCAAGAGAAGCGGCTTTATTTGAAAACAATATTCCCGTATCTGTACCAGACAAATTGATAGAAGCTGTCAATGCCAATCTTGAGACGTTTCACAAGTACATGAGACTTAGAAAACGCGTACTTGGCGTCGAAGCCCTTCATCTTTATGATATCTATACGCCAATCATCTCCAATGTCGATTTTAAAATTGAGTTCGATGAGGCGAAAGATATTGTGACAAATGCACTCGCTGTACTAGGTGACACGTATCAAAACGACATCAAGTCCGCATTTTCTAACCGTTGGATCGATGTTTTTGAAACAGAAGGCAAGCGAAGTGGCGCCTATTCATGGGGGACTTACGATTCAAAGCCATATGTTTTGCTCAATCATAAAAACAACTTAGATAGCATGTTTACGCTGGCTCACGAACTCGGTCATTCTATGCACAGTCTTTTAACGCGCAAAGAACAACCTTATGTCTATGGCAACTATTCAATCTTCGTCGCTGAAGTGGCTTCTACCACAAATGAAGCACTGCTTAACGATTATTTGCTTAAGACAGTGACAGATGCCGAAAAGAAAAAGTACATTCTCAATCACTATTTGGAACAATTTAGAGGCACCATTTTTAGACAGACGATGTTTGCTGAGTTTGAACGCGATATTCATCTACATGTGGAAGCGGGCGGTGCTTTGACAGCGGACTTTATGTGCACGCATTATTTAGACCTCAATAAAAAGTACTTTGGCCCTGACGTCATCATCGACGATTCAATCAAATACGAATGGGCGAGAATTCCGCACATGTATTACAATTTCTATGTTTATCAATATGCTACAGGTTTTTCTGCTGCGATATCGCTTGCGGATCAGATCTTGAAAGAGGGTAAACCCGCACTTGACCGTTATTTAGGATTCTTATCGAGCGGTTCAAAGGATTATCCGATTGCCATCTTGCGTGAAGCGGGTGCTGATATGGAAACCGAGATGCCTGTGTTCAATGCACTTCAAGTGTTTAAGTCCGTCGTAGATGAACTGGATGCCATGCTTTAAAAGACGCACATACGTCATCAAGGCTTTATTCATTAAACTTATAGAACAATAAATTCATGATTAGGTGGACATTTCCACCTAATTTTTTTTATAAATATGGTATAATAAACTTTGAATAGCGAGGGCCATATGACGAAAAAAAACATAAAAGAAGTGATTGCGATTCTTGAACGGCTATATCCTGACGCGAAGGCAGAACTTGATTTCAAGTCGCCATTTCAACTGTTAATCGCAGTGATTTTGAGTGCACAGTGTACGGATGTTCGTGTCAATCAGGTGACGAAAGTGTTGTTTGAAAGAGCCGGCGACGCGTACGCACTCTCAACCCTTCCACTAGATGAGATTGAAGCAATCATAAAACCATGTGGTCTTTACAAGACAAAAGCTAAACATATTAAGTTGACGGCAACCCAGTTAGTGGAAACTTATGCAGGCAGCGTACCAGGCACGCATGAGCAACTTATCAAGCTACCAGGTGTTGGCAGAAAAACCGCAAACGTCGTTGTGAGTAACGCATTTGATACACCGGCTATCGCAGTTGATACGCACGTATTCAGAGTGTCAAATCGCATCGGTCTGGCTGATGCTAAAACGGTTGAAGAGACAGAAGAACAACTAATGAAGGGCATTGAGAAAGAGTTATGGACCAAGTCCCATCATATGATCATATTTCACGGCAGACGCGTCTGCAAAGCACGCAGTCCCATGTGCGGGATATGCGAGATAAGCCCTTACTGTAAATACTATAAAAAACATCCTCAGGAGTCGAAATGATGCGTTCAAACCAATTGAATCCCATGCCTAAAAATTTGATGTTTTCACTGGATATCGGCACACGTAGTGTAGTTGGCATCCTTTCAAAAAAAGAAGGTAAAAAATATATCATACTCGATCATGAAGTCATGGAACATCCTGATCGCGCCATGTTCGACGGCCAAATTCACGATATCGCCAAAGTCACAGAGGTCGTAAGAAGTGTCATAGACAATCTGGAAGCGCGTCACGGGTTCAAACTAGAACAAGCGGCCATAGCAGCGGCGGGAAGATCGCTTCGAACGGAGCGCGCCTTATTTGAACTCGAAATCGATGTGACCAAAGAAATTGACAAAGCAATTACGGATAGTATCGAAATGCAAGCGATACAACTTGCACAAAAAAAATTATCAGCTTTACAAGATCTTCACACGAGCTATTACTGTGTTGGCTATAGTGTTATCAATTATTATTTGGATACGCATATGATTCTCAATCCCATCGGGCACCGAGGTGTTAAACTGGGGACGGACATTATAGCGACTTTTTTGCCGCACATCGTCGTTGACAGTTTATATTCTGTCGTACACAAAGCCGGCCTTGAAGTCATGAATTTGACGTTGGAACCAATCGCTTCTATCAATGTGGCCATTCCAAATAATTTGCGACTCTTAAACCTCGCCCTGGTGGATGTCGGTGCAGGAACATCCGATATCGCAATCTCAAAGGAGGGTTCCGTTGTTTCCTATGGCATGGTGGCACAAGCGGGCGATGAAATTACAGAAAAAATCGCTCAAACGTACCTGCTGGATTTCAACCATGCAGAACGGCTTAAAGTGGGCTTATGTAAAAATGAAACAAACACATTTACCGATGTAATTGGGTTGTCACACACGCTTTCTACGGCTGAAATTTTAGCTGAAGTCAGTCCAGTTGTCATAGCGATTACAAAAGAAATTGCCGAGAACATCTTAGAACTTAATAAAAAGCCGCCAAGTGCTGTGTTTTGCATAGGTGGCGGTGCTCAAATACCAGGATTCACCAAGTATTTGGCTGAAGCGTTGTCACTTGCACCTGAACGCGTTGTCATCAAAAGTGTAGAGAATTTGGATATGATTGAATTTCAATGTGACGTGTTGACAGGACCAGAATTTATAACGCCTATCGGCATTGGCGTCACCGCATTTGAAGAGCGTGATCAAGACTTTATTCAAGTCAATGTCAATGAAACGGCCATACGATTATTCAATTCAAAACCACTTCAAGTATCCGATGCGCTGATTCTTACTGGGTATAACGCACGTAGCCTCATTTCTGAACGTGGCAATAGTTTTAGCGTTGCCGTCGATGGTGAGGTGCGTGAAATCAAAGGGGATTACGGTGAGCCAGCACAGATTTTCATCAACGGCGCAACGGCACATTTAGATACCAGAATCAATCATAAGGATTTGATAACGGTCGTTCCAGCACTTAAAGGCAAACCGAGGCGCATCACTCTGAAAGAACTCGTCAAACTCGATGGGATTATCAAACTTAATGGACAAGACATCAAAATGATCGAATTTGTCAGTGTCAACGGCGTCAATCGTACGGGTGATTATATGCTTTTAGAGGGTGACGTTATAACAACACGTGGCATAAAGACGGCCAAACAACTTGCCGAAGCTGTGGAACTTGACCTTACAAGCTATGCGATATTCAGCGGTGAAAAAAGATTGGAACCCATGGATGACGTTGTGATTGGGTCACATTATCACTACAAGCAATATGAAGCGCCCATTCGCACTGACTATGACCGTATCAATGAAAATAAGAGTGCGCATTTAGCTGGAAATATTTATGGCGACAAAAATATAGTGACTGTTTCTGTCAACGGTGAAACGGTTTTGATGCCTGTCACAAAACGCGAGATGGTATTCGTGGATATCTTTGATCACATTGCGTTTGATTTGACAAAACCGAGAGGCATCTTGGTTCTCAAACTCAACGGGTTGAGAGCCAATTATTCGGACACTTTAAATGAAGGGGATGCCATTGACATCTATTGGAACAATTAATGGAAGCAAAAATGAGCGCGTTATTCGATCGACAGTACATCTGTCCGATCTGTGAAAATAGTTTTACTTCAAAGCAAGTCAAAACATCTGCGATTCGTGCGAAAGAGAGAAGAAAGGATTTTCATACGTTATTTACTGGAGAAAACCCAACTTTTTATGGCGTCATCTGCTGTCCAAAATGCGGCTTTGCAAAATTTGAAAACGACTTTAAAAAAGAAGCGACTGCAAAATGCAAAGAGACTATAAAAAACACGGTTTCCAAGAGCTGGAAAACACAAGATTTTACAGTAGAAAGAGACCTGAGCACCGCCATAAAAGTGCATCTCATTGCACTTGTTAATTATACAGTTTTGAAGGAAAAGCAAGCAATTATCGGCAAGCTTTTGCTTAGGCTCGCTTGGTTCAATGATGAACTTGGGATTGAAAGTGAATGCATAAAATATGTAACACTTGCACTGGATGCGTTTATCAAATGTTATGAACAGGAAAAGCAGGAAGACGCAGAAGAAAAGGAACTGGAGATTATCTATCTTATTGGGGAATTAAACCGCCAATTGGGTAATTTCAAAGAATCCGTCAGATGGTTCGACATGGTCGTCAGACATGAGTTTGCGTATAAAAACCGACTGATTAAGAATTATGCGAAAGAGCAGTGGGTATTGGCTGCTGAGCAGCACAGCATGAGAAGAGAGTGACGCACGTTCAATTAGAGGAAACAGGAGAAAAAAATGACAATATATTTAATTAGACATGGAGAAACGACAGCAAATGTTGAAAAGAAGTTTGCTGGTGTCAGCGATGTTGAGCTAACAGAAAAAGGGGTTGGCCAAGCGATTTTGGCTGGAGAAAAATTGAAGGCGATTCAATTCGATGCCTTTTACAGTTCTACATTAAAGCGCGCACACGAAACCGCTAAAATCATAGCAAAGCATCAATCCGTTGAGGTTGTTGCGCTTGATACGCTAAAAGAAATGAATTTTGGCATATGGGAAGCAAAAAAACTCTCTGAGATTAAATCGCAAGATGCCGAACTACTTAACGAGTGGTTTGTAGAATTTGAAAATTTCAAAGTACCCGAGGGCGAGAGTGTCAAAGAAATGTTTGAAAGAGTCACATCGGCGTATAAAACTATTATAGAACCATTTTCATTAGATTCCGATACGCGTATCGCGATCGTCGCGCATGGCGGGGTGATTCAATCTCTACTGAGCTTTCTATGTTTTGGTGACAACACGGGTTATTGGAAGTTTAGAGTCGACAATTGTGGGGTCAATAAAATTGAATACGTGATGGGTTATCCAGTTATACAAAGCATCAATCAATAAGTATTTGCACTTCCTCTCAAAAATGTCATTAAAAAAGGTTACATGGTTTAAAAGGATTTATGGTATTATAGTGATAGAAAAGATTTGAGTAAGGAGGGATTTCTGTGAAGGTAGAATACATCAATTCATTTATTAAAGCATCAACTGAAGTATTAAACAACTTTGTAGAAGATAAATTCAGCGTTGGAAGACCCTATATTAGATCGAACCCATTTCCGACAAGGGAAATTGTCATCATATTAGGTATAACAGGCGATATCAAAGGACAAGCTGTATTTAGCCTTACAGAGGATATGGCGAAAAAAATTGCCTCGGGAATGATGATGGGCATGCCGGTCGAAGAAATCGACGAAATGGCAAAGAGTGCACTCTCTGAACTTGGCAATATG
Source organism: Peptostreptococcales bacterium (assembly GCA_038246775.1). Lineage (GTDB taxonomy): Bacteria > Bacillota > Clostridia > Peptostreptococcales > Acidaminobacteraceae > Fusibacter_C. Next base: position 22,162 of record JBBRVO010000011.1, on the reverse strand, counting down.
ATCATGGGCAATTCAGCGACACTACTATTCAACGTTGGTGCAAAAATCGATATCACGCCCCCATCTCTCGTAAAGGGCACCTCAATCGAGATTTCTTCTGCTGGGATGGAAACCATCTGTGTACCACTTGTATCTGAGTTGGGAGAAATTGAATTTGATATCGGTATCAAAAAATAATTGGAGTAAACCATGGCGATTAACATAGTTTTATATCAACCAGAAATCCCACCGAATACTGGGAATATTGCAAGAAGTTGTGCAATAACAGGCACAAAACTTCATCTTATTAAGCCTTTAGGCTTTTCTATCGACGATAAGCATCTGAAACGCGCGGGACTTGATTATTGGGCGTATCTCGACCTCGAGATTCACGAAGATGAGCACGCTTTTTTTGAGAAGTATGGCAATGAAAAGCTTTACTTTGCAACGACAAAAGCGACAAAATATTATGATGAATGCGCATTTGAAGCGGACTGTTTTATCGTCTTTGGGCGTGAAACATCTGGACTGCCTGCATATATTCACGAAAAATATAGCGAAACGAGATTCAAAATTCCAATGAGAAAAAATGAACATCTAAGGAGTTTGAATTTGTCCAATTCTGTGGCTATTATCTTGTATGAAGCCTTGAGACAAAATCAGTTTTTCGATTTGAAATAACGCATTTGTATAATACATTTGTATAACACTACAGAGGTTTCTATGTGGTGTTTTTTATTGGAAATTTGCAAATAAGGGTGGAAATATGACATTAACAGCGAAAGAAGTGTTAGCAATCTTGATGCCGTTATTAGGCGGTCTAGGGCTTTTCCTTTACGGCATGACTGTCATGAGCGACGGTCTGGAAAAATCGGCTGGAGACAAACTGGAAAAATTGATAGAAAAATTATCCGGGAATATTTTCAAAGGCGTTCTGATGGGTGCCCTTGTCACGATGGTGATACAGAGTTCATCTGCAACGACCGTCATGGTGGTGGGTTTCGTCAATGCCGGCATAATGAATTTGACACAGGCAATCGGCATCATCATGGGTGCGAATATCGGTACGACTATCACTGCCCAACTTGTATCCATTGATTTAACTGTGCTTGCACCCATCGCAATCGCTATTGGCGTCGGCTTCAAGTTATTTTCTAAGAAAAGCAAGTCAATCACTTTGGGTGAAATTATTCTTGGTTTTGGTATATTGTTTTTAGGTATGGAATTGATGAAAGAAGCGCTTTCACCTTTAAAGGAATATGAAGGCTTTGAAATGATGATTCGCTCTTTAGGAGCCGGTACTTTTTGGGGAATGATCAAAGGTTTTATGATAGGTTTGATTATTACGGCGATCGTACAGAGCTCTTCAGCGACAACGGGCATCATGGTTGCCTTAGCTAGTACAGGTGCTTTACCTATTGAATCGGCCTATCCAATTTTGCTTGGAACCAATGTTGGCACATGTGTGACGGCTCTACTCTCTTCCGTCGGTGCAAACCGAACCGCGAAACGCGCCGCTGTGATGCACTTAATGTTCAATGTGATAGGAACATTTATCTTTTTCGTATTATTCTCAAAAATTACGATTAGTCTTGTAACCGCCATGAGCAACGATGCAGGGAGACAGCTTGCCAATGCGCATACATTTTTTAATGTCATCAATACCATTATCTTGTTGCCTTTTGCAGGTTTGATTGTCAAGGCAGTCACTCTGATGATCCCTTCTACTCAAGAAGAGCGTGAAGCGACCACGTATGGCGTCAAATACCTCGATGAAAGAATATTGGAAACGCCGACGATTGCACTGGCTCAAGTTATCAAAGAAGTGCTGCATATGGGGCATATTGCAAAAGTATCACTAGAAAGTTCGATTCAGGCGCTAAACGACAATGATCAAAAACACGTCGAGAAAACCTTTAAAATTGAAAAAAGTATCAATTCCTTGGAACGCGTGATTAGTGAGTATTTGGTTAAATTATCCAACCGATCCATTGACAATGACGATCGCAAGGTGATAGACGGTTTATTTAGCACGGTCAACGATATTGAACGCGTTGGCGATCATGCGGACAATATCGCAGAGCTCGCCTTGTATAAAATTGACAATAACGTGACTTTTTCAGAAGCTGCAACGCTAGAACTCAAAGAGATGGTGGAAAAAGTTCTTGAGTCGTATCAAATGGCATTGGATGCCATGCAAGAAAAGGATCGCTTTAAAGCGCAGCAAGTTATTGAAATTGAAGACCTCGTTGATGAGATGGAAAAATCGTTGCGTAAAAAACATATAGCGCGGTTAAATGAAGGCCGTTGTGAAATGAGTTCGGGTATCGTCTTCTTAGATATGTTGAGCAATCTTGAGAGAATTTCAGACCATGCATCCAATATTGCTTTGGCAGTTTTGGACGTATCAGAACATTAAAACTGGGAGGCAGTAAATGGATAGGATTTATGACGTAATCATCATTGGTGCTGGACCAGCTGGGTTATCAGCAGGCCTTTATGCAGCACGCGCAAAAATGACGACTTTGATTCTGGAAAAGGATCGTACGGGTGGCCAGATCACGGGAACTGAAGAAGTGGCAAACTATCCTGGATCAATTGAAAATGCAACAGGTCCTACTCTTGTAGCGCGGATGGTTGAACAATCTGAAACATTTGGCGCCACGCGATTAAAAGCTGAAGTGACAAGTCTGGAACTAGGCGGCTTGATTAAAACTGTGAGTACTGATAAAGGAAACTTTCAAACGAAATCTGTCATCCTAGCAATGGGGGCACACCCTCGTCTACTGGATGTTCCAGGTGAAAAAACACTTGCAGGAAAAGGCGTTTCCTATTGCGCAACGTGCGATGCCGAATTTTTTTCTGATCTTGAGGTTTATGTATTCGGTGGCGGCGATACGGCGCTAGAAGAGGCGATGTTTATCACAAAATTTGCGCGTAAAGTGACTATCGTCCACAGACGCGATGTCTTTAGAGCGGCAAAATCAATTGTTGAAAAGGCGCAAAACAACCCTAAAATTGAATTCATTTTTAATTCAGGTGCAAAAAAAATTATCGGCGACGGCATGGTACAGGGGCTCGAACTAGAAAATTACTTGACGGGCGAAAGAACTGAGATTTTAGCTGACCCGAACGATGGCCTTATGGGAATCTTTGTATTTGTAGGGTATATTCCAGAGACTCAATTGGTTAAAGACCTTGTCAAATTAGATAAATCGGGTTACATTATAACTGACGAATTGATGCAATTAGGTATACCTGGTGTTTATGCTGCGGGTGATATTCGCGTTAAGAGTTTAAGACAAGTGGTGACTGCGACAGCTGACGGTGCGATTGCGGCCGTTCAAGCTGAAAAATACGTAGATTCATTAACAAATTAGGAGGCATGAAATGTTGGTACTTGATAAAGAGAATTTTGAAATGGAAGTATTGAAGGCATCTGGGTTGGTTGTTGTGGATTTTTGGGGAGAAGGTTGTGAGCCATGTAAATCACTTATGCCTGAATTTGAAGCCCTTTCTGAGGCCTACGATGAAAAAGTCACCTTTGCAAAGCTTAATACCTCGCAAGAGAGAAGACTCGCCATCAGCCAACGCGTGCTTGGCCTCCCAACAGTGGTCCTTTATAAAGACGGCGTTAGAGTTGCGGAATGTACAAAAGATAGTGCGACACAAATGGGCATCAAGCAAATGATCAATGGTCATCTATAGAATCTAGTTTTAACAAGGCATCAAGCATAGTCACTAATAAATCATAAAGATGACCGTTATAATACGCGGAGTCATCTTTTTTTTATACTGAATAGATAAACTATCAAAAAAGTCAGTTTTTATATATAAATTACAAAAGCATGTGTATGAATGACAGGAAATGTAACTGCGCCTAAATTTGTTTGTAGTTAGTGCACATAGTAAGGCGTTCGATTCAATTGCAAATAGACGTATTTTGGTGATTTTTAACATAGCTTTTTAATGCGTATTTTCTGTTTGTGAATTTATACAATTAAATTCTATATTAATTACAATTCATCTTTCCTGAAATTATGAACAACAGGCAACAAAACACTTGCTTTGGCATATCGATTGAGAGATAACTGTTGTAATTTGAAGTATCAAGGGATATAATTAATGCGAAGACGCAAGTCAAAATGAAAATATTAGTGGAGGTCACAGAATGAAAAAAGCATTAGTGATTGTACTAGCAATCATGTTAGTAAGCATGGGATTGGTCGGATGTACTCCGAAAGCAGACGACACATATGAAATCGCACTAATCACAGACAAAGGTAATATCGATGACAAATCATTTAACCAAGGCGCTTGGGAAGGCGTTGTCGCTTATGCAGAAGCAAACAAGAAGACACACCAATACATCAAACCTGAAGAAGCATCAGATGCTGGTTACTTAGCAGCGATTGATCTTGCTGTTACAGGCGGCGCTAAAGTTATCGTAACACCTGGATTCCTTTTTGAAGTGCCAGTTTACGAAGCACAAACGAAATATCCTGAAGTGAAGTTCATCCTTCTTGATGGTACACCACATACAGCTGATTATGCGACTTTTAAAACAGAAGCAAACGTTGCAAGTATTATGTACTCTGAAGAACAATCAGGCTTCCTAGTAGGTTATGCTGCCGTTAAAGATGGCATGACTAAACTTGGTTTCATGGGCGGAATGGCAGTTCCTGCTGTTCAAGCATTTGGATACGGATACCTTCAAGGCGCAGAAGCTGCTGCAGCAGAACTTGGTTTAGCAGATGGCGCAGTACAAGTAACTTACCACTATACTGGTAACTTTGATGAAAATGATACAAACAAAGCAACTGCAAGAACAATGTACCAAGAAGGCACTGAAGTTATCTTCGCTGCTGGTGGTTCAGTGGGTAAATCAGTTATGTCTGCAGCTTCAGAATCACAAGCTAAAGTTATCGGCGTTGACGTTGACCAAAGATATGACAGTGAAACTGTCATCACTTCAGCAACTAAAGGCCTAGCAGCTTCAGTTGTAAGCGTTCTTGATGCAATTTACACAGATGCTTGGGCAACTTATGCTGGTCAAACAACTTTCTTCAATGCTGCTAACGGCGGCGTTGGCATCCCAACATCAGTTATAGGCGATGCTGCAGGTAATGCATTTGACAGATTCTCTACTTTTGACAAAGCAGCATATGATGTTGAATTTGCAAAATTAGCAGATGGTAGCATGATGCTTCTTCGTACAATCACAGTTGCAGATCCAAGTGGTGCTGCTACAGCTGACGAACTTACAAGTGCGTTGAACCTTGTCAAGGTTGCAGTTTCAACAAGATAGTTCTCAAAACTATCGCATGTGGCTATTGCCTATGCATGTATGAGTCAATCAATGGGGGAAGGCGAGAGTTTTCCCCCGTTTTTTTGTTACTAAACACCGCTTTTGATTGATATTTGTCAGATCATTTAGCCTCTAGCAAAAACGACATTTGCTCTGAATCAGATGAACATTTCGAACGTGTGGTGACAACCTGGAAAATGTTGGGTAATTATGCAAATTCCTAGAAAAAAGAGTTAAGAAGAGGTTAAAGTGGAAAATTATATTGTAGAAATGATGAATATAACGAAAGAATTTCCTGGTATTATCGCAAATGATAATATTACCTTGAATTTAAAAAAAGGTGAAGTCCATGCACTTCTCGGAGAGAATGGCGCAGGCAAATCCACACTTATGAGTGTGCTCTTTGGATTGTATCAAGCAGAAAAGGGCGAAATTAGAAAAAATGGAAAAGTGGTTACAATCAATAACCCAAATGACGCCAATGCACTAGGCATTGGAATGGTTCATCAGCACTTCAAACTGGTTGAAATTTTCACGGTACTTGAGAACATTATACTAGGGGTTGAACCGAATACGATGGGTTTTATCCAAAAGAGTGAAGCGCATGCAAAAGTTGTAGAGCTTAGTGAAAAATATGGATTGATGGTCAATCCGGATGCTTTGATTGAGGAAATTTCAGTTGGCATGCAGCAAAGAGTAGAAATCTTAAAGATGCTTTATAGAGAAAATGAAATTTTAATCTTCGATGAGCCTACTGCTGTTTTAACACCACAAGAAATTGAAGAAATATTGAAGATTATGAGAGGATTTGCAGCGGAAGGCAAATCTATTTTGTTCATTACCCATAAATTAAATGAAATAATGGAAGTCGCAGATAGGTGTACCGTTCTTAGAAAAGGTAAGTTTATTGGCACAGTCGATGTCAAAGAGACCACCAAGGAAGAATTATCTAAAATGATGGTTGGCCGTGACATCAAATTTGACGTTGACAAAAAGCCTTTGGCAGTTAAAGAGGTGGTGCTATCCGTCAATAATGTAACGGTGCCATCCAAACTTCATAAAAACAATGCCGTTAAAAATGTTACTTTTGAAGTTAAAGCAGGTGAAATTGTTTGCTTAGCTGGCATCGATGGCAACGGACAAACCGAATTTGTCTCAGCGCTGACTGGCCTTGAAAAAATGAGTTCTGGAACAATTACGCTATGTGGCAAAGACATAACGAAAGCATCTATTCGAGACCGTTCTATTGGTGGTATGAGTCACATTCCTGAAGACAGACATAAGCATGGCTTAGTTCTAGACTATTCACTGGAACAAAACATGGTGCTTCAAAGATATTGGCAACCAGCCTTTCAAAAAAGTGGGTTTATAAAATTTGACGCCGTTCGAAATTATGCGGAAGAACTTATAGCGAGATTTGACATCAGAAGCGGTCAAGGTCCTGTTACGCCTGTGAGAAGCATGTCTGGTGGCAATCAACAGAAGGTGATTATTGCAAGAGAAATTGACAAGGCACATGAAATCCTCGTGGCAGTACAACCCACAAGAGGGCTTGATGTCGGTGCAATTGAATATATTCACAAACAGCTCGTTGAAAGACGTGATGCAGGAAAAGGCGTACTACTGGTATCTCTTGAACTCGATGAAGTCATGAATGTCAGTGATAGAATCCTAGTTATGTATGAGGGCGAAATTGTCGGTGAGCTAGATCCGAAAACGACGACCGTCCAAGAACTAGGGCTTTATATGTCTGGTGCTAAACGCAATACCGTAAAGGAGATCAACCATGCAGGATAAGAAGCGATCGTCTCGTAAAAGTATGTTAAACTTTGATAATCTTACACATAGCAAAGGATTTTCCGCATTCACTGCGGCACTTCTAGCCATAGCACTTGGGTTGATTTTTGGATTTATCGTCATGTTGATTGCAGCACCTGGAAATGCATTTTCAGGATTTAGATATGTCTTGTTAGGCGGCTTTAGCCGATTCGGAAGTGTCCTCTACTTTGCAACACCAATCCTTATGACAGGTCTTGCAGTCGGTTTTGCATTTAAAATGGGGCTCTTCAATATTGGGGCATCAGGACAGTATACCATGGGTATGTTTTTTGCCCTTTATGTTGGATTTATGTGGGATTTACCTTCTGGAATTCACTGGATTGTCGCAATTTTAGCCGGCATGGTAGGTGGTATGATTTGGGGTTTCATACCAGGCATTTTTAAAGCGCTCCTAAATGTCAATGAAGTTATCACATCGATTATGTTCAACTATATTGGTATGTATTTCGTGGACATGTGGATTCAAGGCAATGCCGTCATCTATGTTGCATCAAAAGCGAGAACTAATTATTTGCCTTCTAGCGTTCAAATTCCTTCACTTGGAATCCCTGGTTCCAACGTCAACATCGGCATCATTTTAGCTATGATCATCGGTATCACCTTATTCATCGTCTTGCAAAAAACGACATTCGGTTACGAATTAAAGGCGACGGGATTTAACAAACACGCCAGTGCCTATGCTGGTATGAAAGGTAAACGCAATATTATTTTGACAATGGTCATCGCAGGCGGTCTCGCAGGTCTTGGCGGTGCTTTCGCCATACTCGCGCCATCAGCTATTGCGGGTAGTAGTATGACCTATGAACCAATCAATATCATCGCAGCCAACGGTTTTAACGGTATAGCCGTTGCACTCTTAGGCAGTTCAAACCCAATTGGCATCATATTTTCTTCTATCTTCGTTTCGCACATTCAACGTGGTGGTACCCTTGCAAATCTCGTCGGTTTCAAATCCGAGATTATTGACGTTGTCATAGCGGTTATCATTTATTTCTCAGCATTTGCCATGATCATGAAATCTGGATTGGCAAAATTTGTTAAAACGCGTCTTTTAAAGAAAACGAGCGCCACTGTCACAAAAGAAGAACCTGCGAAGGAGGTAGAATAATGGATACGGTTTATTATTTGATTCAAAATATGCTTCCCGTCGCGATTCCGTTACTTCTCGTCGCACTTGGCGGTATGTTCAGTGAACGCAGCGGTATCATCAATATTGCACTTGAAGGCATCATGCTCTTTGGCGCATTTTTTGGCGCTTTGTTCGTCTATTCTGTACAAGGTACAGGGTTAAATCCTCAATTGATACTCATCATGGGCATGTTGGTTGCTGCTTTGGCAGGATTTATATATTCGCTTTTGCTCTCATTTGCAGCCGTCACCATGAAAGCCGACCAGACAATTACGGGTACATCCCTGAATATGATGATACCCGCAGCTATTTTATTGGTCGCCAAGATGTTTTTTAAGAGCGATGGCATCACGACAAATATGAATTTTTACCTTCGTAAAATTCCGATTTTGGGTGATATTCCACTTCTTGGACCGATGTTCTTTCAAAAGACGTATTTAACGGTTATGATTGGTTTTTTACTCTTAGGAATTACAGTAGTGATCTTTTACAAGACGCGTTTTGGTTTAAGACTACGTGCTTGTGGTGAGCATCCACATGCTGCTGATTCTGTGGGCATCAACGTTTATCGCATGCGATATGCGGGGGTTGGTTTATCTGGAATTCTAGGCGGTATTGGTGGCTTTTTCTATTCCGTTGGCGTCTTGGACGGCAATATTAGCGGTCATACTGGCGTTGCAGGATTTGGTTTCTTGGCACTTGCCGTTATGATTTTCGGACAATGGAAACCTATAAGAATTTTGTTTGCCGCATTGTTCTTTGCATTTCTCAGAACATTGGCCTACTCAGTCGCACTCATTCCATTCTTAAATGATTTGGGCATCAATCAAACCTACTACAAAATGTTGCCTTATGTTGCGACCATGGTTGTCTTGGCGTTTACATCTCAAAAATCAAGAGCACCAAAAGCGGAAGGTATTCCTTACGACAAGTCTCAAAGATAAATTTATAGGCCTATCTCGCGTAAATGAGCGGATAGGCCTTTTATTTCCAATGTATGCAAGTTATTTTACTATCATTTTAAGGTGTGATTTGTTATAATTATAGCGTTACTTCGCCGGATGATTGACTGTCAATTTTGCTTACTTTGAATTTTTAAGGATGAGATGGTATCAAATATGAAGATGAATTTTAATTTAAACTTGATTCAAACTCAAAAGCTCATAATGACGCCCGAGTTGAAGCAAGCAATTGAAATATTACAATTTAATGCCTTGGAGCTCAATGCGTTTATCAATGAAGAGCTCCTTAACAATCCAATCCTTGAAAAAATTGGTGCAGAGGTGGAAGAAGAAAGTGTCCCGGATAAATCCGATAAAGACTTCGAGTATGACCTCGATAAAGGTGACAAACCTGAAATGGACTGGGAAGGTATGGTCAATTACTTTGACGATGTCCGCCCATCTGGAAATACGACATACAGTGTTGATTCAGAGATTAACTACGATAACTTCGTAGCTGATGAGGAGACGCTTAAAGACTATTTGCTCATGCAACTTAAATTTTCAAAACTCGACGTTGAAGTCGTACGCATATGTGACTATATTATTGAAAACATCGATGACAATGGCTATCTTCAAATGAAGAATGAAGAGGCGATGGTGATATTTAATAAATCTTATGAAGAGATTGAACAGATGATTCGTTTGATTCAAACCTTTGATCCTCCAGGGGTAGGTGCGCGAAGCATTAAAGAGTGTCTACTGATACAACTCTACCAACAAGGCTATGAAGAGAGTCTAGAAGAAGTGCTGGTGGCAGAACACCTCGAAGAACTAGGTGATAAGAAATTTGCGATCATCGCTAAAAAAATAGACGAAACCGCTGAACGTGTCCAGCAGGCATACGATTATATCAAGACGTTGGAACCTAAACCCGGTAGATCTTTTTGTTCGATGCGTGACGTCAGGTATGTTATACCGGACGTTTATGTCGAGAAAATGAAAGATGAATACATTGTCGCTGTCAACGAAAGTGCATCACCGCGTCTTCAAATCAATGGATTTTATAAAAGTATGTTGGGTCAGTTTTCTAAAGAGTCACTGACCAGTGACTACCTGTCCAAGAATTTACAATCTGCACTAAGGATTATCAAAAGTATTGAACAGAGACGCAACACGATTTATAGAGTCTGTAAAGCCATCGTGGAATACCAAGTTGATTTCTTTGAGAAGGGCCTCTTATATCTCAAACCTTTGAATTTGAAAGACATTGCAGATGAGATTGAAGTGCATGAATCCACGGTGAGTCGTGCGGTAAACGGGAAATATATCCAGTGTCCAAATGGTTTGTTTGAAATTAAGTATTTCTTTCAAAGTGGGGTCAAAGGAGCAAGTGGTGAAGGGGTCTCTTCTGAAAGCGTCAAATCTGTGATGAAGGATATGATTGACAGAGAAGATACAAAAAAACCATTAAGCGATCAGTATTTGGCGGATGCGCTCATCAAGATCGGCATCAATATTTCGAGGCGGACAGTAGCAAAATATAGAGATGAGATGAATATCCCACCCTCTTCAAAGAGGAAGCGGTTTTAGGGCGTGATAGGATATAAAAATTATTAAAGTAAGGTCTATTTATGATAAATGTTGATAAAAAGACCTTTTATTTTTAAGGAAATCGTTTGTGAACGCATCGGGACAATACGGAGCCCTGCGGGATAAATAATTTCGTTTTTTATCAAAAACCTATTGAAATTCATTTTATGAGTGGTATAATAAGTCTATCAGGTAGTTTTTTTTTAGCCTATATGGGACGAAAAAAATGACGACCGGACAAAATACATCCCAAAGCAGTGGTGATTGATATGGAAACAGTAAAACATTCTGAAAAAGATAACTTAATATTTGTTCTCAAGTACGCATTTCCGGAGATGGAAGAACTCTTACCACTTAGGTTTAATCTTCTGAACAGTATCAAGTTCAATCAACCTGTTGGACGTAGGATGCTTTCTGGCAGTATGGGATGCACGGAACGCGTTGTGAGACGTGAATGTGACATTCTTAAGGAAAACAACCTCATTGACTATTATCCGGATGGTATGCGGTTGACTCAAAAGGGGCATGAAGTTTTAGAAGCACTTACTGATGTGTTTTATAAAATCAATGGCATCAATGTTCTTGAAAAAGATATCGCCCAAAAATTGAAAATCAAAAAAGTCATCGTGGGATCTGTTGGCATCCAAGATGAAAACGTCTCACTCAATGAAATTGGTTATGAAGCGGCTAAATATTTGAACACTTTAATTGAAGAAAAAAGTATTATTGGATTAACCGGAGGTTCTTCGATAGAAAAAGTGATAAATGGGTATAAAAGTGACTGGGCTTCGTTTAAAGGCGATCAGATTATGGTTGTACCTGCAAGAGGCGGTCTTGGCAATAAAAATGAGTATCAGGCAAATACGTTGGCAGAACGCTTGGCAAACAAACTTGGCGCTGAGTATCAAATGCTTTACACACAGGACAACTTGTCTAAAGCGACTATTGAAGAACTTAAAAATGAGCCGAATATCAAAAAAATCCTTGATAACATATCAAAATTGGACGTCCTACTTTTTGGCATTGGCCGTGCAAGCGTTATGGCAAATCGCAGGGTTTTGGAAAATGAAGAGATTGAATACATTCTTAGTAAAGGGGCTGTGGCCGAATCGTTTGGCTATTATTTCAACAAGGATGGCGAGATTGTTTACGAAATCAGTACCATAGGTATTGATTTGGAAATATTTAAAGGTTTGAAACATGTTATAGCTGTTGCTGGCGGTGTTGATAAAACAGAGGCGATTATTGCAATCTGTAAACTCAACCCAAATCTGGTTTTGGTTACTGACGAACAAACCGCAAAAAAAATACGTGAAGTATTATAAGATTGAGGAGGAACAAACGAATGAAAAAAATCGCAATTAATGGTTTTGGAAGAATTGGTAGACTCGTGTTCAACGCAATGGCAGAGCAAGGATTACTCGGTACGGAATTTGAAGTTGTTGCAGTAGTGGATATGGCGACTGATGCAGATTATTTCGCTTATCAGTTAAAATATGATTCAGTTCAAGGTAAATTCGGTGGTGAAATCAAAACTAGAAAAAGCAGCCCTGAACTTGCTGAAGAAGATATCTTAATCGTAAACGGCTTCGAAACAAAATGCATTCAAGCAACTAAAAACCTTGCAGACCTCCCTTGGTCAGCTATGGGCGTAGAATATGTCATCGAATGTACAGGCCTCTTTACAGATTCTGAAGCGGCTAAAGGACACTTGGCTGCTGGCGCTAAAAAAGTCATTATTTCAGCACCTGGTAAAGGCGATGTTAAAACCATCGTTATGGGCGTCAACGAAAACGAATATGATCCTGCACTTCACAATATCGTTTCAAATGCTTCATGTACGACAAACTGTCTTGCACCAGTGGTTCATGTCCTTCTTAAAGAAGGTATCGGCATTGACACTGGCCTTATGACAACAATCCATTCATATACTGCCACTCAAAAAACAGTCGACGGTCCTTCTAAGAAAGACTGGAGAGGCGGAAGAGCAGCAGCAATCAATATCATCCCTTCTTCTACTGGCGCAGCTAAAGCCGTTGGTGAAGTATTGCCAGCAACTAAAGGCAAATTGACAGGTATGTCATTCAGAGTACCAACGCCGACTGTATCCGTTGTAGACCTTACATTTACTGCATCTAGAGACACTTCAATCGAAGAAATCGACGGTTTACTCAAAAAAGCATCTGAAACGTATTTAAAAGACATTTTAGGTTATGCAAATGAAGAACTCGTTTCATCAGACTTCATCCATGACGCAAGATCGTCAATCTACGATTCATTGGCAACGCTTCAAAACAACCTTAAAGGCGAAAAGAGATTCTTTAAAGTGGTTTCATGGTATGACAATGAGTGGGGTTATTCAAACAGAGTGGTTGACCTTTTAAAATTCATGGCAAACAAATAAGATTGATTTCGGACTATGTCTGATCGTGGACCCTGACTTAGTCAGGGTTCACTTCATGTAAAAATTGGAGGCATATAAATGTTTAATAAAAAGACGATTGAAGATGTGAATGTAAAAGGCAAGCGCGTGTTAGTGCGTGTCGACTTCAATGTGCCACTTAAAGATGGCGTCATTACGGATGAAAATAGAATTATGGGTGCAATGCCAACCATCAATTACCTTATTGAAAATGGCGCAAAAGTTATTCTTTGTTCACACCTTGGAAAACCTAAAGCGGATAATATGGCAGCATTCACGTTGGCACCGGTTGCCAAAAGACTGACGGAAATTCTCGGCAAAGACGTTGCATTCCCCGCTGAAGCTGAAGTGGTTGGCGAAAAAGCAAGAGCGGCAGTATCAGCTATGAAAGATGGCGATGTGATCCTACTTGAGAATACCCGCTTTCGCGCAGAAGAGTCAAAAAATGGCGAAGCATTTTCAAAAGACTTGGCATCGATCACAGATATTTTTGTAAATGACGCCTTTGGCTCTGCACACCGTGCACACTCATCAACAGTTGGCGTGGCAGATTTTGTCGATACAGCCGTTTGCGGTTATTTAATTCAAAAGGAACTTAAATTTTTAGGCGAAGCGATTGAAAGTCCAGAAAGACCATTCTGTGCGATTCTCGGTGGCGCCAAAGTATCAGATAAAATCAAAGTCATCGAAAATTTGCTTACAAAAGTAGATACGTTGATTATAGGTGGCGGTATGGCTTATACGTTCTTAAAAGCGCAAGGCTATACGATCGGCAAATCACTTGTTGAAGAAGACAAACTCGATTATGCACTTCAAATGATAGAAAGCGCAAAAGAAAAAGGTGTTGAATTCTTATTGCCAATCGACCATATCGTCGCAGCGGAATTCAATAAAGATTCTGCGCCGATTGTCACAGAAGGCATGGATATTGAAGGCGATTATATGGGCCTTGATATTGGACCTAAAACGGCGGCTCTTTATGCTGAGGTAGCTTCAAAAGCAAAAACCATCATTTGGAATGGACCAATGGGCGTCTTTGAATTTGAAAACTTCGCAAAAGGCACGGTTGCCGTTGCAAAAGCTTTGGCAGAGTCAGAGGCAACGACGATTATCGGCGGCGGAGATAGTGCGGCGGCAGTTAATATCTTGGGATTTGGCGACAAAATGTCACACATTTCAACAGGTGGTGGCGCATCACTTGAGTTCCTCGAAGGCATAGCATTACCAGGTATTGAAGCGTTAAACGACAAATAAAAGCAGTCAATTCACGTTGAATGATTGTCAAATAGGAGGCAACATGAGAAAACCAATTATTGCAGGAAACTGGAAAATGCATAAAAGTATCGCCGATGGTCTTGCTTTTGTATCAGCTGTTAAATCTGAAGTCGCTGGAACAGATGTTGAAACGGTTATCTGTGCACCTTTTACATTGCTTCCAAGTTTGGTTGAAGCGGTTAAAGGCACAAATATCAAAATTGGCGCACAAAATATGCATTTTGAAGATAAAGGTGCTTTTACTGGCGAAGTCAGTGCGGATATGTTACTTGATATCGGCGTGACACATGTCATTATCGGCCACTCTGAAAGACGTCAGTACTTTGCTGAAACAGATGAAACGGTCAACAAAAAAGCGATCAAAGCGCTTGCAAAAGGCCTGATTCCTATCATATGTTGCGGTGAAACACTTGAGCAAAGAGAAGCTTTAGAAACAAAAACACTTGTAAAGGGTCAAATCGAAAAAGCATTCGCTGGAATCTCAGCTTCAGACGCTGTTAAAACGGTTGTCGCTTATGAGCCGATTTGGGCTATTGGAACAGGAAAGACAGCAAGCAGCCAAGATGCTAATGACGTGATCGCCTACATTAGAGAAGTTCTTGAAAAGACTTATGGCGATGATGTATCCGAAGAAATCAGAATTCAATACGGCGGAAGCGTTAAACCATCCAATGTTGAAGAGATCATGAACGAAACGGATATTGACGGTGCACTCGTAGGTGGCGCAAGTCTTGAACCAAGTGACTTTATAGAGCTCATAAACTTTTAAGGAGTTATATATGAAAAAACCAACAGCGTTAATCATAATGGATGGTTGGGGTCAAAGCAATTGCAGAACTGGTAATGCGGTGGAAATGGCCAACACCCCTAATTATGATCGACTACTTGAAAAATATCCACATACACTAATTGCAGCAAGCGGCCTCGATGTCGGTTTGCCTGAAGGACAAATGGGCAATTCAGAAGTAGGCCATTTGAATATCGGTGCGGGCAGAGTCATCTATCAGGAACTCACTAGAATCACTAAGTCCATCTTGGATGGCGATTTCTACGAAAATCCTGAACTCTTGGGGGCAATGCATCATGCGAAGCAGCATGGCACTAAGCTTCACACTTGGGGACTTTTATCTGATGGTGGTGTACACAGCCACATCGAACATTTGAAAGCCCTGATTAAAATGGCAAAACAAGAAGGCGTTGAAAATATTTACGTCCATGCCTTTATGGACGGTAGAGACACATCGCCGACAAGTGGCATTTCATATGTCAGAGAGTTAGAAGCCTTTATGACTGAAATCAACTATGGCGTCATCGCAACTGTTTCTGGTCGTTATTATTCGATGGACAGAGACAAGCGTTGGGAACGTATTGAAAAATCTTATAACATGCTTGTAAAAGGGGAAGGCGTTAAAGCTGAATCTGCGATTGCCGTATTTGAGGCGTCTTACGAGCAAGGTGTCACCGATGAATTTATATTGCCAACAGTACTTGTGAAAAATGGCGCCCCAATTGCAACCGTAAGCGAGAATGATGCCATCATCTTCTTCAATTTCAGACCAGACCGCGCAAGAGAAATTACACGCGCCATCGTCGACGTTGATTTTGATGGCTTTGAAAGAACTTATTTTCCAACAAAATACGTCGGTTTTACCCAATATGATAAGACCATCTTAAATATCGAAATTGCCTATAAGCAACAGTCGATTGATAATACACTGGGTCAGTACCTCGCTAAACTTGGTAAGACTCAGCTTCGAATCGCCGAAACAGAAAAGTACGCCCATGTGACGTTCTTCTTCAACGGCGGTATAGAAGCGCCAAATGAAGGCGAGGATCGCATGTTGATCAATTCCCCAAAAGTGGCGACGTATGACCTCAAACCAGAAATGTCTGCTTATGAAATGACGGATAAGCTCTTGGCTGAAATTGACAGAGACTATTATGATTTCATTGTCATCAACTATGCGAACCCAGATATGGTTGGACACACGGGCATCATCTCAGCTGCGATCAAGGCTGTTGAAGTCGTTGACACATGTGTCGGTAAAATCGTTGCTAAACTAGAAGAAAAGGGTGGCTCCTTTATCATCACTGCGGATCACGGAAATGCAGAGCAGATGCTCACGGATAGAGGTGAGCCGATGACGGCGCATTCTACGAACAAAGTACCGTGTATCGTCGGTGGCGCTGGTGATGTAAAGCTTTCTGAAAAAGGAAGATTGTGCGATTTGACACCGACACTCCTCGAACTCATGAAGATCGAAGTGCCCGTGGAAATGACCGGAAAATCTATTCTATTAAAGAATTATGTCATCATGTAACTATGAAAAGCCATATCACTATCAAATTTAAATTCAAACCAATATTAAAATGGAGGTAAGCGAAATGTCAGTAATTACAGATGTATTTGCAAGAGAAATTTTAGATTCAAGAGGCAACCCAACAGTAGAAGTGGAAGTTTATTTAGAAGATGGATCAATGGGTAGAGCAGCAGTACCATCAGGCGCTTCAACAGGTGCTTTCGAAGCAGTTGAACTCAGAGATGGCGACAAAAACAGATACATGGGCAAAGGCGTTGAAAAAGCAGTTAATAATGTCAACGAAATCATCGCACCTGAACTTGAAGGCTGGGATGCTTACGATCAAATCGGCATCGACAAGATGATGATTGCACTTGATGGCACGCACAACAAAGGCAAATTAGGCGCTAACGCAATCTTAGGCGTTTCTATCGCAGTTGCAAAAGCAGCGGCAGAATCAACTGGTCAATCACTTTTCGAATATATCGGCGGCACAAATGCAAAAACATTGCCAGTGCCAATGATGAACATCATGAACGGCGGCGCACATGCTGATAACAATATCGACATTCAAGAATTCATGGTTATGCCAGTTGGCGCGACTTCATTCAAAGAAGCGTTAAGATGGGGTGCAGAAATTTATCATTCACTTAAAGCAGTTCTTAAATCTAAAGGCATGGCAACAGGCGTAGGCGATGAAGGCGGTTTCGCACCTAATCTTCCTTCTAATGAAGATGCTCTAAAAGTGATTATGGAAGCAATCGAAAAAGCGGGCTATAAACCGGGTGAGCAAATCATGTTAGCGCTTGACGTTGCTGCAAATGAATTGTTTGATGAAAAAACAGGCAAATACACATTAGCAAGCGAAGGCAGAGAGTTTACCGCTGCTGAACTCGTTGATTACTATGCGGGTTTAGTGGAAAAATACCCAATCATCTCTATCGAAGACGGGCTTGCAGAAGAAGACTGGTCAGCTTGGAAATTGATGGTAGAAAAACTTGGCAGCAAAATCCAAATCGTTGGCGATGACTTATATGTAACAAACACTGAGAGACTTGCAAAAGGCATCAAAGAAAAATCGTCAAACTCTATCCTTATCAAACTCAACCAAATTGGCTCAATCACAGAGACTTTGGATGCGATTGAAATGGCAAAAAGAGCTGGTTTCACGACAATCTCTTCACACAGATCTGGTGAAACTTCAGATTCTACCATCTCTGATCTTGCTGTTGCAATGAACACAGGTCAAATCAAAACGGGCGCACCTGCTAGAACAGACAGAGTTGAAAAATACAACCAACTGCTTAGAATTGAAGAGCAATTGGGCGATAACGCAGTATATGCTGGCATGTCTGCATTTTACAACCTTAGATAAGCCTTACACTATAAAATTTAACACCCCACAACTTATCCAACCAATCATATGCCCATATGATTTTAGCAAATTTTGATGACAACCTATAACAAGTTACAAGGCTTGGTCCCACCAAGCCTTGTGCTTTTTTGAAATTTAAAGATGATTTAATTGTATTTATCGGACTCGTGTGGTAAAATACCTATGTTAAGCATGTAAACATATGATTTTGCACGAAAAAATTCGCAACGTCGCTTGAAGCGATTGCAAACATAGGAGGTGGAAAAAATGGCTACTACTATAGCAACTGTATTTTTAATTTTGTCATCATTAGTTCTTATTGCAAGCATCCTGTTACAATCAGGTAAGTCTGCAGGTTTATCTGGATCTATCGGCGGGGGCGCTGAACAAATCTGGGGTAAAAACAAGGCGAGAGATTACGATGCGAAATTCGATAAAATCACTAAGATCGCAGCATTTATCTTTATCATTTCATCATTGATTATGACTGTTATACAATAATTAGTTCGCGCTAATTGTTGTATATTTTTTTCACCTCATGTGTTCATTTACTGAGAATACATGTGTTACTTAAAAGTTGTGGGGGAGGAAATTTTTAATGAATTACGTATTGTTGTCAGCAGGCGCAGGTATCATTGCGCTTATATTTGCGGCTCTTTTAGTCGTTAGAAAAATAAATACAGTCGTCGTAAAACACGATCGTATGAATGAAATTGCATCTTATATTCATGAAGGTTCAATGGCATTTTTAAGACGTGAATATCGCGTTTTAGTGGTATTTGCAGCAATAATGGCCCTTGCTATTACAGTGGGTTTACAAAGTTGGGAAACTGCGGTATCGTTTTTAGTAGGTGCACTTTTCTCAGTTCTTGCAGGATTTTTCGGCATGCAAGTTGCAACGAAAGCAAATGTTAGAACGGCTTATTCTGCTATGGAAAGTGGCATGAACAAAGCGTTATCCGTCGCATTTTCTGGTGGCGCTGTCATGGGTATGTCCGTTGTGGGACTTGGCCTTTTGGGCATCAGCGTGCTTTATTTTATATTTGACGATCCACAGATTATCACAGGTTTCGGTCTTGGTGCTTCATCTATTGCCTTATTTGCACGTGTTGGCGGTGGTATTTATACCAAAGCGGCTGACGTTGGTGCAGACCTTGTTGGTAAAGTTGAAGCGGGCATCCCTGAAGATGATCCTAGAAACCCTGCAGTTATCGCTGATAACGTTGGTGACAACGTAGGCGACGTCGCTGGTATGGGTGCTGACTTATTTGAATCCTATGTTGGATCAATTATTGCAGCAATTACTTTAGGTACGTTATCCTTTAATATTGAAGGCGCAATATTCCCACTTGTTTTATCGGCGATTGGCATTATCGCTTCAATTATCGGTACATTTTTTGTTAAAGGCGATGAAAAATCTAACCCACATAAAGCGCTTAAAAAAGCGACTTATGTCAGCAGTGCCATCATTGTCGTTGCGTCATATCTTTTAAGCAACTATTTCTTTGGCAATCTAAATGCATTTTTCGCAGTTTCGGCAGGTCTTGCTTGCGGTATTTTAATTGGTGTTGTTACCGAGATTTATACGTCAGGCGATTATAAATACGTTAAAAAAATTGCTGAGCAGTCATTAACAGGTCCGGCAACGACGATTATATCTGGTTTGGCTGTGGGCATGTTGTCTACATTATTCCCAATCCTCTTTATTTGTGCCGCTACTTTGATTTCATATGAATTTGCTGGCCTTTATGGTATTGCACTTTCAGCGGTCGGCATGCTTTCAACGGCGGGTATTACCGTTGCAGTTGACGCATACGGTCCAATCGCAGATAATGCGGGTGGTATTGCTGAAATGAGTGAATTGCCTAAAGAAGTTAGAAAAATTACAGACAAACTCGATGCAGTTGGCAACACAACAGCAGCAATCGGTAAAGGCTTTGCAATCGGTTCTGCAGCTTTAACAGCACTTGCTCTTTTTGCTTCTTATTCTAAAGCAATCAATATCACGACAATCAATATCCTCGACCCAAAAGTTGTTGTCGGTTTGTTCATCGGCGGTATGCTGCCATTTATCTTTACGGCCCTTACTATGGAATCTGTAGGTAAAGCGGCATTCCAGATGATTGAAGAAGTTAGACATCAATTTAAAACCATTCCGGGTATCATGGAAGGTACAGGAAAGCCAGATTATGCAAAATGTGTCGATATCAGTACGGGTGCTGCACTTAAAGAAATGATGATTCCAGGACTTATGGCAGTACTCGTGCCAATCGTGGTAGGTCTTGTTCTCGGCGGCGAAGCACTAGGCGGCATGCTTGCTGGTGCACTTGTAACAGGCGTGCTCCTTGCGATCTTTATGGCTAATGCTGGCGGTGCTTGGGACAATGCTAAGAAATATGTTGAAGAAGGCAATTATGGCGGAAAAGGCTCTGAAGCGCATAAAGCAAGTGTTGTCGGCGATACAGTTGGCGACCCTTTCAAAGATACTTCAGGTCCATCGATCAATATCCTCATCAAATTAATGACAATTGTATCGTTGGTATTTGCACCACTGCTCCTTAAGATTGGTTCTTTGCTTTAATGAATGAATACTAACAGAGGTCTTGACAGTTTTTCACAAACTGTCAAAGGCCTCTTTTTTTATGACATCTATGATATAATAGAGATAAGAATAAATAGCCGCAAATTGCATCGGTGCGGCAAGAGGAGACACTATGATTAATAATGAAAGCACTTTAAAAGACAATATAATCGCATTTTTAAAAGAGCATAGCGAGAAGCCATATATGGAAATGGATTTGTTTTTAGAGATGAATATCGATCCAATTGATCGATCGAACTTTATTGTGGCGCTTGAAGAACTATCTGACGCGTCCAAAATTATTAAAACTAAAAAAGGCAAATACGCCTTACCTGAGTTTTTTCAAATCTACGTCGGCAAAGTGCAGGTGGCCATGAAGGGCTTTGGTTTTGTCATCGTTGAAAACGTCGACATGAGAGACATCTTTGTACCGTCAGATTCTCTGATGGGTGCCATGAACGGCGATAGGGTTCAGGCAAAGCTTACAAAAGTAGGCGGGCCGGATTCAAAGAGTGAAGGCGAAGTTATCAAAATTGTCGAACGCGCCAATACCATCATCGTCGGAACGTATGAAGAGAGCAAGAACTTTGGATTTGTCGTGCCTGACGATCAAAAGCTGAGAAAAGATATCTTTATCTCAAGAAATGCCACCCTTGGGGCAAAGCAAGGCGATAAAGTCGTCGTAGAAATCAGCAAATGGCCAGAAGATAGACGTAACCCAGAAGGCAAAATCACTGAAATTCTCGGCCAATCAGGTGCGCCGGGCATCGACATCTTATCTATCATCAGAACGTTCAAGCTCCCTGAAGTCTTCAGCACAAAAGTGCTTGATGAAGCGGAAAAAATTCCAACAGAAGTGAGCGAAGAGATGATCGGCAAGCGTGAAGACTTTAGAAACTATAAAGTCATCACCATCGACGGTAAAGACGCAAAAGACCTCGATGATGCCGTGCACGTCTTCGAACTTCCAAATGGCAACTTTGAGCTCGGCGTGCACATCGCCGATGTGACACATTACGTTAAAGAACAATCTAAAATTGATAAAGAAGCCCTCAACCGCGCGACGAGTGTGTATCTACTCAACCGCGTGATACCGATGCTTCCAGAGCGTCTATCGAACGGTATTTGTAGCCTCAACCCACAGGTCAACCGTTTGACGTTATCATGCATCATGGAAATCAATAAAGACGGCGATATCGTCAAGCACAGAATTTGCGAATCGGTCATCAAAACCGTAGAGCGCATGAACTACGACGACGTGTCAGATATGCTTGAAGATGCTATGACGCCAGAGCTTAAGGCGCGTTATGCACCGATCATAGATGACCTCAACAACATGAAAGAGCTTGCTATTCGCTTAAAAGGAAAAAGAGAAAGACGTGGGTCTATTGATTTCGACTTTGCTGAAACAAAAATCAAA
>JBBRVO010000010.1:0-44531 GCA_038246775.1 Peptostreptococcales bacterium | reverse complement strand
GGCAAACATGCCAATGTGGAATTTAGCATGGGACATGTCAAATGCTATCAATCCTGAAATTTTATTTGGCCAAGCAAGCGATATTGGCCTCTATAATTTCGCTAAATATGACAGCGAAGATGCCCAAGCAATCTTTGATTCTCTACATGGTGCAAAGTCTGAAAGCGAACGAGAGACGTTACTTAGAGCATGGCATATCATCCAAAATGAAGAATTGCCCTATTTGCCGATAGCAAAACTGAAGACAATATGGGCGTACAACTCAAGACTTAAAAATCTTTCAATGGATGAAAACACGAATTGGACAGAACAAATAACGCTACTTGAAATAGATGTGTTACAATGAGGGTCTTATGATCGAAAAAATTGAACTCGAAAAAATGATGGATGCTCTAATGCTTAGGTATTGGGGCATTTTCTCGATAAACAGTACCTATCGAGAGACAATCAAGGCTAAAAATTACTTTGCAGTACCAAATAGTGTTTTAGAGACGGAAGTGGGAACTGTGATTGCAATTGCAGTCCCTTATGCCCTTGAAGGCACTACCAAGCCACAACATAAAAATATGGCGAAGGTGGAAGCGTTTGGTTGGGACTTTGATTACCATGTACAACTCAAAGCATTACTGAATCAAATAAAAGTGGGGATTGAAGCACTTTGTAACCAACATTTTCCCAATGTGACAGTTTGTGTGGACAATAGCCCGTACAACGATCGAGAAGTTGGTTTTTATGCTGGATTTGGACAGGTTGGCTATAACCATCTACTGATTCATGAGCATCTTGGTTCAAATTTCTTTATTGGATACCTCGTCATTCATCATCCCATCTCACTTGACCCGAGTATACTGGTCAAACCTGAAAGTCTTCCTGATAAACTCGTTCATCCGTTTTGTGAACAATGCAGAAGATGTACACAGGTGTGCCCAAGTCATGTGTGTGGCATTGAGGCGGTTAATATGGCCGAATGTCTATCCGCTCAAACGCAAAGCAAAGAAATGATTCGTGAGTCAATGCGCATTGCGATACAAGATCGGCTCTATGGCTGCAGCGTCTGTCAAACCGTCTGTCCACTCAATCAGAATAAAACGGCTCATGCGCGACTCACACTCAAATCCGAAAATTGGTTGGATGCTTTAGCATTACTTGATATGACAAATCAGGACTTTAAACGGTTATACGGTCATATGGGCTTTTCCTGGCGGCCGTCTTGGATTTATAAACGCAATGCGCTGATTATCTTAGGCAATATCGGTGATGATGCAGCTTATCAAGCACTTATAGGCATGAAAAGGTTTCTAGTTGATGAAAAGTTATCAGGTTATTACAGTTGGGCAATAAATCGACTTAAAAGCCGAACTAATGAACATTTAGACACATTTGGCCCTAAAATGGATTAATAGTTTTCTCCATTATCAGATGGTGGTATACTTAAAATGAACAATTACTTTAAATGGAGGCATGACTATGTCAAATGTACATGAGTTAAAGTATTTACAAGATCAGGTACAAGAATTGAAGGATCAGGGCGTTTACCGCATTCTTCCTATACTTGAAGGTGCAAACGAGCCAGAGGTTATTCTAAACGGCAAATCGGTTATCAACCTATCATCAAACAATTATCTAGGTTTTGCGAATCATCCTCGGTTAAAAAAAGCGGCCATTGAAGCCATCGAAAAATACGGTGTCGGTTCTGGCGCCGTTAGAACAATTATAGGCAACATGGACATCCATGAAAAATTAGAAGAAAAACTTGCAACGTTTAAGCGTGAAGAAGCGGTTATGGTATTCCAATCGGGCTTCAACTGTAACGCAGGTGCCATTCAAGCAATAACCAATAAAGGGGACTTGATCATTTCTGACGCACTCAATCATGCAAGTATTATTGATGGCGTTAAATTATCCAAAGCAGACAAAGCCGTCTTCAAACACAGTGACATGGAAGATCTTGAGCACGTTTTAAAAGAAAGACGTTCTAATTACGAAAACTGTTTAATTATCACTGATGGTGTTTTCAGTATGGACGGCGACTTGGCTAAACTGCCTGAGATTGTCGAGTTGGCTGAAAAATACAACTGTATGACCTATGTTGATGACGCACATGGTTCTGGTGTTCTGGGCGAAAGCGGTAGAGGCACAGTGGATCACTTCCACCTACACGGTCGAATTGATTTCTCTATAGGTACACTTTCAAAGGCGATTGGTGTCATCGGCGGTTATGTAGCGGGCAATAAAGTTATGAAAGAATGGTTACTTCATAGAGGTAGACCCCTTCTGTTTAGTACGTCATTGCCGCCTGCAGCAGTAGGTGCAATCATAGAAGCCGTGGATATACTCAGCACGACAACCGAGTATACGGATCGTCTATGGGACAACGCAAGATTCTTTAAGGCAGAACTCGGTAAGTTGGGCTTTAACACGGGCGCAAGTGAAACGCCTATCACACCTGTAATTATCGGCGATGAAGCCCGTACGGTGGCTTTTTCTAAACGCATGTTGGAATTAGGTGTATTTTGTTCGCCGATTATATTCCCAACGGTACAAAAGGGAACAGGACGTGTACGTTGCATGGTAACGGCGGCCCATACCAAAGAACAACTTAGTAGAGCAGTTGCCATATTTGAAAAAGTTGGCAAAGAAATGGCTCTCATCTAATATTGCGTTAAAGACTTTTGAAGACACACCTTCAAAAGTCTTTTTTTTGATTTTCACTTCTACTTATGGGTATAATGGCAATAGAAAAACTTCTGAATACATAATATAATTATTTATAATTAGGCGTGACACAGGTATAATAGATTATATTATAATGGTTTTATTTTTGCAGATAATATGTTAATGTGAGTTTACGCATAACACTAGATAATGGAGGACGATACAGTATGGCAAACAAACCGGGTATTTTACTAGAAAGTGGTACAGGAGAAGTTGAAATCCTACATTTTACCGTTGCGGGCGTACATTACGCAATTAATGTCGTTAAAGTGAAAGAACTTCTGCAGATTGAAAATATTGCCAAAATCCCAAATGCGCACCCCGCGGTATCGGGAATTTCTCTCATTAGAGGCGAGATGATCTCCATCGTCGACTTATTATATGTCTTGGAAAACGAAAAAAATCCTAAAGTTAAAACAAGTATGACACTCGTTTGTGAATTCAATAAGATCAAAGTCGGGTTTGCCATTGAAGCAGTTTTGGGAATCCATAGAATCGGCTGGAACGCCATCATGAAGCCAGATGACTTGACATCAAACTCGTTAATTATTGGCAATATCAACCTCAACAATCAAATTATCATGCTGCTAGACTTCGAAAAAATCGTCATGGATATCAATCCAAACACGGGCATCAATATAGACCGTATTAAGGATATCGAAATCAAGGACCGTTCGAATTATAAGATTGCTTTAGCCGATGACTCACCAATGATCCGTAAAGTGCTACTGGACACTTTAACGAGAGCTGGATTTACGCGCCTCAAGTTTTTTGATGACGGCATGCAGACTTATGAATACTTGATGATGCTCGCAGACAAAAAAGGTGACAATTTCATGTCGGAAATCGATCTGCTAATAACCGATATTGAGATGCCTCAGCTCGACGGGCATGCGTTAACGAGAAGAATCAAGGAACACAAGATACTCAAAAAGTTACCAGTTATCATATTTTCATCACTCATAACAGGTGATTTGCTTCATAAAGGTGAGTCCGTTGGTGCGGATGCACAGATGAGTAAGCCTGAAATTGAGAACTTGGTGAAACTCATAGACAAACTGCTTGAGATCTAGAAAAAAAATATTTTTTACAGCGAAACACAACGCGTGCGCGGGTTGTGTTTTTTTTTGTATTTTAAGATATTGACGTCTATTTTTCAATCGAGTATAATAAATCGAGTGAAAAGTTTAATGATAGTAAACTCAAATAGGAGGCATGGTTGTGCAAATCGGTGAAAAGATAAAACGGCTGAGATTAGAAAACAACCTTACTCAAGAAGAGCTTGCAGATCGATGTGAGCTTTCTAAAGGATTTATTTCGCAACTCGAGCGCGACATGACATCGCCATCTATTGCGAGTTTGGTCGATATTTTGGAGAGCCTAGGAACGACCTTGCAGGCCTTTTTTAGTGAGACTGTTGATGAAAAAATCGTCTTTAAGACAGAGGATTTTTTTGAAAAAGAAAATGAAGAAGTGGGTTATAAGCTCGAATGGATTATTCCAAATGCACAAAAGAACATGATGGAGCCCATTATGTTAACATTGGCACCCAATGGCGCCTATGACGCTCACGAACCTCATGAAGGCGAAGAGTTTGGATATGTGTTGTCCGGATCCGTCGTTATAAAATTGGGGAGTAAAAATTACGTAGCTAAAGCAGGAGATACATTCTACTATAAAGCAAACAAGGGGCATGAAATCGTAAATAAAGGCAGAAGAGAAGCCATGCTTTTATTGGTGGGTACACCCCCAAATTTCTAATATCGGGAGGTTGACGTGAGCGATAAAATCATCAAAGGTTTAAATATCACAAAAGAGTTTAATGGGGTACCTGTCGTCAAGAACATCGACTTCTGGGTGAAAAAGAATCAATTTTTGACTATTTTAGGTCCTAGTGGCTGCGGGAAAACCACAACGCTTCGCATGATTGCGGGCTTTGAGACACCTACTACAGGACGTTTATTTTTTGAAGGCAAAGAAATCACGGACTTGCCGCCTTATATGAGACCTATCAATACCGTCTTTCAAAAGTATGCGTTATTTCCACATATGAACATCTATGAAAACATCGCTTTTGGTCTTAGAATTAAAAAGATTAGCGAAAAAGAAATAGCGAACAAAGTAGCGAAGATGCTAGAATTAGTCAACCTCAGTGGCTTTGAAAAGAGAGCAGTCAATTCATTGTCTGGCGGTCAGCAGCAGCGTATCGCCATAGCAAGAGCGCTTGTCAACGAGCCGAAAGTGCTTTTGCTTGATGAACCACTTGGCGCTTTAGATCTTAAACTCAGAAAAGAAATGCAAATAGAACTTAAAAATATGCAAAAAGAGTTAGGGATTACCTTTGTCTATGTAACACATGACCAAGAAGAAGCCTTAACCATGTCCGATAAAATCATCATCATGAATCAAGGAGAAATACAACAGATTGGATCGCCGATTGACATCTATAACGAACCGGAAAATGCGTTTGTTGCGGATTTTATTGGGGAGAGCAATATTTTTAGAGGTATTATGATAAAGGATTATCTTGTTCACTTTGCAGGTCTTGATTTTGTCTGTGTTGATAAGGGATTTGGCGACAATGTTGAAATCGAAGTCGTCATTAGACCCGAAGATGTGCGTCTCGTTCCAAGTGAAGAGGGGATACTCAATGGCATTGTCAAATCTGTCGTTTTTAAGGGTGTTCATTATGAAATGCTCGTTACAATCGCTGAAACAGATTGGATGATTCATAGCACTTTTATGGAAGAAAAGGGCAAATTAGTGGGTATCAGCTTAACGCCAGACGATATACACATTATGCACAAGGAGGGTTAGAATGATCAAAAGACTTTCTTCTGGCCCTTACTTATTCTGGATTGCAATGTTTGTGCTCGTTCCAATCTTCATGATACTGGCATTCAGCCTGTTGGGGAAAAGTCCAGATGGTGGGCTTGAGTTTTCTTTCTCAAACTTTACACGTGCATTCGAACCCCTTTATATTTCAGTCTTAGTGCGTTCGCTCAAGATTGCTCTTGAGGCCACACTCATTTGTTTTCTGATGGGGTATCCTATGGCTATGATATTGGCGAAGATGAATCCCAGATATCGAACGACGGCAGTTATGTTGTTCGTCGTTCCCATGTGGATGAATTTTTTACTTAGAACTTATTCTTGGATGACGATACTGGGTAAAAACGGAATCTTAAATGGTCTTTTATCATTAATAGGCTTGCCTCAAATGACTTTTTTATACTCTGAAGGGGCTGTACTCCTAGGTATGGTTTACAATTTTTTGCCGTTTATGGTATTGCCAATCTACACCGTTTTGATGAAGATGGATCAAAGTTTGATTGAAGCGGCGGAAGATCTTGGTGGCGATAAAAGAACCGTCTTTCTCAAGGTTGTCTTTCCACTTTCATTGCCGGGCATATTGTCGGGTATTTCTATGGTCTTCATGCCTGCAGTGAGCACGTTTGTCATCTCCAATCTGTTATATGGCGGACAATACATGTTGATTGGTAACTTGATTGAGCAACAATATCTAGTGGTTAATGACTGGAACTTTGGTTCTGCCGTTGCCATTATACTCATGTTATTAATTTTGGTTTCTATGGCCATCATGAATCGATTGGGAGGCAATAACGTAGAAGAAAGGGGCGTCAACTTATGGTAGCAAAAATCTTTAATAAGTTTTATACCCTTTTGATTTTCGGTTTTTTATACGCGCCGATTGCCGTTTTGGCTGTGTTTTCTTTCAACGATTCAAAATCTACAGCCAAATGGGAAGGCTTCACACTCGACTGGTATCAAAGTCTGTTTCAAAACAGCTATATCATGAAATCGCTTTATTACACAGTTATCGTTGCAGTGATCGCTGCAATAGTTGCGACGGCCATTGGAACCTTTGCTGCTTTTGGCATTTTTTATATGAAAGGATGGAAGCAGCGTGCCATTTTAAATGTAAACTCGATTCCGATTCTCAATCCGGATATCGTAACGGGCATATCGCTTATGACATTATTTGTCGCACTTAATATCAAACTCGGTCTTATGACGATGATCATCGCACATGTGACATTTTGTATCCCATATGTTGTCTTATCCGTTCTGCCAAAATTCAAGCAAATGCCAAGCGAGATGCTAGAAGCGGCATTAGATTTGGGGGCAACACCTTGGTACGCCTTTAAAAAGGTCATTTATCCAGAAATTAAACCGGGTATTATCACAGGTGGTCTCATCGCCTTCACATTGTCGATTGACGACTTTGTCATCAGTTTTTTTAATACGGGCAACGGCGTCAGCAACCTATCAATCGCCATCTATTCTATGGCGAGACGGGGGATAAAACCTGAGATTAATGCGCTATCGACGCTGATGTTTTTAAGCGTACTCATTTTAATGCTAATCTTGAACAAGCGTACGAAAATCGAAGAAATTTAGTATGCAAAGATTTATTTTATAAATAAACCTATAAAATTTGAAGGGAGATATTGATGAAAAAATTTATTGTAGTTGTTATGATTCTCGCGCTCACAACGTTTATCTTTACGGGTTGTAAAAGCGATGACAAAGCCGTTCTCAATGTATATAACTGGGGCGATTATATCGACGAAGACATCTTTGACACATTTGAAAAAGAAACTGGCATCAAAATCAACTATGAAACGTATGCTACAAATGAAGAGATGTACACGAAAATCAAAAAAGGTGGCACGCAATACGATATCGCCATACCATCGGATTATATGATAGAAAAAATGATTAAAGAAGATTTGTTAGAGCCTATTGACTTAACTAAAATTCCGAATTATGCTAATATAGACAGTCGTTTCAGAGGCCTAGACTTTGACCCAAATAATAAGTATTCAGTCCCGTATTTTTGGGGAACTGTGGGTATTATCTACAATACAAACCTCATAACTGAGCCTATAGACTCATGGAGTGTTCTGTGGGATGAAGCTTATAAAGATCAGTTTACGATGATTGATTCACAACGAGACTCCATCATGGTTGCACTCAAAAAACTTGGGTATTCTATGAATACGAAAGATCTTAATGAACTTGAAGCGGCAAAAAATGCTTTGATTGAGCAAAAACCACTTGTCCTAGCTTATGTTGGTGATAATGTCAAAGACATGCTAATTAGTGAAGAGGCTGCAATGGCAGTCGTTTGGTCTGGCGAAGCCAGCGCAGTTATACAGGAATATGACTATTTTGATTATGTATTGCCTAAAGAGGGCTCAAACATGTGGTTCGACAACGTCATCATTCCAAAAGGCGCAAAAAATATCGATGCAGCGCATCAATTTATCGATTTTCTGTGCAGAGGCGATATCGGTTTTAAAAATGCGGATTATGTAGGTTATGCAACCTGCAATACAGAGACGATGAAGCTGATTGATCCTGCCTTGCTCGGTACGACCTATGCTTATCCGGATGAAGCCTTATTAAAGAATTTTGAAATATTTAATGACCCAGGTGATTTCGTGTTGGAGTATGATCGCATTTGGACTGAAATTAAGGCGAATTAGTCTTATGTATGATTGACTGCATCAGATAGTAAGCCCATGTTTCTAATGGGCTTTTTATAGTTTTTAAAATAGACTTTAGTGGGAGTGCATATGATAATCGATGGAAAGGCAATTGCTCAGAAAATAAAAGACAAGGCGAAAAACTTCTGTACGGATTGTGCCAGAAAACCCAATGTCGTGGCATTTATGATTGGCGACAACCCATCTTCTGAGTCATATCTTAGGATGATTGAGCGCACATGCCTTAGCGTGGCATTCGGTTATACTTTGATTAGACTGAAAGAGGATATCAGCGAAAAAGAACTCCTCGAGAAAATTATAGAAAAGAATTTGGATGAAACTACGGATGGTATTTTAGTGCAAATGCCCCTCCCAGTCCATATCAGTGAGGAACGCGTTATCATGACTATCGCACCTGAAAAAGACCTTGATGGCTTTCATCCAATGAATGCTGGGAGACTTTTCAAAGGTGAAAAGGCGACGAGGCCGTGTACGCCACTGGCGGTTATGACGATTTTCAAAGAAATGAACATCGATCTTGAAGGCAAGTACATCGTCGTCATCGGTAGAAGTAACATCGTTGGCAAGCCACTTGCCGTTATGCTCATGCAAAACAATGCAACGGTTACAATCTGTCACTCTCGTACCGTGGATATTGAAGACCATACACGTAAGGCAGATATCATCATCGTAGCGGTTGGCATTCCAAAATTCCTAACCCGAGATATGGTCAGTGAAAAAGCCATTATCATCGATGTCGGCATGAACGAAGTAGATGGTAAAATGGTGGGCGATGTTGACTTTGAAGCACTAAAGGACTATGTCAGCATGATTACCCCAGTGCCTGGTGGCGTAGGACCTGTAACCAACGCCGTACTATTATTAAACGTCATAGAACATTTTAGAGGTGTGATCAGGTGAATTTATTAGGTGTCGTCTTTACAATAGGTACGTTAATTGGGGCAGTGGCGCTATTTCTGAGAGACAAAGAAGAAAAACCCATCGATGTCTATAAAGATTATGAAATCTATCTTGACGCCATGACAGACTATAAAGAGACCAATGGCGACTATGCCAAAGACATAGGCAAGTTGATGCCTTTTATAAAAGTGCCTTTTGAAATCAACCCGAAACGCTATGGCCTTTCTCTTGATGGTAAGTTTTTGACGGTTTCTAATTTAAGTTTAGAAGACGCTCAAAGCATCATCAACGAAATTGGTGGTGACTCCTATATAAATGGTATTTACACGTACTTGACACTAAGACGTTTTAATGAACTTAGTAAAATAAAGCCCATTGCACATTTTTCTATGAAACCGGAAGGTAAGTATACGACGACGTCCTATATCACTTACGACTTTTCAGCCTGCATTGCAGAGGATAATGAAATTCTCGAAAAAAAATGGGAAAACAAATTTGCAACATTTAAAGAGCCTGGCACCTATACAGTGCGTCTTAAAATTCGAGATAAAAACAACAATTGGTCGGATGACTTTGAAAGAGAGATTAAAGTCATCGAAGAAAAGGGGATCAAGGCTCTGGAAGCATATGACGGGTCTTTCTTCATGACTTACAATAACGGGAAAACGCTTTCAAGAGGCAAAAATGAATTTGGTCAGTTAGGGATAGGCAACCTGACCCAAGTGACTGACTTAAAATACAATTCCATGTACGATTCCGTAACGGAAATAGCATGTGGCGAAGGCTTCAACCTCTATAGATTTCACGATGGTTCCGTTGGAACCTCCGGTACAAATCGCTTGGGGGAATTGGGACTTGGCGATCGCAACGCACAAAAGACGATTACAAGTGTGTGGGGGCTTGGAAATATTAAGCAGATCGCCGCTGGTAAAAAATTTGGTGCGGCACTAGACTATGAGGGGCACGTCTATGTATGGGGGGACAACTCAGACCATCAACTGATGCGAGATGACATCCCAGATTCACCCTTGCCTTTAAAACTCGAAAAAATTGATGGTGTCAAGCAGATCAGTTGTGGCGCGAACTTTGGACTAGCCCTCAAATATGATGGCACGGTCGTCGTCTGGGGCGATAACTCAAGTGGGCAACTTGCCCTAGGTTATAAAGGCAGCATCAATGAACCTACAGTCGCGCTCTATTCAAATGTTAAAAGTGTTCATGCAGGCGACAAATTCGCTTTGGTGGTCACGGAGATGGGTAAAGTCTTCGGGTGTGGCAACAACGCGTATGGCCAGCTTGGCGTCAAGGGAAAGTCAGAAATTTTTTTCCCTGTTGAAATCCTAGGGCTGAAAGATGTCGAAACACTTCGCGTCAAAGAATCCCTCACTCTTTGTATGTTGAAATCCGGAAAGACACTCGCTTGGGGGAACTTCAGTGGACCAAGTGCTAAACCAATGTTTGAGCCAACGGAACTCATTGGGGTCAACTTTGCCAAAGCGTACGCCAATAACGGTAAAAAGTGCTTCCTTATTGATAATGCCAATGATTTTTTTGTCATCACCGATGCGAGTGGCAAATACGAGAAAAAGAAAATGTACGAAAATTTCAGTGAATTTATGGAAAATGAAGGTTCAAAATCTAAAAATAATGTATAATAGTTTTATAAAGCGTGTCCATATCGTATAAATAGGAGGAAGATCATGCGTGAGAGAAGACGTTCCCATAGAGTTTCTTATAATGCCGTTATCAATATCGACGAGGTCTATAACCAAGATAAGATTATCAAGGTCAACCGAGAATTTCCAATAGAGATTATCGACATCTCAAAAGGCGGCATTGGATTTATTACGCCAGAAGACCTTCCTTTGAACTATTATTTCAATGCGAAAATTGATTTGGGCAATGGTAAGCAATTTTATAGTGTTATCAAGATCATGCGCATAGAAGATACAGAGAACGGCTTCAACTATGGTTGCGAGTTTACGGGTCTTGCCGATATTTTGTCGATATATATCGATGAATTTGAAAATGAGATAAAGTCTTGATTTATGTCTAAACAGCTACTGATTATCAGTAGCTTTTTATTATGCAAAGGATTGTGACAATGAAAGATTTGAGAAATATGAATAAAGAGCAATTAATCGAACTTATGACGTCTATCGGTGAAAAACCTTTTAGGGGAAAACAACTCTATGAATGGCTTTCAAAAGGCGTTATGTCCATAGATGAAATGACCAATATGTCCACTGGACTCAGACAAAAGCTGATTGAAAATTATAGTGTGGACAATTATAGAATCATAGAGCATCATAAGGCAAAAGACGGCACGATAAAGGCCCTAGGCGTCTTGGCGGATGGCAATATCGTTGAATCCGTATTTATGACCTACAAGCATGGTCATAGTGCCTGTATTTCGACGCAAGTTGGGTGTAAAATGAAGTGTGCATTTTGTGCATCTACTCTGGGTGGTGTGGTCAGAAGCTTGACGGCAGGCGAATATCTTGGTCAAATTTTTGCACTTCAGAGACTCACTGGCGAGCGCATCAACAACGTCGTCCTCATGGGAAGTGGCGAACCACTTGACAACTATGAAGAATCCGTTAAATTTATAAAAATGGTCACTGACCCTGAAGGACTCAATCTCTCAGTACGGGGCATCACGTTATCTACCTGTGGGCTAGTGCCGGAAATCGTCAAATTGGCGGATGAAAAATTTGGAATCACACTTGCGATTTCTTTACACAATCCTTTCCAAGAAGAGCGCGCTGAAATCATGCCAATTACTAAGCGCTATTCCATTAAGGCGCTTCTAGAAGCCGTCGACTATTATATCGAGAAAACGGGTCGACGTGTCACCTTCGAGTACGCATTGATCGAAGGGGTTAACGATACGATGCTTCATATGGATCAACTCGGCGTTTTGCTTAGAGGCAAACTGGTTCATATAAATTTGATTCCAGTAAACGCCGTCGAAGAGAAAGATTTTAAACCGACTAAAATAGAAAAAATTAATGGATTCAAAAATCAATTAATGGATAAATATAATATCAATACAACCGTTCGCAGAGAATTAGGTTCCGATATTAATGCGGCATGCGGTCAACTTCGAAATAGTAAACTCGTAAAGCCGAATCATTAAGCCTAAAATAATTTAATTGTTTTGAAGGAGAAACACGATTGTATCTAGAATAATACATTAAGTGTTTAAAACGAAGGAGGAGATTAAGATGGTTACTTTAATTGCAGGAAAAAAAGGTTCTGGTAAAACTAAAGACATCGTCAAAAAGGCAAATGATGAATTATTGGCATCAAAGGGCAATATGATATTTATTGACGATGACAATCGCGCTATGTATGATTTGCACCATGATATCCGTTTTATCAATCTCAGCGAATTTCCTATCTCAAGCGCAAGTGAATTCTTCGGATTCATATGTGGGCTCATCTCCAATAATTATGACATTGAGAAAATCTTCATTGATGGTATTATGAATACCGTGCAAATGACAGAAGAAGAGTTGACGACTTGGTTTGTAAAGGCTGATGATATCTCCAGTGCATTTAACATCAACTTCGTAATCACATTAAACTATGAATCAGAAATACCTGCTAGTTTGCATAGGTTTTTGAATTAGAGACAGATAGAAACTAATTTGCATTAAAATTAGAAGCAATTAACTCAAAAAAATAATGAAAAAAAGATCCCCTAATTATCAACTTATACCTGCTAGGTGCCAGCGGCATCTTTACAAGATATTTATAAATTGATGATTATGGGATCTTTAAACGAGCGCTTATATAAAATTTTTACCTAGATATTTTTTGATGCTTTCTGTATCTGAAAAGGCATCTATGAATAATTCAGTGTCAGTTTCTTCGAAATAGACAGTGATTTCTGCATCGCCGTTTTTAAACACTTTTGCGACGGTATCTTCGCTTATGTCTCGAATTTTGTTTTTATGATGTTTGATTTTTTCAAACTCTTTTGTATAGATTACGCCAGTTAAACCAATAATTTTTGTATAGCGGTTCATGTTGCCTCCCAAACTGATATCAGTACGTTTTATTCTCAATATGAATTATTATACCCTAGAGTTACTATGAAGTCATTTTATTTTGACAATTAAGAGTAAATGTTTACGAAATATAATAAATTATTTAATAATTTTTGTGTCCAGTTTTGCTATAATTGTATTGAACGCAGAGCAATCTGGAAGGAGACTTAATATGAAGCACAATAAACGAATTATGGTCTGTGTAACCCAACAAAAATCTTGTGAACGATTGATTGATTTTGGTGACAGGCTAGTTATCAGCGATGCAGATGAGCTCCATGTGATTCACATAGTTAAAGAAAATTGGAAATACTTTGGCCAATTGGAAGAAAAAGAGGCACTTGATTATCTCTTTGAGGCTTCGAAAGCTAAAAATGCCATGCTCACCGTTGTTAAAGCAAAAGATATTGAAAAGGCGTTATCAGATTTTGCTGCAAAGAATAAAATTACGGATGTGATTATGGGTGAATCATTTGAAGGCAGTGAGCAACAAAACATGATCAAGCGCTTACAGGAAAAAATGCACACTCCGGTAAAATTTTTAATCGTACCGGTCAATACAATTGAAGAAATTGCGTTATAGTTCGCCGTTACAAAAATATTAAAGTGGCATCCAAAGAAACGTATAAGGACGTTTCTTTTTTACTTTTTTGATTGGTAAAAGGTCTATATAAAAATATTTTTATATAATTGTTACAAAATTGTTAAAAATGTTTGAATTTATCTAAAAAAGGTTATAAACTTTATGGTAAGCAGTACAAATATCCGTACATAAATTAAAAGGAGGCTAATTAATGAAAAAGGTACTAAGTATTTGTCTAGTTTTGGTAATGATTTTCTCATTATCAAGTGTTTCAATGGCTGCGGATTCTGTAGTAAATTTAACGATTGTGCACACAAATGACACACACGCGCGCATAGAATCCGGAAAAGACATAATGGGCTTTGCAAAAATTTCTACAAAAGTAACCGAACTCAGAGCTGCAAATCCCAACCTATTATTAGTAGACGTAGGGGATGCGTTACATGGACAAACTATTGCTACACTAGTAGAAGGAGAATCCATTGTAAAAGTTATGAATGCAATGAAGTATGACGTCATGGTTCCCGGCAATCACGACTTTAACTATGGTCAAGATCGCTTGCTTGAACTTAAAGGCATGATGAACTTTCCGTTAATTTCTGCGAATATCAGCAAAGAAAACGGCACTCATTTTTTACCGGGTTTTGTCATTAAAAATATCGGTGGATTGAAAGTGGGCATTTTTGGGTTGACAACACCTGAAACGGCTTATAAGACACACCCTAAAAATGTTGAAGGTTTGACTTTTGACAACCCTATTGAAAGAGCAAAAGTCATGGTTGACCTCCTTAAAGACAACGTAGATTTAGTTATTTGCGTGGGTCATATCGGAGAAGATGCAGGTTCTGAATTTACATCTAAAAAAATCATTGCAGCTGTGGATGGCATCGATGTTTTTATCGATGGACACTCACACACGTCGAAACCTGATGGCGAAGTTATTGGTAAGACGCTACTCGTTCAAACAGGCGCTTATGATGCGAACCTTGGCATCGTCGATTTGACCGTAACAAACGGCGTCGTGACGGCTAAAAAAGCGTCTCTTTTAACAACGGCACAAGCAGCCAATATCGTTCCAGATCCAGCTGTCATCGCAGTCGTTGCTGACATTTCAGCAGCTAATAAATTGATAACGGATGTTCCTGTTGGAAACACAAGTGTGTTGCTTGAAGGCACACGTGAAATCGTTAGAGCAGGCGAATCAAATTTAGGAAATTTAATTACAAATGCGATGCTTTATGAGACAGGTGCACAGATCGCTATCACAAATGGCGGCGGTATTAGAGCCTCTATTGAAGCGGGTCCAATCACAGTGGGCGACGTTATAACCGTATTGCCTTTTGGTAACTATATTGTTACACTGGATGTACTTGGTTCTGACCTTGTTAAAGCACTTGAAAATGGCCTTACAGATTATCCTGCTGCCAAAGGGGCATTTCCACATGTAGCTGGCATCACATTTACGTTCGATCCAGCTAAACCAGCTATGGAAAGAGTTACAAGCGTCATGTTCAATGGAAAACCGCTTGATCCTAAGATGATGTATTCAGTTGCTACCAACGACTTTATGGCAGCTGGAGGGGATTTATATGTATCGCTTGGGGCATCGACTCAAACGGGTGAATACGCAGGTCTTGACGAAGCGTTGATCGCCTATATCAAAGAAGTTGATACTTCAACCGTTAAAGTAGAAGGTAGAGTCAATTTATATGACCCTACTAAAGTAGTGACACCACCGGTTGAAACGCCGGTTGAAACACCAGTGGAAATACCAGAAGTCGTCACACCACCAGCACCTGTAATGACTTACACAGTCGTTTCAGGCGATGTCCTTTGGAAAATCGCACAAACTTATGGTGTGACTTGGGAGAAAATAGCCGAAGTCAACAAGCTTGCAAATGCGAATTTAATTTTCCCAGGTGATGTATTTGTTATTCCAGCTAAATAGCGACAAATGAACATATAGTAGATTGGGGCTGTGGCGCTTCTAGATTTCTAGAGACGCTTCAGCCTCTTTTTATTGAATCATAAGAGGCCCAAAGTATAATAATGTTCATTTATAACCCGGTTTATGATAGAATAAAGTGTTGAAATGAATTAAGTCAATAAAATCAGTAGTAGAAGGAGGGGCATCATGAACGTCATAAAAGAATGGAAAACGTTGCTGATACCTTATGAACAAGCCGTAGAAGAACTCAAAGTAAAATTCAAATCGATTAGAAATCAATATAGAGAACTCAATGAGTACTCTCCAATAGAATTTGTCATGGGCCGCGTAAAAAAAATATCTAGCATCATCGAGAAAGCGGACAGGCGTAGTATTCCCATGGAGCACCTCGAAGAGCAAATGGAAGATATCGCCGGCATTCGCATCATGTGCCAGTTCATAGACGATATATATGAGATGGTAACACTCATTAGAGCACGAAGTGGCAAGGATTTCACCGTACTTTACGAAAAAGACTACATAAGAAATCCTAAGGATAGTGGCTATAAGAGCTATCATATCATCATCAAGTACCCTGTCCAAACGGCACTGGGAACAAAAGAAATATTGGCGGAGCTACAAATCAGAACGTTAGCCATGAATTTTTGGGCGACGATCGAACATTCACTAAATTATAAATATAAATCGCATATTCCAGATGATATTATAGAACGCCTTAGAAATTCAGCAGCCGCGGCAACAAGACTTGATCAAGAGATGATGGAAATCAGTCGTGAAGTCATCAATGCGCAATTAATGTTTGAAGAAAAGTCCAATACGATTAGAGATATCATTGCCAATGTCCAATTGTTGTT
Organism: Peptostreptococcales bacterium; assembly: GCA_038246775.1. Classification (GTDB taxonomy): domain Bacteria; phylum Bacillota; class Clostridia; order Peptostreptococcales; family Acidaminobacteraceae; genus Fusibacter_C. Next base: position 27,942 of record JBBRVO010000010.1, on the reverse strand, counting down.
CACTCAAGGAAAAGAAGCGGAGGCATTAGATTTTCAAAGACGTTTCGACAATATAAAAAACAACGACAATATGTTTGAATTCGAATTACTGCTCACTGAAATTAAAAAAAGTCTGCCGCGCTACAACCACTTTGAAAAAGGTCGGTTAATATGAAGCGTTGGATGCAAAATCTTTTCATCAAGAACATCCGCCGTGCTATTGACACGTATGGGATGATTAGTGATGACGATCGCATATTGGTCGGCGTTTCTGGTGGGAAAGATAGTTCTTTGCTCTTTTACACGCTGTCACTCCTAAGTAAATTCGGACCTTATCATTTCGAAGTCGTGGGTATAACGGTCGACCATGGTCTCATAGGCAATATTGAAGCCTATAAGCTATATTGCGAATCAATGGGACTTAACTTGATAATCCATGAAGAGCATTACGCAACAAAACTCTCTTTGGAAAATGATTACACGCCCTGCTATACGTGTTCTAGGCTGCGCAAAGGCATCATCAAGCGCTATGCTCTTGAAAATGGATTCAATAAAATTGCCTTGGGGCATACGAAAGACGATCTTGTTGAAACGTTTTTCATGAATATCCTTCAACATGGGAAACTTGCAACGATGCCCCCAGTTTCAAAAATAGTAGATGGCATCAGCATGATCCGTCCTCTTATGTATATGGATGAGGTTTCAATCCTTGCGGCTACAGAAGCACTAAAGATCCCTTTGATGATGGACACTTGTGAGTTTGCGAACAATAGGCTCAGAAGTCAATCGGAGGATTTGATCTATCAAATTGAATTGACAGCACCTAGTTTTTCGGATAAAGTGATACAGGCACTTGGAAATGTCGATAAAGACAGACTACTATAAGCTTAATAGAATTGGGTGGATTATGGCTCTTTTTGTAATTGGCGATTTGCATCTGAGTTTCGGTTCAGACAAGCCTATGGAGGTATTTGGTGCGCATTGGGATGCGCATTACGATAAAATTAAAGCAGATTGGTTAGAGAAAGTGACGGCTGAGGACACCGTCATCATACCGGGTGATATCTCATGGGCGATTACCTTTGAAGGTGCGATGGTGGACTTGACTTGGATTGACGATTTGCCAGGTAGAAAGATTATATTCAAAGGCAATCACGACTATTGGTGGGTATCCAAGGCTAAAATGGATAAGGTTTTCCAATCAATTGAATTTGTGCACAATTCATTCGCCACATACGGCGACATTGCCATCTGTGGCACGCGTGGTTGGATTTGTCCAGGGGATACTTTTACAGAGGATGACGAGAAAATCTATAAAAGAGAACGCATTCGTCTTGAAAATTCCATCCTCCAAGCTAAAAAAGCGGGATATACGCGTATTTATGGCGTCCTACATTTTCCGCCGACAAATGAAAAGAAAGAACCTTCGGGTTTCACTGAAATTTTTGAGAAGTACGCAATCACTGAGGTGGTATACGGGCATGTTCATGCCAAAAGCAATTTTAAAAATGCAATAAAAGGAAATTTTCATGGCGTGACTTACTGGTTGACGTCATGTGATTATTTAGATTTTAAACTGATACAACTTCCAGAATAATGCACTTACTAGCATTTAGAAAGGCGAACAACACTTGAAATATTTAAATACGAAAGATATCGAAGCGCTGTGTGAAAAGCGCCTCGCGCTCATTGAGCAATTGGAAATTGGAACGGTCTCAAAGGAAGATTTTATCATCGAGAACTATCAGATGATGAAGCCGTATCAAAAGGTAAATTATGATGTCAACTCTATTGAAGAGGGCATTATAAAATACCATTATTTCAATACGATGGCAAAAAAATTGATGCTTGAAGCTGACGGCATCGAATTCAAAGACCCGAACCGAAGTGAAAAACTGCGTGACAAAGCCTTTGATTTTTACCTCAAAAAAGACAAAATTACGCTCAATATGTTGGAATTTACTGGTTACAAAGAGGTGGAAGCCTATTTCATACACATGAAGTCCAAATCTTTGGAAGGGTTGATTTATGAAATTAGGTTTAGTAGTCATGAAAAAGTGGTATTACATTCTAAAGACCGTAAAATTTTGTACAAGTTGAAAGAGGCGAATTGTTTTTTTGACGAGCGCATTGCATCGGTCATTGACGATTATGTGAACACTAAGATTTATTAGAGGAGGCGTTTATTATGAATGCAATTGATACTATTAAAGTTGGAATGACCCTCACATTACAAAAGAAAATTACAGTGGATGATACGGCTTTGAATTATGGCAGCGGGAAAATCCCCAATTTATTCGCAACGCCACGTCTCGTTGCATTTCTAATTGAAGCAAGCTCACAACTCATGGATCCCAAATTGCCTGAAGGTTTTGTATCAGTTGGCCATCATGTGGAAGTCGATCACTTTAACCCAACGGTAGTTGGCTCAACTGTGACGATTGAAGTAAAAGTACTCAGTGAAGACAACGGGAAATATACACTGGGTATGAAAGCCTATGACGAATTTGGTCAAATTGGCTCTGGAAAGCATACGAGAACTGTCGTTCACTATGAAAAAATGATGGCTAAAGCACAAAGTAGAGAAATTGAGACTAAAGAAGAGGATTAACATGCTGGCTTTAAAGGACATTGAAGCAATCATCTTTGATCTCGATGGCACACTGATAGATTCAATGTGGATTTGGAAACAAATCGATATCGATTTTTTGGAGAAAAGGGGACTTTCTTTACCCAATGATCTTCAAAAGGATATTGAAGGGATGAGTTTTACTGAAACAGCCAATTATTTTATCAATCGATTTGCACTTGTGGAATCAATTGAAGCCATTCAATTCGAATGGAATGAGATGGCCAAACATTTTTATAAATCACAAATAAAACTTAAAGATACGGTTTTGCCGCTTATAGAATATGCCAAAGCAAACAATATTAAGCTAGGGATTGGCACAAGCAATTCAAGAGAGTTATTGAACGAAGTTATCGCGGCACATGGTATTCACGACTATTTTGACGCCATGCGAACATCGTGTGAAGTCAATAAGGGAAAGCCGAGTCCAGATATTTTTTTAAAGGTGGCTGAAGATCTTGGTATTGACCCCGAGAAGTGTTTGGTATTTGAAGATACTCATGCGGGTGTCCTCGCAGCGAAAAGAGCTGGTATGCGCGTCATCGCTGTTTACGATGCATTATCGGAACCCTATCAGGAAGCTATAAAAGCGGACGCAGATTTTTTTATTAATAGTTTTAGCGAAATTTTATTATCCATCTAGAAATAGATGGATAATGTTTTTTAACGAAGGAGCCAACGTGAAAAAGGGACAAGAATTTATAGTGACAATCGATCGCATGAAATATCCGAATGTGGGCATTGGCGTATTTGAAGAACAGGAAGTCAGAGTTAAAAACGTACTCAAAGGGCAGATCCTAGAGTGTCGCGTGAGTAAAAAAAGAGGCGGTAAAGTTGAAGCGCGACCGCTTGGTGTCATACAGCGTGCATCAAACGAGCAGCCTTCCTTTTGTGAACACTTCAACAGATGTGGTGGATGCATGCTTCAAACCCTTAATTATGAAAATCAATTAAATGCAAAAGTTGAAATGGTCAAAAATTTACTCGATGAAGCGGGATTGCCACTTGCTTTTAATGCAATTATACCGAGTCCAGAGTCTTTTGAATATCGAAACAAGATGGAGTATTCTTTTGGCGATGAATTCAAAGATGGTCCATTGACACTGGGGATGCACAAAAAAGGCCATCACCATGATGTCATTGATGTGCCCTTTTGCCACCTCGTCGATTCTGATTTTAGCACGATATTAACAGGCGTTTTAGAGTATGCAAAAGTCAATAAATTGGTCAAATACAATAAGCGGTCCAATGAAGGTTTTTTGAGGCATTTAGTGGTAAGGAAAAGCAAAGCCACTTCAGAAATTATGATTGCCCTTTCCGCAACGACCCAGATGGCAGATGAAATGGGAAATCCCTTTGATAAAGAAGCTTTTGCAGACTATATTACAAAGCTTCCGCTGAAAGGGCGTGTCGCAAGTCTCATTTACGTGCACAATGATGGTCTTGGCGATGTGGTTAGTGGAGAACTCGAGTGTTTGCATGGCAACTTGTATATCATCGAAAAACTCTTTGGACTCTCCTTTAAAATCAATTTATATGCTTTCTTTCAAACCAATACACTTGGCGCTGAAGTTTTATATAAAACAGCGCTGGATTTAATCCCTGAAATTGAAAATAAAATCTGTTTCGATCTTTTTAGCGGTACTGGAACGATTGGTCAAATCATGGCTGGACGCGCCAAAAAAGTTATCGGCATAGAATGGGTTGAAGATGCCGTCATCGCCGCAAGAGAAAATGCCATGATAAACGGTCTTGAGAACTGCGAATTTATCTGTGGTGACGTTTTTGAGAAACTCTCAACAATCTCTGACCACCCGGATGTTATTGTCGTAGACCCCCCGAGAAGTGGCATGGGAGAGAAGGCGACTCGCGCCATAGCGGCATACGGCATTTCACAGATCGTCTACATTTCATGTAACCCATCGACGCTTCTAGAGGATCTGCTCGTTTTTCAAAAGTGCGGGTACTTTGCGGATGATATCACGTTGGTTGATATGTTTCCGTGGACGGCGGGTGTGGAGACGGTAGTACTTTTATCCCATGTAAACCCACAAACATCACCACCGTCTTTATAAACTGAAAAATCTCTATTTCTTTGATTAACGAAGAAATTAGAGATTTTTTCTGGTTATGTCATAGACTTTACGTTCACTGAAATGAGCGTTCTCAGACAAAGGGTTTTCAATGTGATTTCAACTTTGGATTAAAATGCATCTCCGCTGCGATAATTCCCAGTGTGGCCAGAACGGCGCCCACTATTTCTAGGGGTGCCATCAAATCGCGCAATAGCAAGAAGGCAAAGATGGCTGCGAAAATCGGCTCTGCCGTCAAAATAAGCGCCGCATGAGAGGCAGAAGTGTATTGCTGGGCAACCGTAAGGATAATAAACGCGCCAGCAGTACAGATAAGGCTGATTAGGGCCAGATTAATCCATAGCGGTGAAAGCGGTGGCATAATGGGTTTTTCAAAGAGGACGGATGCAACAATACTTAAAATTCCCACAACAGCAAGTTGAAAGATGCCAAGAGCGACGGAATCGCAGGACTGTGTATATTTTCCGGTGAGAATCAGGTGGACGGCACCCGAGAATGCAGCCATTAAAGCAAAGAAGTCTCCGATATTCATCGGTTCATAGCCTGTTAGCGTCATAAAAGCAAGGCCAATAAAGGCGAGGATAGCGCCGATCAATGTTCCGAATTCAGGGCGTTCCTTTGAGTGAAGATAAAGAAGTATGGGTACAATGACCACCGCGGAACAGGTAATAAAGGCACTTTTTGCAATGCTAGTATAAAGAAGACTAAGGGTATTAAAGGTGTAACACAAAAAAAGAAAGCTGCCCATAATGATGCTTTTTATCAGCATGTTTCGATCCGGTTTTCGTAGTCGCGGGAAAAAAAACAAAGCGCACATAGCGAAAGCAAGAAGAAATCGTATGGCAAGAAAATTAAACGGACTCAACTCGGCAAGAGCGTTTTTAGTAAAAATAAAGTTAATCCCCCATCCTAGAGCGACAAAGAGCAGGCTGAGATCTGCTTTTAACTGTAGTTTCATTTTTTCCTCCTGGATTTGAACTGTTATGAGTATATCACAGCGTTATATTGATTACAACGCGGGTTAATGCCATTGCTAGGACTATCTTTCAAACAAAATGTCTTTTTTTAAAGTGCACAAAATGTTAAACTGTATTTAAGATAACGACACATAAGTCAAATAACAGAATGGAGCACATTATGAATCGAGACTTACTAAACGCACTTATTGAATGCCCATCACCATCAGGAGATGAAATAGCGATACAGAAGTTGTGGATGGCAGCTTTAAAACCTTATGCTCATAGCCTTGAAACGGACATGTCTGGCAACGCCTATGCGATTCTCAACCCTGAAGCACCTTTCAAAATTCTCTTAGCAGCACATTGTGATGAAATCGCCTTTATGGTGAAATATATTGACGATAAAGGGTTTGTTTCAGTCACACAAGCAGGGGGCATTAGTCCTAAATTGGCACTGGGCTCAAGGGTTAAAGTTCTGGGTTCAAAAACCTTGAAAGGCATTGTGGCCGTTCCTGCAGAACATAAAGGCGGCGCAAAAGATGAAATCAAAGTAGAAGACTTGGTGATTGATCTCGGTGCGAATACCAAAGAAGACCTTGATGGAAAAATTGCCATTGGCGATTATGTGATTTATGATGTAAACCATGACTATTTATTAAATGATAGATTGAGCGCGAGAGGTCTAGATAACCGCTCGGGAATATTTATCCTTGCAGAAGTCATTAAAGCGCTGGCAATAGAAGAATTACAAGTTGGCGTTTATGCAGTGAGTACGGTAAATGAAGAAACCACTATGGGTGGCGCTTATTTTGCCGCATCAAAAATTGAGCCCAATATGGCCATCGCATGTGATGTAACCTTTGCCACAGATGAAGTGGGTGCTAACCCTAAAAAAGATGGGAATGTGACATTAGGCGGCGGCCCTGTCATTTCAATTGGATCGCAAATCAACCGCAAAATCAATCACCTGATTCGTGAGACAGCAGCGGCGCATGCGCATCAGCTGCAAGTAGAACTGACGCCTCGAGGAACCGGTACGGATGCTGACAAGATGCGATTTACTGGCAAGGGTGTTCCCGTGGCGTTGATTTCGTTGCCACTGCGCTACATGCATTCTCCAAGCGAAGTTGTAAGTTTGTTGGATATCCAAGAAGAAATAAATTTGATCGTCAACTTTATAAAAGGGTTATCTGGAGATGAAGATTTGAATCCACTGAGGTAATTAATGCCGATAGGTCTTATAATCAAGCATTATTTTTGAAAAAAATGATATAATAGATGCATGAATCAAAAAAAATTGTAGCATTCTGTGCTGCAACTGGAGACGGTGATGCATAAACCTAATAATATAGATAGAGAAATGTCATTGCTCGAAATCAAAGAGGGCAATGTAAAAAATAATCCGTGGAAAACCATTCTCATTTATGTCGTATTTGGATTTACCTGGATTATATTTTCAGATAAAATACTGGGTATGCTTATTACGGATTATCAAAAATTCCAAGAATTTCAAACATACAAGGGTTGGTTTTATGTACTACTAACTGCTGTATTGCTCTATTTTGTCATAAAGGTCGACAACTTTCGCATTTTTAATCTAAGCAAGACGTTGTCGGAAAAAAACCAGGATCTAACGAGCTTTTCAGAAGAATTGATTGCAGTTGAGGAAGAATTACAAATTAGAATTTGTGATTTAAACACATCGATGATATCACTAGAAAAGTATAAGAATTATATAGACGAAATCTATAATAACAGCAATGCGATTATCCTCTTATGGAACCTAGAAGGAAACATCATTGATGTCAATGACTATTTTATTGAACTGACAAACTTTCAACGGTTGGAAATTCAAGGTGAAAAACTGGTTAACTACTTTCATCCGGAAGAGATATTTTCCACAAAGGAATTTGTCGAACGCTTGTTAATATCTCAAAGTTTAAAGAATCGTGAAAACCGAATGATCAACAAAAATGGCGAACCGTTGACCATTTTATGGAATGACAAAATTATTAAAAATCCGAATACCGATGAATCGTTCATCGCTTCTTTTGGCGTCGATTTATCGCATGAAAAGGAAAAAGAACACAAAATATTTGAACTTGCTTTCACGGATAGGTTAACCGGTTTAAAAAATCTCATTGTTTTTGAAGCAAATCTGTCTGAGTTAATTGACAATAAAGTTGACTTTACTTTGTTTTACTTAGATTTCGACAATTTCAAAAATCTCAACGATTTGTTGGGTCATAATTTTGGCGATCAATTTTTAGTCGATTATTCCAAAGTCATTCAAAAGTCGCTGCCAGATATTGATGTGTACAGGTGGTCTGGTGACGAATTCTTTTTGATTCAAAAGACAGATGTTCACTCTGATATAGAAAATACAATAGAAATATTAATGAAAGTCACAAAACGCAAGTGGTTGGTTGGAGAAATGGAGTACTATCCCTCCATCAGTTTGGGTATTTCTCAGTCGCCCAAAGACGGAAGTGAGGCTTCACAGCTGCATCAAAATGTTGAAATGGCCTTATATAAAGCAAAAGATATAGGTAAGTCACAAGTGATGTATTACGAAGCTTCATTTCAGTCAGAAGTTGAAAAATCAATACGCATTGACAGTTTAATCAACAAAGTGTTACAAGACGATGCATTCAAATTATTTTTTCAACCGATTTATAAACTCGCTAGCAATACAGTCATCGGGTTTGAAGTGCTACTCAGGTGGCATTCTCAAGATTTGACCATTTCAACAGGTGATTTTATAGCGGTTGCTGAAAAAACGGGTCAAATCGTCGAAATCGATCGATGGGTTTTAAATCATTCGTTTTTATTCTTTAAAGAACATTTTGAAAATGATGACTATATGATCTCTATCAATTTATCCCCTAGAACTTTGACGGAGCCGTATCTTGTTCCTTTTATATCTGAAAAGGTACAGTCATTGTCACTTGATCCCAAGAGAATTGAATTTGAAATTACAGAGCATTCGCTCATCGACAACTTTGAGGACTCATTAAGCGTCATTAATGCACTTAAAGCACTAGGCTTCAGAATTGCTTTGGATGACTTTGGAACGCGTTTTTCATCTCTTAACTATTTGAGTAAGATTCCTTTTGACACGTTAAAAATAGATAAAACGTATATTGACTTTGTAACAGAAGCGGGCAACAATCAAATCATTGTTGAACAAATCATTCAATTGGCGATGCGCCTTGGATTGAAAATTGTCGCTGAAGGAATTGAACTGCCGGAACAAAGTGAGGTTCTTTGTCTATTGGGTTGTCTCTATGGCCAAGGGTACCTTATGTCCAGACCACTTAGCGGGGAAAATTTACTTGAATTATTGCATAAAAATTGACTTATATTTATTGTTTTTAATGAATGCAAGGAGGCTTGTATGGTCAATAAACGTCCGCACATTGCTGATGTCAAGAATCGAATTTTTAAAATGATTCTATGGATCAGCATGATTGCTTTTTTATTAGTAACCATAACTAACGCACTCAATAAAAGGCCAATAAGCAATTTAGCAATTCCGTTTGTTTCAGGAGTGTTGATTGGGGTGCTTTTATGGCTATTTTATCACAATAAATATAGACTGCAGATTAAATATGGTTATATGACTATCTTATGTGTCCTCTATTTGCCCGTCGCATGGTTGACGTCACCAGGTTCTTATAGTGCGATGTCTTTTTATGCAATTTTGATCACTTTTGTGGGTATTATTATGTCGCAAGAGTGGTGGGATTATGGATTTCCCATAATTTCAGTAATTGAAGTGATCGCTCTCCTCAACTATGAACCAAGCGTTCCTCAGCAGTACCGTGTCTATTCAGAACCAGCGGCACGTGCATTGGATTTGTCCATAAATTTTCTAATCGCTGTGTCAGTTATCTTTGCAGTCGTGATTGTTCTCAATAATTATTTTGATTCTGAACATAAACGCATTTATAAACATTCAATCACTGATCCACTTACTGGTATCTATAACAGAAGATACTTAGTTCATCAGCTTGAGACGGTTCAAAACTCAAGTAATCAAATTTTTACGCTTCTAATGATGGATTTAAATAATTTTAAACGCATCAATGATACTTATGGACATGTCGTAGGTGATGACGTATTGCGAGAATTTGGTAAAATATTAAATGAAGCCTGTCGACTTGGCGATATTCCAACGCGCTATGGTGGTGACGAATTTATTATTGTCCTAATGAATACAAAAGGCTTGGATGCAGAAATCGTTCAAAAGAGAATCGAAATACTTTTTTTGCCTATGATGGAAAAATATAAAGACATAGGGTTATCCGTTGGCTATGGCGTTGCCGAAAGTACGGGTCTTACAATTGAAGAAATCATGCAGGTAGCTGACGATCATCTTTATAAAAACAAGGCGGCAATTAAGAAGAGCCAAGCCTCTTAAAATCGAATCGACTATGAACCAAGCAGGAGGGTACACCTTATGTATGAAGCGTTATTAACAGATGAGATGAAGCCTTGGAGAGATTTGCTACTTGTGCATCAATTTGCAGTTGAAGAAATTCGCACGAAACTCAACATCCTTGATGAAGAATTTAAAAATATACACGATTACAACCCAATCGAGCACATCAGGTACCGCGTTAAAAAACCACAGAGCATCAAAGAAAAGCTGCAAAGAATTGGATTCGAACCAACTATTGAAAATGCTAAAAATCATATTTTCGATATTGCCGGAATACGGATCATATGTGCATTCACTGCAGATATATATAATGTCTTAGAGCTGTTATCGAGACAGAGCGATTTCAAAATAGTGGAGATCAAAGACTATATCGAAAACCCAAAAGACAATGGCTACAAGAGCTTACATGTTCATGTTGAGTACCCTGTATTTCTCAGTTCTGGGGTTGTACCAACCCGCGTTGAAATCCAATTTAGAACGATTGCCATGGATTTTTGGGCGTCGATTGAGCATAAAATATATTATAAATACCGAGAAAAAGCACCGAAAATGATCCAAGCCGAGCTCAAAGGTTGTGCCGATTTGATTGCTAGCCTTGATGATCGCATGTTTACACTAAAGAAAATCATCAACGAATTGGAACTAAAAGGCACTGAAGGAGAAACAGAAAACTTGCATTATAGAGATGAAAGCAATGAGTTTTAATGTGTCTAGAAACATTCAAATGACGCTGTATCGAATTAATTTGTTGACAAAAGGTATCATGAATTCTATAATTTAGAGGTTAAAGTCATATTGTAAGAAAGGAGAACTAGCCATGTTTGTGAAAATTGATGAGGTGTTTACGGGCTAACTGAATATTAGCACGGTGCTGTTTATGCGCTGTGTGACTCTATCGAGCAATCTGAATCGTGTCTATCAATTAACACGCCATGAGGGCGTGTTTTTTATTGCCTAAATGTATCCCGCAGATGGTCGTTTCTGCGGGATTTTTATGCGTTCAATGAGGTAAATTATGGAAAAAATATCAGGTGTAACTAGGTGTGAGATTAGTATAAGTAGTAGGAACGGATAAGTAACGATTAACGGAGAATTAGAATTGCAAACAGATAACATATAACAAATAACAAAAAAACAACTAATAAAATTGGAGAAAAATGAATGGATAATAATATGAAGGATTACGGATTTAATGCGTATTATGAAAAAGTCTGGATAAAGCTCTATGAGCACGAATGGCATGATGGTAGTCCAGTGATGCCTGCGCGCATCATCGCAGACTACGGTCAAAAGGTACGCTTGATTACACCAATGGGTGAGAGGCTTGCCAATAGGCCTACGCAGGGACAGGATATGGCACAACACCTTGCAGCGGGTGACTGGGTAAGCGTGCACTTGATGAACAATGAGTCAGAAGCGTGTATAGAACACGTTTTACCTAGAATGACAAAGTTTTCTCGTGCTGCAGCGGGAGTCGAGGTAAAAGAACAAATTGTCGCAGCAAACATTGATATAATCTTTTTAATTCAATCCTTGAATAAGGATTTTAATATGAGACGTTTGGAGCGCTATTTGATTGCAGCGTGGGAGAGTGGTGCAGTACCGGTCATTGTACTGACAAAATCAGATTTATGTGAGGATGTGGATGAACGGATTCAAAAGGTTGAAGAGACAGCGCCTGGCGTTGAAATCCACGCCGTCAGCAATCTGACCGGAGCGGGGATTGAATCCTTGAGAAAATATGTCTCCATTGGGAAGACCATCGCTTTATTAGGGTCATCTGGTGTTGGAAAATCAACGCTAGTGAATACTCTAACGGGTTCAACTATTTTGAAAACGCAGGAAATTAGAGCGGATGATAGCAAAGGCAGACACACGACAACACATCGCGAATTGGTGCTCTTGCCAGGAGGCGGGTTGATACTAGACACACCTGGGATGAGGACGCTTTCACTTTGGGAGGCGGAGGAAGGCATGGAAAAGATGTTTGGCAATATTGAAGTGATCATCAAGAACTGTCGTTTCAATGATTGTAAACATCAAAAGGAACCTGGATGTGCCGTGAGAGAAGCGTTGAATAAGGGGGCAATCGACGCACAAAAGTGGCAGAGTTGGTTGAAACTCCAAAAGGAAATTAAACATCTTGAAGCCAAAAAGGGCAATAAAATGAGAGCAATTGAAAAACTAGGTATTAAGAAAGTTAGCAGACAGATCAATGCAAGAACAAGAGAAAACGAAGGTTACGACATCTAAAAAACACGCCCCATTCTTATAAATGGGGCGTGTTTGATTTTATGAAATTTCTAGTACGGTTTTAGCTTGTTCAAGCCAATTTTCAATGATTTTGATCGTTACTGACTTGTTATGTGCATCCGAACAGTTGCTGTCTGAAAATTCTTCTATAAAATTTTGAAAAGCATTGATCATGGCTATATGATTGAGTGCCATAAATATAGGCGGTTGATCAACTTTACAGACAATAACCCCGACACCCTGCTTCAATGCAATAAAAATATCATCGGGAATTGAAAGATGGGTTAAATGAACGTTATAGTTCTTGTGAAGCTTCATTAGATGTAATACATGCGCCACATGTTGCACATAATGTACGGGTTCGAATGTTGGCCTTGGAATAAAAAACCAATCGAGTGGGCCGCTATATGAAAAAGTCTTGTCTCTAAGCCAATCGATCTCAGGTAGATTCAACCATTCACATTGGTTACACGTTTGTATGTTTAGATTGAATACATCCAAGCGATTTTTATAGTTGCTCATAATAACTTGCTTCTCTATTTGTGCTTCATAGGAATCATTAGATAGTTGCGTCATCACGTCTGTGAAGGTCGCTTGAGGCAGGGTAGTTAGAGAAGGCGCCTTTGATAAGATGGACATGTTACCATTTTGAGCTTCGAATTCTTGCAACAAAGTCTGAAATTTACCGATCTCGTTCATAGTAAAAACTTTTATCAATGGGCGACAATGTTCAAGATAGGCATTAAATTCCACATCAAGTGCGGCAAGCATGCCTTGATCATGATAGAGCAATAGTTCAGAGCAGGTTGTACCTGACATCGCGCTGGATTTAAGTGCGACCATCTCTGGCGCAAGGAATAACGTGTGCTTAAACGGTGTTTCTTGATGACCTGAATAATAATAGGGTTCTATAGCGCCGGTCATATAAAGTGGCAACCAACGGTCAATAGCGGCATTCATTTCATCCGTATTGCGGTTGATGGTGTGAATGATAAGGATTCGGTTGCCGCGTCTGATCACCTCGGCAATGAGATGCGCCCACTTAATACAAAAATCCACATCTTCTAGCATCCAGTCCATGGAATCGTCGCTATAAAGTTTAAGCGTACAGGTTTGCTTATGTGTGATAACCGTTGTCAAAAATTTAATGGCGCTCTGACGTTTGCCTTCATTGCCGTAATAGACTTCTACGCTGAGCTTCTTGCCCGATGGCGCATTTTGTAATAACTCCGGTATAAAAGGCGGCAATTTTGACTCTTTTGCTTGATTGAATCGATCAATGAATTTATTAACCAACGTCGTATTGGTTGTTAGATCATCTGAAAGCCAATGCCAAATTGTATCTGTGAGCAATATTGTATCAATGTGGTCGGATTTTGGAATGTCTAGAATTTCAACTAAGCTTTCTCTGCAAACTGTTTGATTTGCAAAATAAGTAGAAATACCGGTGACGTATTCACTATGCTTTGCCAAATCGCGTGTGCCGTTTCGCCATCTACTGATTAGAGATGGATCAACGGAGAGTGCTTTTGCCAATTTGTTGTTAGGTATGTTCTGCAAGTTCATAAGAAGATTGAGTTTTTCGTGAAATTTCATCGATATTCCCCCCTCAAGATAAGTATAGCATAAATCAAAACGAGCGTACTAACGGATTTAGAAGAGCCCAAAAAATAGAGACACGTTATGCATGCCGCATAAAATTTACTTTATGCGGCATGCATAGGTGTCTCATAGTTGTAATTTAATTAGTCTAGTGACTTTATGCTTTGAATTTTGTCATTTCAACAGAAAGGTTAGCGATGTCTTCATTGAGGTGATCGATGGCTTGTCCGATTTCTGTCACTCGAGAGAGTTGTTCCTCTGTAGAGGCATTGATCTCCTCGGTTGATGCGGCTGATTCTTCACTAATCGCGGCCATAGATTCAAGGGATACAATGAGTTCGGTCTTGAGGTTTTCAATTTTTTCGGTTTCTCGGAGGAAGTCATCGATAATCAAACCGACTTTTACAACGCGTGTATCGATATTTTCAAAGACGGTAACGGTCTCCGATAAATTGATTTTTGCCTTTTCAACCGATTTTTGAGTGCCTTGAACCGTCTGATTCGTAGATTCGACGATGTTGACAATTCTGGCGATGATGGTATTAATCTCTTCTGCAGAAGTGGCAGACTGTTCAGCAAGTTTCCTTATTTCATCAGCGACAACTGAGAAACCTCTTCCAGCTTCTCCAGCACGTGCAGCTTCGATCGAGGCATTCAGTGCCAACAAATTCGTCTGACTTGAGATACCTTTGATGGTGCTGACGATTGTTTCAATAGCTTGTGAACTGATGCTCAGCTGACGCACTTTTTCAGAAACTTGATCGGTATTATCTACCGTGATTTGGAAGACATGCTGGAGGTCATCAATTTTTGCACGACCGGTTTGATTGACTTGTACCATTTCGGAAGAAACGGCTTTGGCATCTGTCAATTTAGAGAAAATCAAGTTGATGCTGTTGCTAAGGTCTTGACCATTGATCAGTCTCTCGTTGACATTAGATGCAAGTTCAGTAGCGCCATGTGTAATTTCTTCGATTGCACGTGTGACTTCAAGACTTGATGCGCTGAGGCCTTCAACGTTGTCGGTGATCGTTTCAGAGGAAGCAGCTATGTTGCTGATGCTCAAAGAGACTTCTGTAATCAAGTGTCTCACATTATCCGTCATTTTTGCGAATTCTGTTGAAAGTGAGCCAATCTCATCTTTAGATGTGTGAGCGACTTCCGCTTTGAAGTTGCCTTTTCCTACTTCAATCATGGCGAGCTCGACTTTTCTAAGTGGTCTCGTTACAGTTCTTTGAACGAGTTGAGAGATGATGACCGCTAATATAAGCACTGAAAGAATGACGACGATGACGTTATTAATGATATTTTTAAGAATGATTGCGTTAATGCCTGATTTTGGATAAGTGACGACAATTGTGTTGGCCTCACCAATGACTTTGTATGCTAAGAATGCATCGCTGCCTATGGTTACGTCGTATATGTCTTCAGAGCCTGCTAAAACTTTAGTGAGCCAAGGTTGATCAGCTGCTGAAGTTGCTACAAGGGTAGGATCTTTATGAGCAAGGATCATGCTGTTTGTATCTATTATAACCGCAAATCCATTTTCGCCGATGACCAGATCCTCGAGACGCTTTTGAATGTCTAAATTGGCAAGCAAATCGATAAGTGAAGTCGGTATGATTCCGATTTGTACAACGCCAGGAACATCGCGTCTTGGTACGCCGATAAATTGATACATCTTGCCATCTTTTGCACGGGGTTCTGGCTCTTGTGCGTAGTATCCGTCACGTTTATTAATCAAATCCTCAAAGGGTTTGTTTAGTGGATCGGCAGATAATTTTGTACCAAATACTTTGTCGTCGTTTCCAAATTGTATGACACCTGAGATATCGGAAATGCGAATTTCATCAATTTTAAGTTGGTCAGCTAACTTATCCATATTATAAGTTTTAAGCCAAGTTTGATTATAAGTGACCATCTCTGCAATGGCCTGCGCAAGCGCAACATTTTTTTCGTTCATGGCATCCTTAGTGATCTGGATGACATCATTTGCAGTCGTCAATTCCTTTTGAATATTGATGACTTGATCTCCCAACTGACTTTTAACAATTGCTTCAATTGAACCATTTGTCGATACGGTATTGAATATAGCCTGAAATCCTATGGCTAAAACAATGATAAAACTAGTAATAAGGACGATTCTCGCTCTGATTTTCATAATGATCCCCCCTTCGCTTCTCGTATTATTATAGCATAAGGTGGTTGACAAAATACAAAAAAATATTAAGTGATTTGGCTGTTTGGTTAAAATAAATTAACTATTTAAATTATTGTGACAAATTACAGGGACTCGCTAGTGAATTAGGCGAATAATTAGCGTATAATGATAACTAATAATATGAAAAAATACTTATTTTAAAGTAAGGAGATATAACGAGAATGATAGTGACCATTACATTAAATCCAGCAATCGACAAGACCATTGAGCTCAATGACTACACCATAGGTGAACTCAATAAAGTAGAAAAATGGATCCAAGACCCAGGTGGAAAGGGCATCAATGTATCGAAAGTCGTAGAGTCATTTGGCGGAGAGAGTATTGCCACAGGATTTGTGGGTGGAAGTGCCGGTCTTTATATTGAGAATGCGCTAAAAGACCTAGGGATTGCAAATGATTTTGTGCAGATTGCCGATATGACGCGTACCAATTTAAAAATAATTGACAAACTAACCAAAGAAACGACCGAGATCAACGAACCGGGTCCTTTTGTCTCTGAAATAGACATCAAAGCGCTTATAGACAAAGTCGAAGCGTTGATTAAGCCGCCATGTGTCGTCGTCTTATCGGGGAGCGCGCCAAAATCGGTTCCAGATGAAGTCTATGAAACGTTGGTAAAAATCGCTAAGAGCAAAGGGGCAAAAGTGTTTTTAGATGCCTCGGGAACTGCGTTTAAGGCGGGATTAAAAGGCAAACCCGATTTCATTAAACCAAATAAACACGAAGTCGAAATATATTTTGGTAAAAATATTGAGACGGAAGAAGACCTTAAAGCAGCTGGTCATCACTTTGTAGATATGGGCATCGAGCACGTTTTTATTTCGCTCGGGAAAAAAGGGGCATTCTACGCCAATAAAGAAAAATCGTTAAAATTAAGACCACTACGCGTAGATGCACATAGTAGCGTCGGCGCTGGCGATGCATTTGTAGGGGCATTCGTCTATGCCTATGACCATGAATATGAATTGGAAGAGATGCTCAGGCTTGCAGTGGCAACTAGTGCAGGTGCGGTTATGACTATTGGTACGAAACCGATGAACGTCGAATGGATTATGAGTCAGATTGATCGCGTCGTTATAGATTATATTTAATTTGTCATTGCCATATTATAAAATCTCGTTATTTCCTCTAGTTATAGGGTATATGCCTCTTGAGGTGATTCCTTTGAGTATGAGTTTTCCACTGGAATTCAAAACCGGATTTTTTAAAGTTGAGCCGTGCCTCCTGAAAATTAATAGCAAATCCTCACAACTGATTTTTGAACTCGATCAAAGCAAAGTCGCCTATTTTGTAGATTATGAGATGATCAAAAGAGTCTATTATAATCCAAAATTGCGACACGAACTGGCATTTCAAACACTACATGATGATTATATCGGTTATATGCACAAAGAAGATGTGCAAAGAGGCATCGTCGATTTTCTAAAAATCGAGTTTGGCGAAAAGTTTAAGGAGAATAACGCAACGGTATAGTCAAATTTGTCCAAAAGGTACAGCTAAAAATCCGTAGGCGTCCAATCGATGGGCGCTTTTCCATTTGCCGTCAGAAAGACATTAGTCTTTGAAAAGGGTTTGCTGCCATAAAAGCCTCTATACACTGAGAGAGGGCTCGGATGAGGTGCTGTGAGTATTAGATGATTTTTACTTGTTATAAGCCTCGCTTTATCTTGAGCGGGTTTGCCCCAAAGCCAAAACACCACGGGATCTGGTTTGGCGTTGATAGCACGTATGACTTGATCCGTAAAGGTTTCCCAACCTTTATTGCGATGGGAATGCGCCTGACCAGCACGCACAGTAAGTACCGTGTTTAACATCAAGACACCTTGATCTGCCCAGTGTTTGAGATAGC
The DNA here is from genome assembly GCA_038246775.1 of Peptostreptococcales bacterium. GTDB lineage: Bacteria > Bacillota > Clostridia > Peptostreptococcales > Acidaminobacteraceae > Fusibacter_C. The sequence goes on along the minus strand of JBBRVO010000010.1, from coordinate 9,913 downwards.
CGTGTTTTGGTATCGGGATGCCCATATCGTCTTGAAGCTCTTTGAAGATATTGACCAGTGAGGGCGGCGCAGATATGCCCGATTTTACACTGAAAGAAAGGCCGTGTGCCTGACCAGGTCCGTGATACGGGTCTTGGCCGATCAGCACGACTTTTAATTCTGAATAAGGTGTATACTTAAAAGCATTGAAAATGTCGTGTTTTTCGGGATAGATAACTTGCGTTTTATATTCGGTTTTGAGAAAAGTTCTCAAAGATTGATAATAGTCTTTTTCAAACTCTGTGCCGAGGACCTGTGCCCAATCGTTGGTGAGAATCTCTGCCATTTGCTGCCTCCTTTTTAGGGTTCGTTAGATTAATTATAGCATAGTCGATTGAGACGATGAAAATAAAAAAAGGAGTTATCCTTATGTGTGGACGGTTTTATCTTGATGCAGATGCAGAATTTCTTCTCAATTATTTTAAAATTTTATACGAACCAAAAGTAAGTGTTGAAAGTCCCTTGGTGTTCCCCTCGCAAACCAGCCCTGTGATTATTGAAAGCAAGGGTGAGAGGCGCATGGGACTTATGAAATGGGGGTTCAAACTTCCAAACAGTACGCGTCCGATTATCAACAGCCGTTCTGAGACCATTCACGAGAAGAAAATGTTTAAAGAGGCTTTTGAAAAGAGGCGGTGCATCATACCAGCAAGTGGTTTTTTTGAATGGTCTGATTATACCGATGAAAAACCAAAACCACAGTACAAGATTTCGGTGCCTGATCAGCCCATTATGTGCATGGCTGGAATCTATACGAAAGTCGTCGGTGATGAGGGTCAAATAGATTGGGTGTTCTCCATTGTCACACGCGATGCCAATGAAGGTATGTCAGCTATTCATCCTAGAATGCCCTTGATACTCAGTGAGCCAGACCTCACACGTTGGCTAGGTCAAGAGACGCGGCTATCGCAGCTTGAAATGCTTCTGAAAACAGATATTGGCAGACTCAACATCGAACGGGCTTAAAAAGGCGATGTATTGACAGTCAAATTAAGGTATGCTAAAATACGAACAATAACCGATGAACGAAAAAGTACAAAGTGCAGAAATTAAGCGAGTAGGGAGATGGTGCAAGCCCTGTATGGAAGCATTTTTGGAAAGACATTTGCGAGGTATGTGCTTGAAAGTGAGTAGAGCGCATCGGCTTCCACCGTTATCGGGAACTTAGAGGACTTTTAAAGTCAACGAGGATGGCACCGCGGATTAACCTTCGCTCCTATTTTGGAGTGGAGGTTTTGTTATTTTTAGGCGAGGATTCTTAAGGCTTTATAGTTAAATTAGGGTGGCACCGCGTGTTAAACACGCCCCTTTGAACGTCGCGTTCGAGGGGCTTTTTTGCGCCTCGATACAATCGAAAGGAGCAGAGACATGAAAAACCAGAATCAGGAACATCAACTTAAGCGCACTATGATCTACGAAGTGAGTAAGCAAATGAATACGCAAGTCATGATGTGTGGGTGGGTGCACCGCATCCGCAAGTTGAAGCACGTCACGTTTGTGATACTCAGGGACCGAACGGGCCTCATCCAGTGCGTGTTAGAACCGGACATAGAAGTGGGGTTGAATCTAAATCCAGAAACGGTTGTTTCCGTGACCGGCAGGGTAGTCGACGGAAAAAATGCGTATGGCAACAATGAAATTGTTGTATCTAGTATTGAGGTACTTAATACCTCTGAAGCGCTACTACCGATACAAGTCAATGCCGAAACGCTGGATGTCCAGCTCGACACGTTACTCGAACACCGCGTTCTAGGACTCAGACATCCTAAAGAACTGGCAATTTTCGAGATTCAGTCGCGTATTGCTCAGTATTTTGCAGCTTTTTTAAACGGTGAAGGATTTATGGAAATTCACACACCAAAACTGGTTAAAGAAGGGGCTGAAGGCGGCGCCAACGTCTTCAAGCTCGATTATTTTGGGGAAACGGCTTTCCTTGCTCAGAGCCCGCAGTTTTATAAACAGATGACCGTCATAGCAGGATTTGAACGCGTCTATGAGGTGGGTTCGGTTTTCAGAGCGGAAACACACAGTACCAGCAGACACCTCAATGAATATGTAAGCCTAGATTTTGAAATGGCATTTATCAAAGATGAATATGAGCTCATGGCCTTGGAAACGATGCTTCTGAAGTATATTATGGAAGCGCTTGAAATCGGTGAAAAAGAAGCGTTAGAACGGCTAGGTGTTGTATTGCCGATGGTGCCAAACCATATACCACATATGAAGCTATCAGAGGCGATCGAAATCCTTAAAATGACTTATGGTAAAACACATCTCGATGGCGACCTCGATCCTGAAGGCGAAAAGCTAATCAGCGCGCATATATTCAAAGAAACGGGTTCAGAATTTCTATTTTTGACACATTATCCGCAAAGCAAGCGACCGATGTATACAATGCCCTGCGGCACTGAAGAGACGCACAGTTTTGACCTTCTGTTTAGAGGCCTTGAAATAACAACGGGTGGGTGCCGTATCCATCGTTATGAAGCCTTGATTGCCAACATGAAGAAAAAGGGCTTAAATCCTGATGCCTATACGAGTTATCTGGAAGCCTTTAAATATGGTGCACCACCACATGGTGGCCTGGCTATAGGCCTTGAACGACTCACGGCACAGTTACTTGGTTTCAGCAATGTCAGACGGACGTCACTATTTCCTAGAGATGGTCAAAGACTCGTTCCATGACAAAATAAAGCGGGCAACCCTTGTAGATGGGGTTACCCGCTTTTATATGGTTATTGAAGCGTTTTATTTCATAGGAATTGTAACTTCAATTCTGTTCTTGTAAGCTTCTGCAACAGCGCCTAAGAAATCGCCGTGTGCATCGCGAATTGACATTGTAGCGCCAGTGACAACATCAGCAAGAGCTGATTTTTCTGCGGCAGTCAATTTTGCATATTTTGCCATATCAGCTTCGTTTGTTGTATCAGCTTTAATTGGACGACCAGCTGACGTCGTATTTTTAGCGAACCATGCTTCTAATTCAGCAACTGTTTTGCCTACGAAGAATTTTTGGAAGAAATCCATTTGCTTATACCATTCATTTGCTGGGTTCATGTGGTAAGTATCACCACGTTCACGCTTTGTCTGCCAAGCAGCCACTTCAGCAACGGCTGTTTCGTTTGTTTGAACAGATGTGCCAGTGACGATACCTGTTTCGTGTTCAGCGATAGGATAGCCTTCTTTACCTGGCCAGCCTGAGAAATGTGGCATAGATGCGCCATCATAGTTAGGCGTCGCAACTTCTACGCCATCGACGTAGACGCTGATGATTTTGCCTTTGGCATCAAAAGTTGCTTGAGCCATAGCGATATTGAAGCTATATACTTGATTACCCGATGCATCTTTACCAGGACCCACTCTAAAGGCAAAAGTCTGTCCAAGGCCTTGATAAACTTTTGTTGATGTTACAGCTACTGGTGTAGTAGGTGCGCTTGCAACACCGGCTTTAATGATAATCACTTGACCGACTTCGATCAAATTGCCATTTTTAATTTGTGGATTGAGAGCCAGTAACTGATTCAGTGTCAATTTGTTGTCCATAGCGATTTTCCACATTACATCACCTTTAACGACGACGTGTGTCATCATTTTAGTAGTAACAGGTGTTGCAGGTGTAGCTGGTGCTGGAGTTGCTGTTGGTGCTGGTGTTGGCGTAGCAGGTGTTTCTTCAACCCATGTCGAAGCAGAAGTTGTCGCATCTACAGAAGCAAATGCCACTGTGGATGTCATGATCATAAGAATGACCATCATTAATGAAAATAACTTTTTCATAAAAACCCTCCCTTTATTTTGCCGACGTTTGAATGAATGGTAATAAGTATTTTTGCCTTTATATATATACATCGGACTTCGTATTAATATTAACATAATTTTAACAAGATATTCAATCTATTTATAGAAATAAACTTACAAAATAAAACAAAACGATGCAAACACGCTGCACCGTTTATTGTTAAAATCGTGTCATATTAATTGCATCTACAAATGACCAATTAGAAATTTACGAGTAAAAATTCAAACATAGACATATACATGCAATTGAAGACACCGTCTCACATGATACGCGAATTTTTAAATGCGCATAAAGTCGTTGTAGATCTTACCGTCTTTGACTTCAATGATGCGATCGGTTTTTTCAGCAATGCGACGGTCATGTGTGATGATGACAAAAGTCGTCTCGAACTGTTTGTTGATGTCTCTGAGCAAATCGTAAATCACCTCGGTCGTATCTGAATCTAGGTTGCCCGTTGGTTCGTCCGCGAGGATGAGTCTGGGATTGTTGATGAGCGCCCTTGCTATGGCTGTTCTTTGTTGCTGTCCACCTGACATGTTGCCTGCAAGGTTATTTTTTACCTTACTAAGACCAACGAGTTCCATAATCTCATGTGCGCGCTGGTCCATTTTTTTATCGATTTTTTGCCCTTTGATGAAGTAGGGCATTAAGACGTTCTCAAAGGCAGTAAATTCTGGAAGTAGGTAGTGAAACTGAAAGATGAAGCCGATGGTTTCATTTCTAAGCCGTGCAAGCTCGTTTTTTTTCATTTGATCAGACCTGGTTCCGTTGATGACGACCTCTCCGCTCGTGGGTTTGTCAAGTGTGCCAATGATGTTGAGCAAAGTGCTCTTACCACTTCCAGAAGCGCCGATGATGCTGTTAAACGATTTTGCCTTGATCTGGAGGTCCACATCGAAAAGGACTTGTGTTTGAATGGCTGTGCCATATATTTTATTAACTTTGCCAAGTGTAATGATATTATCCATTTTTGATCACCTCGATTGGAGAGAGCTTTCTCGATTTTATAGCGGGTATGATAGAGGCAAGTGTGGAGGCAACCACAGCAATCAATCCTGAAAGACCTATAAAGCTAAAATTTATGAAAATTGGAACCACAGGTGTGCCATCCGGTCTAAGTGCAAATTGACTAAATGACCACAAGAGGCCGAGACCAAAGAGAATACCAAGCAGTCCACCCAATATCCCAAGCATAAACCCTTGGAACAAAAATACCTGACTGGCAACCTTATCTGAAATGCCCATCGCTTTAAGAATACCGATCTGTCTTGATTTTTGAAGGACTGTGATGGCGAGAACACTGGCGATGCCAAGCACCACTGAGATGACGACGAATACTTGAATCATCAGGCTTGAAGTACTTTGGCCACTAAGGCCACTGAGAAGCTGTTCATTTTGTACTTTCCAGTTGTCAAATTTAATACCAGTGCCTGGGATTTCAAGTGTCATGCGGTCTGATATCAGATCGGCGTCAAAAGGTTTGTCCACTTGCATTTCAATGCCTGTAACCTGAGTGTCTTCATAGCCAAAGACCTCTTTGACGAATGTAAGGTCGCCTATAACCCAAGTTTGGTTGATACTGGCAACTTTTAAATCGAAAAATCCGACGACAAGTGCGTTAAAAGTAGTACCCTCTGGCGTTATAATCTCAATGGACTCTCCTATTTTAACGCCGTAGTCTTCGGCGATATTGAGGCCGATAATCACTTCATTGGATAGCTTTTTAGGCAACATGCCGCCGTCCAAAAGAGCTTCAGTAAATTGGTAGATTTTATCTGCTTGGTCCAGTTCAAAACCTCTTAAAACAATTTGATTTGTTTTGTCATCTGTTTTGATGAAGGCACCTTTGGTAAGGTTAGGTGAAATTTTAGTAACTTCAGGATATTTTGATTCGATATCGGTTATGATGGTTTTATAAGTGTTGATGGGTTCATTTTTTTCGCTGGCAACCACGGTGATATGAGAAGCTTTGCCGATTGTCGCGTCGAGCAAACTGATTTGAAGCCCTTCGATAAGTGACCCAATGAAGATTTGCACAGAAATACCGATGGCGATACCAAGGGCAATCAAGATAGTTTGTCCTTTACTGGAAGTCAGAAACCTTAAAGCGATTTTAAAGGCTAAACGCATAAAGTCGCCTCCTTGATTTTTTCTAGATCCTCAAACGAATTGGCATAATAATCTGCTTTGACCAATACATCGACATTGGAGGAATGCTGGATGGCGTAGCCACCTACAATCAGAGTAAAAGGCGTGACAGTCTGTATATCTTCCATTTTCAGTTGTTCAATTAAACTATGTAGCTTCGCAAGGTGATAAAAATTGGTGACACTGATGCAGACCAATGCCGGTTTAAAATAGGCGATGGCCTTTAAAATTTCACGTTTCGGTGTATTCGCGCCGATGTAATAGGCATCAAAATCTAAAATCGTAAGAAAATCCGTGATCATACGGGCGCCAAGCTCGTGATACTCTTCTTCGAGACAAAAGATAATCGCCTTTGTCCTGTTTAGTGTCGGGTCTAAATGGGCATTGCGTGTATTGCGTTCAGCAAGTACAAAAGGGTAGGCAAGTTCAAGGGCAGACCGCACGATGCTACTGCTAAAGTGTTCTTCCCAGATCGGCAGGTCCTGCTCGATTTGATTGCTAGATATCCGATTGAGGCTTGGCGCTAAAATGGTTTCGTAAAGTGATTTGACGTCAATTGTTTGATTTTCAAGCGCTTCCGTGATGTGTTTGACGGCAAGTTCACGATCGTGATTTATGAGTGCTTGTGAGAAAAGCGCCAGTAAGGCATTGTTTTTTTCCATAGATGCTTCCTTTCTTTACTGTTGTATGATGTGGCTATGGCACTTGATACCCAAACTGACACGAATGACACTAAATGAGAAAAATTTTATTTACCTTTAAGACTTTTTTAATAATAGTGGCGTATAAAGGACATATAAACTTAAATTGGAGGTGTCTATGTGGGTATATGCCATTATTGGCTTGTTATTGATCGCCATGGGATTGGCCATACACGTTTTTAAACTATATTTTCTCATATCGGGCTATAATACAATGCCCGTTGAAAAGAAGGCAAAAGTAGATGTTAAAAGCCTTTCTAAAATTATGGGCATTGTGTTTTATTTTGATGGCACTTTACTAATTCTCATGTCATTAATACATGCAATCGGCATTAAGCTAAGTGCCGTGCCAGTATTTGTTGTAATCGGAATTTCTATTCTCTTTATGATCTTTTTCCTTCAAAGGTATGACGGTAACTTATTTGATGAAAATCACAAGATGAGACAAGGTGCACTTAAGCAAATGCTAAAACCTGTCGGTTTAACGGGACTTATTCTCATTGTGGTAGCTGGGATGATGGTCTGGTCTTTGCAGCCGCTTGAGGTTATCGTAGGTGAAACAGATTTTGAAATCAAGGGCATGTACGGCGATACGTACGCGTATGATAAAGTTGAAAACTTATCGCAACTTACACAGATTCCCAAAATACTGATGAAAACAAATGGTGCCGCTTTAGGGGCACATCTTAAGGGTCATTTTAAACTGGAAACCCTTGGCTCAGTGACGCTATTTCTAAACACGGATTACAAAGATTTTATCTATTTTGAATACGAGGGTAAAAAGATTATCTTCAATGAGTCGCCTGAAAAGCTGGATGCATTGTATAAAGTACTTTCAGAAAAAGTGAATTAATCCCTGAGGGACATAGAAAAGTTGACTTTCGCACTAATTAGTGATATTGTGTTCCTATGAAAAAACTTACGGATTACGGGAACGACAACGCCATAAATTTAAAGCTCGTTATTGCATTGTCGAGGACACAAACTTCTTTTGGTAGAGCCATTCAAAATTTTCTTTCAACTTATGATTTGACCACCGCACAGTTTGGTGTTTTGGAGGTTTTATACCATCTTGGTGATTTGAAAATTTGCGAATTGATCGACAAGACTTTGTCTACGAGCGGCAACATGACGGTGGTAATCAGAAATCTCGAGAAAGAGGGTTTGATTAAACGCCATGTCAACGAAACGGATAGAAGGGCTTTTGTAATCGGTTTGACAGATGCGGGCCGAACCCTTATCAAACCGGTTTTTGAGCAACATCTTTTTCTGCTTGACGACGTCTTTGGAAGATTGACTGAAGCAGATAAGTTTGAATTGCTGAAATTGATTAAGAAATTGAATGGCATCTTAGATTAATCATTTATAAGGTATCAAGGATCTTATCTTCAACTAAAGTGAATAAAAAAGCGATAGACTCTCTGTTGAGAGTCTATCGCTTTTTAGGTCATTTCTCTTTATGAAATTTGTAATTTTGAGAGAATTAGACTTGTGTTGAGATCGTAAAGCTTTTCAGCGATTAAACCATCTTTAGTAATCACCACAGCAGGTACTTTCTCGAGTCCGAGTTTGAGTGCAAGCCCGTTTGATTTGTACGTATCAATTCTATTGACAGCAATGCCGCCGTTTTTTGACTTTTCAATGGCTTCAATCTCTGCAAGAAAGTTTCTAGATTCAGCTTCGATTGCGTTGTAAACATAAATTAAGCCAGGCTTTAATTTTTGCATGATTTTTTCATCGAAGATTTCTTTTTCAGCGATATATCTTTCCGCTGCAGTTCCAGCTATTGCACCATCGCCTACGGCTGTTGCCATTTGCTTGAGCCATTTGTCTGTTGCGTCACCAATGGCGAATACGCCTTCTATACCCGTTTCTTTTTTCTCGTTGACGGTGATGTATTTTTGTCTTGTTAGCGTCAATTGCGTTTCAAATAATTCGGTATTTGGTAAATAGCCGATAAATTCAAAACAATTGTCACAATCCACAGGGATTTCTTCTTCGGTCTTAATATTTTTGAGGACGACCGTTTTTAGATGGCCATCGCCTTCAAAGCGTTTAACGACAGAATTCCAGATAAAGTGCATCTTTGGATTTGCAAGAGCTGCTTCTTTAGCGATTTCATTGCAATCCATTTTACCTTCATCGTGCATAACGGATACGGTGACCTGACGTGCAAATTTAGTAAGAAACATACCCTCTTCAATAGCAGCATCACCAGATCCGATGACGACGACATGTTTGTCCGTGTTGCCAGCAGCATCACATGTTGCACAGAAACTGATGCCTTTGTCAAATAAGAATTCTTCTTCACGCTCGCCGCCTGTCGTACGAGGTCTACCGCCAGTAGCGATAATTACAACTTTGCCAATAAATTTATTTCTAAAGGTTTCAACGACTTTTTCTTCGCCATGAAGCGCGACACTTGTCACGGCGGTCAATTTAAAAGTGACGCCCATATTCTTAGCTTGTTCTTTCATGAGGTTAGTAATTGCTTCACCTTTTGGTGCCTCTGGAAAACCAGGATAATTTGCAATTTCATTGGTGTAAGTTGCAAGACCGCCTATCAGCGCTTTCTCAATTAATAGAGTTTTCAAACGCGCACGGCCTGAATAGATTGCCGCGCTAAGCCCTGCAGGGCCACCACCAATGATGATGACATCATAATGTTCAACCACTTTTTCTCTAGCCATTTTGTTCTCCTTTTGTTTGACGCGTGATACAAGATTACATAAAGAATTTAACTAAGAGCTTGCTACCAACAACGGCACCTGCAAAGATGCCTATCGCAAAGACCCAACCTGAAAGGGAAAGAGATGCGATGCCGCTATAAAAGGCGCCTATGTTACATCCAAAGGCTATACGTGCACCATAACCCATCATAGTTCCGCCAATAACAGCTGCGAGCACTTGTTTATAGGATTTTATTTTTTTGAGTTTAAAGCCGGATGCGAGTAAAGTTGCTGCCAATGCGCCGGCAATGATACCGAAATTTCTCCAAGAATCTGGATGGTTTAAGAGACCGCCTTCAAGCGTTGCCTGCGCACCTGGACTTGCAAAATAGTACCATTTATCAACACTGCCACCAACTGTTTCAAAGAGCCATGCACCCCAAATCGCAAAAGGGCCTGAAACACCCCAAGGGTTTTTTGTTACAGCGAGTGTCACGATTTGAAAGAGTGAAAGTAGTACAGCAGCCGTTATATAGGTAAATGGATTTTTTAGCCATCTT